>NZ_CP159534.1:3622003-3923837 GCF_040529335.1 Streptomyces sp. HUAS MG91 | reverse complement strand
GCACCCGCTTGCGCAGCAGCAGCCAGAAGACCGCGAGGCCGACGAAGGCACCCGCGAGCGCCGCGAAATCGAGGTCGCTCGTGAAGAAGACCGCGATGATCAGGATCGCGAAGAGGTCGTCGACGACGGCGAGGGTCAGCAGGAAGGCGCGCAGGGCGCTCGGCAGCGAGGTCCCGATGACGGCGAGCACGGCGAGCGCGAAGGCGATGTCGGTGGCGGTGGGCACGGCCCAGCCAGCCAGGGAGCCGCCGCCGGCCGAGGCGACGACGGTGTAGACGATCGCGGGCATCGCCATGCCGCAGAGGGCGGCGACGACCGGCAGCGCGGCCGCTTTCGGGTCGCGCAGATCGCCCGCGACCAGCTCGCGCTTGAGTTCGATGCCGGCGACGAAGAAGAAGACCGCGAGGAGCCCGTCGGCCGCCCAGTGCTCGACGGAGAGGTCGAGGCCGAGCGCGGAGAGGCCGAAGTGGGCGTCGCTGACGGTCTCGTAGCTGTGGCTGAGCGCCGGTACGTTCGCCCAGATCAGGGCGGCGACGGCGGCGGCGAGCAGCAGGACGCCGCCGACGGTCTCGGTGCGCAGGGCCTCGGCGATGAAGTTCCGCTCGGGCAGGGAGATCCGGCCGAGTGCGGTGCGGCCGGGCTTGCTCTGCTTCTGGGGCGCTGCCACGAGGGGGACCTCCGGTCGGGTACGGCTGATGACATCGCCGACCAGACTTCCCGGCACACCCTGTGAACTTCATGGCGCGTTCTTGACGCGGACTTCACCCTACCGGGTGTACGCGAGACGTACCTGGTGATCATCACCATACGTACGAAACGGGCACCCGGCGCGTTCACCGGGTGCCCGTTCGTCCGTATTCGCGGGTGATCAGTCCTCGCTGGGCGCCGCCGGCAGCTTGTTCTGGATCAGGTCCATCACGGAGGAGTCGGCGAGCGTGGTGACGTCACCGACCGCGCGGTTCTCCGCGACGTCGCGCAGGAGGCGGCGCATGATCTTGCCGGAGCGGGTCTTGGGCAGTTCGGCGACGGGCAGGACCCGCTTGGGCTTGGCGATCGGGCCGAGCGTGGCGCCGACGTGGTTGCGCAGGTCGGCGACGAGGGACTCGTCCTCCGCGTTGGCGCTGCCGCGCAGGATCACGAAGGCGACGATCGCCTGACCGGTGGTCTCGTCGGCGGCGCCGACCACGGCGGCCTCGGCGACGGCCGGGTGCGAGACGAGCGCGGACTCGACCTCGGTGGTGGAGATGTTGTGCCCGGAGACGAGCATGACGTCGTCGACGCGGCCGAGGAGCCAGATGTCGCCGTCCTCGTCCTTCTTGGCGCCGTCACCGGCGAAGTACTTGCCCTCGAAGCGCGACCAGTAGGTGTCGATGAACCGCTGGTCGTCGCCCCAGATGGTGCGCAGCATCGACGGCCACGGCTCGGTGAGGACCAGGTAGCCACCGCCGCCGTTGGGTACCTCGTTGGCCTCGTCGTCGACGACGGTCGCGGAGATGCCGGGCAGCGGGCGCTGGGCGGAGCCGGGCTTGGTCTCGGTGACGCCGGGCAGCGGCGAGATCATCATGGCGCCGGTCTCGGTCTGCCACCAGGTGTCCACGATCGGGGCCTTGTCGCCGCCGATGTTCTTGCGGTACCAGACCCAGGCCTCGGGGTTGATCGGCTCGCCCACGGAACCCAGCACGCGCAGGCTGCTGAGGTCGAACTTCGCGGGGATGTCGTCGCCCCACTTCATGAACGTGCGGATCGCGGTGGGCGCCGTGTAGAGGATCGTGACGCCGTACTTCTGCACGATCTCCCAGAACCGGCCCTGGTGCGGGGTGTCCGGGGTGCCCTCGTAGATGACCTGCGTCGCGCCGTTGGAGAGCGGGCCGTAGGTGATGTACGAGTGGCCGGTGACCCAGCCGATGTCGGCCGTGCACCAGTACACGTCCGTCTCCGGCTTGAGGTCGAAGACCGCGTGGTGGGTGTAGCTGGCCTGCGTCAGGTAGCCGCCCGAGGTGTGCAGGATGCCCTTCGGCTTACCCGTCGTGCCCGACGTGTAGAGGATGAAGAGCGGCTGCTCGGCGTCGAACGCCTGCGGGGTGTGCTCCGCCGACTGCCTTCCGGCGACGTCGTGCCACCACACGTCGCGGCCCTCGGTCCAGGCGACGTCCTGCTTCGTGCGCTGCACGACGAGGACCTTGTCGACGGATACGCGGGTGAGCGCCTCGTCGACGGCCGGCTTGAGGGCGGAGGGCTTGCCGCGGCGGTAGCCGCCGTCGGAGGTGATGACGACCTTGGCGTCGGCGTCCTCGATGCGCTTGGCGATCGCGTCGGCGGAGAAGCCGCCGAAGACGACGGAGTGCGCGGCACCGATGCGCGCGCAGGCGAGCATCGAGATGACGGCCTCGGGGATCATCGGCAGGTAGACGGCGACCCGGTCGCCCTTCTGCACGCCCAGCTCGGTCAGCGCGTTCGCCGCGCGGCTGACCTCGTCCTTCAGCTCGGCGTAGGTGATCGCGCGGCTGTCGCCGGGCTCGCCCTCGAAGTGGATCGCGACCCGGTCGCCGTTGCCCGCCTCGACGTGGCGGTCGACGCAGTTGTACGCGACGTTGAGCTTGCCGTCCTTGAACCACTTGGCGAACGGCGGGTTCGACCAGTCCAGGGTCTCGGTCGGCTCGGTGGCCCAGGTGAGGCGGCGGGCCTGCTCGGCCCAGAAGCCCAGCCGGTCAGCCTTGGCCTGCTCATACGCCTCGGCCGTGACGTTGGCGTTCGCCGCCAGGTCAGCGGGCGGCGCGAAGCGTCGCTCTTCCTTCAGAAGATTGGCCAGGCTCTCGTTGCTCACGGCTTCTGCCTTTCCCAAGGTGTCCGTTGTGTCCCAGGCCACAGCTCATCAGACGTCGCCCCCTGGTGACAAGGGGTGTCCGAAAATTGGTTTAGACCTATAGGCCCGGAGTTCATGCGTGTGGCTCCCGGCGGTGCCGGGAGCCACACGCTCTCACTTATCCCACGGATCCGGGAAAGGGCCGGTTCAGGCCCGGGCCGCTCCGGTGTCCTCGTAGGCGGCCGCCTCGACCTGACCGAAGACGGGATCACGCTCTTCCAGCAGGTAGGCCTGGGCCTCGCCGACGTGGAAGTACATCCCGTGCAGTTCGAGCACGCCCTCGTCCAGGGCGCGCGCGACCGACTCGTGCGCCCGCAGATGCTCCAACTGCTGGACGACATTGGTCAGACAGAGCTGCTCGACCGTGTCGGCCGGCGCCCGGCCCGCGAGCCGCGCCCAGGGCAACTCCTTGTCGCCCATCCGCTCCAGGCTCGGCATCCCGTGCCGCAGCCACCGCTTGAGCGGGGTGAGCGCTCCGGGAGCGGACGGCGGACTGCTCAACAACGCCTGCATCGCGCCGCATCCCGAGTGCCCGCACACGGTGATCGACTGCACCTTCAGGACGTCGACGGCGTACTCGATGGCGGCGGCGACCGAGTCGTCCCCGCTCTCGGCACCCGGCAACGGCACCAGATTTCCCACGTTCCGCACGACGAACAGGTCGCCGGGGCCGCTCGACGTGATCATCGAGGTGACGACCCGGGAGTCGGCGCAGGTCAGGAAGAGCTGCGTGGGCTTCTGCCCCTCCCGCGCGAGCCGGGCCAGCTCGCCGCGGACCAGCGGCGCCGTGTTCCGCTGGAACGCGCTGATACCGCTGGCCAGATGGTGCCCGCCGCGGGCCGGCGCCGTCCGCTCGGGGGTGTGCGTGTGCGGCCGGTCGTCGCAGTGGTGGTTGCGCCAGGGGGTCCAGGGGCGGCAGCAGGCGTGCGAGGCGCTCGCCGGCTCGGCGATCCGCGATCCGCCGCGCCCGGCCACCTCGACCTGTCCGCCCTGGGTGGTGTGGGCCTTCTGCCAGCCCTGAAGGGCTTCGTACGCGGCATGGTCCATGAAAGATCCGTCCAACTCCACTACGCAGTTCGCCCCTTGGGGCACCTGATGAAGGGTGCGGCTCAGCCGTGGCACGGCGAGGAACGTCAACTGGCCGCGTACGCGCACATGGTGGACGCCGCGGGCGTCCTCCTCGTGCGTGATCCGGGTGCGCGCGAGGCGCTGCATCGCGACGCCGACGGCGACCGCGACACCGAGGCCGACGCCTTCGAGCACGCCGAAGACGACGACGCCGAGGGTGGTCACGACGTAGACGAGCACCTCACGGTGGCGGGTGACCGTGCGGATGTGGTGCAGGGACACCATCTGGATGCCGACCATCATCACCAGCGCGGCGAGCGAGGCGAGCGGGATCAGCTCCAGGACGGGGACCAGGAGGAGGGTGGCCGCTACTACCCAAACGCCGTGCAGCACCGCGGAGTTCCCGCTCACGGCGCCCGCGTTGATGTTCGCGGTCGAGCGCACCGCGACGCCCGCGACGGGCAGCCCGCCGAGCGAGCCGGAGACGATGTTCGACGCGCCCTGGGAGAGCAGCTCCCGGTCCAGGTTCGAGCGGCGCATCGACGGCGGCAGATCGGGCCGCGCGGCGGCCATCTTGTCCACGGCGACGGCGCCGAGCAGTGACTGCACGCTGCACACCAGGGTCGTGGTCAGCACGGCCGCGGCGATGCCGAGCACCGGCCCCTCGGGCAGTCCGGCCAGCGCGTGGCTGCTCCAGGACGGCAGGTCGACCTCGGGCAGGCTCAGCCCGAGCAGTGCGGCGGTGACGCTCGCGGCGGTCACGGCGACGAGCGCGCCCGGGATCTTGCGGGTGACGCGCCCGACGCCACCCGGGATCCTCGGCCAGGCGAGCAGGATGGCGATGGTGAGGACGCTGATGGCGAGCGCGGCGGGCTGCAGGTTCGCCAACTGGGCGGGCAGGGCGCCCAGGTTGGCGAGTACGGAGCTCTGGGGAGTGCCGCCGAGGACGATGTGGACCTGGGCGACGGCGATGGTGATGCCGATGCCGGCGAGCATGCCGTGCACCACGGCGGGGCTGACGGCGAGCGCCGTGCGCGCCACGCGCAGGCAGCCGAGCCCGAGCTGGGCGACGCCGGCCATCACGGTGATGGCGCAGGTGGTCCGCCAGCCGTAGCGCTGGATCAGCTCGGCGGTGACCACGGTCAGGCCCGCGGCGGGGCCGCTGACCTGGAGCGGGGCGCCGCCCATGACACCGGCGACGATGCCGCCGACGGCGGCGGCGACCAGCCCCGACTCCAGGGGCGCGCCGGTCGCCAGGGCGATGCCGAGGGACAGCGGGAGGGCGATCAGGAAGACCGCGATGGACGCCGAGAGGTCGGCGCCCGCGATACGGAAGCGGCGGCGGGGCGCCGGCGGTGGACTGTGGGCCGGGTGGGCGGCGTCTGTCGGCTCGCCCGGTCGTTCGGAGTCACTGGCGCGGGTGGGTACGCAGGCTGACATGGTTCCCGTCTCCTCCGGGGTGCAGCGCGGTCGCGGAATGTGGGGGACCCCCGGGTGGTGGGTGGGGGTCGGTCGCGGCCGTGGTTCACGGCGTGCAGCGGCGGGATGAAAATCAACGTTCGATATCAACGCTCGGTAAATGAATAGTAATGCAGAGTAAAGGACTGGGTGGGCTCAAAAGGGCAAATGGGGCAAGGTTTCACTCTGCGTAGTGAACTAAAACTTTGGTCGGCTTGTCGTACAAATCGTGTACGGCCTTCGTGCGACGGTGACGGCGCCGCCCGCCGGAAGCGGGCATTTCTCGCATTCACCTCCTCTCAGCCGACTCCAGGAAGAAGGTGGGCGGAAGATGGCCGCCACCCGAAGGATCGCTCCCCGCCCGTCCCTGCGGATCGCCGCGGGTATCACCGCCGCCGCGGCCTGCGCCGCGGCCCTCGCCGGCTGCGGCACGGACGCCCCGCAGCACCAGGGCGCCCCGGGCCCCAAGGAGGCCGCCGCGCCCCACAAGGGCGCCCCGGGCAGCGTGCTCCGCCTCATCGGCGACGGCTCGACCGCGTACACCGGTCGCCAGCCGCATCTGCCGAGAGCCGACCGCCTCGAGGCGGGACAGAAGCCGCCCCAGTTCGTCGTCTTCTCCTGGGACGGCGCGGGCGAGGACAGCCAGAAGCTCTTCTCGCACTTCCGCAAGGTCGCCAAGAAGAACAACGCGACCATGACGTACTTCCTCAGCGGCGTGTACATGCTCCCCGAGGACAAGGCGGGCGAGTACCACGCGCCGCAGCACTCGCCGGGCCGCTCCGACATCGGATTCAACGACCTCAAGGGGATCAAGGACACCGCGGAGCAGGTGCGCGGTGCCTGGCTCGAGGGCAACGAGATCGGCACCCACTTCAACGGTCACTTCTGCGGCAAGGACGGCGGGGTCGGCCAGTGGTCGGTGGCCGAGTGGAAGAGCGAGATCGCCCAGGCCAAGTCGTTCGTGAAGTCATGGAAGACCAACACGGGCCTGAAGAAGGCGGCGCCGCTGCCCTTCGACTACGACAAGGAGCTCATCGGCGCCCGCACGCCCTGCCTGGAAGGGCAGAAGAACTTCATGCGCGCCGCCCACGACCTGGGCTTCCGCTATGACACCAGCGGCGTCAACAACCAGGTCTGGCCGACGAAGAAGGACGGTCTGTGGGACCTGTCCATGCAGCTCGTGCCGTTCCTCGGCCACTCCTACGAGCAGCTGACCATGGACTACAACTTCGCCGTGAACCAGTCCGGCACCATGCACGGCGACCCCGCCAGGCACGCCTACTGGGGCAACCAGATGCGCGACAGCCTGCTGGCGGGCTTCAACCGCGCCTACAAGGGCAACCGCGCGCCGCTGATCATCGGCAACCACTTCGAGTCCTGGAACGGCGGCACCTACATGCGCGCCGTCGAGCAGACCGTCGAGAGGGTCTGCAACAAGCCGGACGTGCGCTGCGTCTCCTTCCACCAGCTCGCCGACTGGCTCGACGCGCAGGACGCCGGCACCCTGCGCAAGCTCGCCGAACTGCCCGTCGGCAAGGCGCCCGGGCAGGGCTGGCCGGCCTTCCTCAACGGCGGCGGTCCGGCCCCGGCCCCCAAGGGGGTGCCGGGCGCACCGGCCGCCAAGTCCTAGGAGCGGTCAGGCGGTTGCCGTGACGCTCTCCTGAAGCGTGAAGCCGGGGTCGACCTGCGAAGCCAGGTCGGCCCCGGTCTTCTCGTTGCCCCAGTTCTGGGCGTTCTTCACGTGGAAGTGGATCATCTGGCGCGTGTAGCGCTCCCAGTCGCGGGCCTCGTACGTCGCGTCGGCCGCGTCCTGGAGCGCCCGCAGGGACGCCCTGTTGGGCTCCTCCAGGAGCGAGAAGCGCGGCGGGCGGCCCTTCTCCATGGCGCGCACCCAGTCCGAGTGCCCGACGGTGACGAGCAGGTCGTCCCCGACCTCGGCGCGCAGGAAGTCGAGGTCGTCCTGGCCCTGCACCTTGTTCCCCACGACCTTCAGGGAGATGCCGAAGTCCCGTGCGTACTCCTTGTACTGGCGGTAGACGGAGACTCCCTTGCGCGTCGGCTCGGCGACGAGGAACGTCATGTCGAAGCGGGTGAACATGCCCGAGGCGAAGGAGTCCGAGCCCGCGGTCATGTCGACCACCACGTACTCGCCGCGGCCGTCGACCAGGTGATTCAGGCACAGCTCCACCGCTCCGGTCTTGGAGTGGTAGCAGGCGACACCGAGGTCGGCTTCGGTGAACGGCCCGGTGACCATCAAACGCACGGTGTCGCCGTCGAGTTCCACCTCCCGGGCGCAGGCGTCGTACACCGGGTTGTTCTCGCGCACCCGCAGCAGCCGCGAGCCCTCGCCGGGCGGCGTCGTCTTGATCATCGTGTCGGCGGAGGCGATGCGCGGGTTCGAACCGCGCAGGTAGTCCTTGATGAACGGCAGCCGGGCGCCGAGTGCGGGCAGGTCGGCGGCGACGTCGTCGTCGAGGCCGAGGGCCGCGCCCAAGTGCTGGTTGATGTCGGCGTCGACGGCGATCACCGGTGATCCGGTGCTGGCGAGGTGGCGGATGAAGAGCGAGGACAGCGTGGTCTTGCCGCTGCCGCCCTTCCCGACGAAAGCGATCTTCATGTTCACCAAGGGTAGTTTGATCGTCACCCTTCGTGGTGCTCGCGCGTGAAGAAGACCACTCCTTCGTGGGGCGCGGGCCCCGGGACCGTAGGGTCGTACTCATGAGTACGACAGCCGACCCCCTCGCCGCGCTCGCGACCCTGCCGGGCGTGGCCGACTCCGTGGACTCCGTGCGCAAAGCCGTGGACCGGGTCTACGGGCACCGGGTCATGCGGCGCCGCAGCACCGAGGTCACCTCCGAGGCCGCGCTGCGCGGCGCGCGCGGCAGCGCGGCGTTGTCCGGCGCTGACTGGAACCTCGAAGAGGTCCGCCGCCGTACCGACTTCAGTGGCGCCGACGGCGACCGGGAGGCGCCCGTGGTGGGCGCGGCCCTGCGGCTGACCGCCGAGGCGGGTCAACTGCTGTCCATCTGGCGGCAGTCGCCGCTGCGGGTGCTCGCGCGCCTGCATCTGGTCGCGGCCGCCGACCAGGACGACACGGTGGGCCGGCCGCGCACGCCCGGCGAGCCGGTGGACGAGCCGCTCATCGAGCTGCCGGTGCCGGACGCGGACGAGGTGGCGGGCCGCCTCGAGGGGCTCGCTCAGCTGATCATCACGGGCAGCTCGGCGCCCGCCCTGGTGAGCGCCGCCGTCGTGCACGGCGAACTGCTGGCGCTGCGCCCCTTCGGCTCGCACAACGGCCTGGTCGCGCGGGCCGCCGAACGCATCGTCCTGGTGGGCAGCGGGCTCGACCCCAAGTCGATCTGCCCCGCCGAGGTGGGCCACGCGGAGCTGGGGCGCGCGGCCTACGCGGCCGCGCTCGAAGGCTACGTCTCCGGTACGCCGGACGGGATGGCCGCGTGGATCACGCACTGCGGCAAGGCGGTCGAGCTGGGGGTCCGGGAGTCGACCGCGGTGTGCGAGGCGCTCCAGCGCGGCGCGGCCTGAGCGGGCCCTTCTTCAGGCCCCCCGCACAAGGTTGCGGCGGTACGAGTCCTCGTACCGCCGCTGGCATGGCCACCTGGTTACCAAGCGTCCTCGATATGTGTTGCCCATCAGGTCGGGTACTTTGCCCGTCGCCTGGTGCGGCTGGCCCGTAATCGACGGGTCGACGTCGCGTGGGTGCCCGGTGTTCATGCTCGGTCCGTGGGGCCTTTTCTGCGTGTGAAGGTGATCCTCTCGGATGTCCTTGGTCTCGCGGGCCGTTGACTCCTTTGTACTCCTCACCCGAGGGATGCGAAACCCCTGGCTGCACTTCTTTACTTTTAGGTTCAAACGGGGGCGAATCGGGCGCTTCTTTCTCTACCTGCCCGGGAGCGCCCGGCGGCGACTGGCGTACCAGACCAGACCCGCCGCGGCGGCGGCCGCGCCGAGCGCGGCCGCGGCGACCAGTGCCGGACGGGACGGCTTGGAGAGGTGTGGCAGCCGCTTCTTGAGTCGGACCGGCTTGTGGAAGTCGAGAATCGGCCACTCACGCGCGAGTGCCTCGCGCCGCAGCGCCCGGTCCGGATTGACCGCGTACGGATGTCCGACGGAGCTCAGCATCGGCACATCGGTCGCCGAGTCGCTGTACGCGTAGCAGCGCGCGAGGTCGTATCCCTCGGAGGCGGCGAGTTCCTTGACGGCCTCCGCTTTGGTGGGCCCGTACGCGTAGTACTCCACCTCGCCGGTGAAGCAGCCGTCGTCGCCGACGACCATGCGCGTGGCCACCACCCGGTCCGCGCCCAGCAGTTCACCGATCGGCTCGACGACCTCGGCACCCGAGGTGGAGACGATGACCACGTCCCGGCCGGCGGTGTGGTGCTCCTCGATGAGGGACGCCGCCTCGTCGTAGATGATCGGGTCGATCAGGTCGTGCAGCGTCTCGGCCACGATCTCCCGCACCTGCCGCACGTTCCAGCCGCGGCACAGCGCCGACAGGTACTGGCGCATCCGCTCCATCTGGTCGTGGTCGGCGCCCCCGGCCAGGAAGACGAACTGCGCGTAGGCCGTGCGCAGCACCGCCCTGCGGTTGATCAGTCCGCCTTGGTAGAACGATTTGCTGAACGTGAGCGTGCTCGACTTGGCGATGACGGTCTTGTCCAGGTCGAAGAACGCGGCTGTGCGGGGCATGGAGTGGTGCAAGGAGTGGTTTTCCACAAGCTCGAGCATAGGCGCCCACCATTCGGCGTAAGCTGGGGCGCGTGGGTTTGCCTGAGAAGGCTCTCGGGTACACCATGGAAGTCACGGATCGTTCGCGACCGTGCTAACCCGGTCTGGCTCCTCCCCCCCCGAGTCGGACCGTGGGGACGACCCCCGCTCTCCCCCCCGGCGGGGGTCGTCGCATGTCCGGACCCGTTTTCGGGTCCTTTTTTCTTGCCCGATCCCCATGATTCCCGGCTCTGGGCCGCGGCGTCCATCCGTGCCACTGCAGTCACTTTGTGTGATGAAAAGAGTGCGCTGCGCAGGGAGGCCGGGAGGCTCCCGGACTGTTCCTGAAGGGGTTCCCGAGCGGTTCCCGAGACCGTTCCCGAAGCCCTTCCCGACGGGGTTCCCGGGCCCGTTCCGGGGCGGCTCCGGGATGTCACCGGTATGGGTGAGGGGGATATTCACAACCCTTCTCGTGTCCACAGTTTTTGACCAAGATCCACATGATTTCCAGGATCGCTGCACGGTGATTCCGCAGGCGAAGTCCGGGCCGCCGTTCAAGGCCGGTTCGTTATGACGAGCCGCGCCGGCGACCGGTATTCGGCGCTCCGGTGCCGGTGACTTCGCGGCGGACCGGCTCGCCCGTGGGGCGGGCGAGGGTGCGGAGACAGGGGGATCGGATCGTGGTGGAGGTCAGCGCGGTGGAGCCGCGGGGCGTGCGGCGGGTGCCGCTGATCGTGACGGAGGACGTGGTGCTCCTCGACGACCTGTTGCGGCTGTGCGCGGCGGCGGGGGTGCGGCCCGAGGTCGGGCACGGGGCACCGGAGGGCAGAGGCAGGTGGGAGGCGGCGCCCCTGGTGCTGGTCGGGGGCGACGCGGCGGGGCGGCTGCGCGGCGCCGCCCGCCGGGACGGGGTGATGCTCGTCGGCCGGGACCAGGACGACCCCGGGGTGTGGCGGCGGGCCGTGGAGATCGGCGCCGAGCACGTGCTGATGCTGCCGGACGCCGAGCAGTGGCTGATGGACCGGATCGCCGATGTCGCGGAGGGCGTGGGCCGGCCCGCGCTGACCGTCGGCGTCCTCGGCGGCCGGGGCGGGGCCGGTGCCTCGACGCTGGCCTGCGGACTGGCGACGGCGTCAGCGGCTGCGGGGCGGCGCACCCTGCTGGTCGACGCGGACCCGATCGGCGGCGGCCTCGACGTACTGCTCGGCGGCGAGGCGGCGGACGGGCTGCGCTGGCCGGCGTTCGTCCACTCCCGCGGCCGCGTCGGCGCCACCGCGCTGGAGGAGTCGCTGCCGTGCCTGAACGGCCTGCGGGTGCTCAGCTGGGATCGCGGCGACCTGACGGTGCTGCCGCCCGAGGCGATGCGCGTGGTGCTCGCGGCGGGGCGGCGCAGAGGCGGGGCCGTCGTGGTGGACCTGCCCCGGCGGATCGACGCGAGCTCGGTGGAGGCGCTGGCCCAGCTCGATCTGGCGCTGCTCGTGGTGCCGCCGGAACTGCGGGCCGTCGCCGCCGCCCGACGGGTGGCCGACGCCGTGGGCATGGTGGTGCGGGACCTGCGAGTGGTGACGGCGCCCGCACGCGGGGCGCGGCGCTCCGGCGTGCTGGACCCGGACGAGGTGGCCCGGCTGCTCGGACTGCCCCTGGCCGGAGAGCTCCCGCTGGATACGGGCGTGCTGGCGGGGCGGACACCCCAGGCGGAGTCCGGCGGGCCGTTGCGGCGGTTCTGTACGGCGTTCTGGGAGCGGGTGCCGGTGGCCGTGGAGCAGGGGGAGACGCCGTGAGCGCGGTGGTCGGGGCGCGGATGCTCGACGGGGTCAGGCAGTGGCTCGCGGAGACCGGGGCGGAGGCGACCCCCGCGCGCGTGGCCGAGGCGCTCAGGGCCCAGGGCCGGATCCTCGGCGACGCCGAAGTGCTGGGCGTCGCGGGCCGGCTGCGGTCCGAGCTGGTGGGCGCCGGGCCGCTGGAGCCGCTGCTCGCCGATCCCTCGGTGACGGATGTGCTGGTCTCGGCGCCCGACCTCGTCTGGGTCGACCGGGGCGGCGGCCTGGAGCGGGCCGACGTGGCCTTCGAGAGCGCCGCCGCCGTGCGGCGACTGGCCCAGCGGCTGGCCGCCGTCGTGGGGCGCCGCCTCGACGACGCCCGGCCCTGGGTGGACGCCCGGCTGCCCGACGGGACGCGGCTGCACGCGGTGCTGCCACCGGTCGCGGTGGGGTGCACGTGCCTGTCGCTGCGGGTCGTACGCCCCCGGGCGTTCACCCTGAAGGAGCTGGTGGCGGCGGGGACGGTGCCGCCGGGCGGCGACCGGGTGCTGCGGGCGCTGCTCGACGCCCGCCTGTCGTTCCTGATCAGCGGCGGCACGGGCAGCGGCAAGACGACGCTGCTCAGCGCGCTCCTCGGCCTGGTCGGCCCGGACGAGCGCATCGTCCTGGCCGAGGACTCCGCCGAACTGCGCCCCGAGCACCCGCACGTGGTGCGCCTGGAGGCACGGCCCGCCAACCAGGAGGGGGCCGGCGCCGTCGGCCTGGACGACCTGGTGAGGCAGGCGCTGCGGATGCGGCCGGACCGGCTCGTCGTCGGCGAGGTGCGCGGCGCCGAGGTCGTCTCGCTCCTGGCCGCGCTCAACACCGGTCACGAGGGCGGCTGCGGCACCCTGCACGCGAACGCGGCGGGCGACGTGCCGGTCCGTCTCGAGGCGCTGGGGACGGCGGCTGGGCTCGACCGGGCCGCGCTGCACAGCCAGCTGGCGGCCGCGGTGTCGGTGGTGCTGCATCTCGTCCGGGACCGGGGTGGTCGGCGCCGGGTGGCCCAGGTGCGGGTGCTGGAGCGGGACACGCAGGGATGGGTACGGGCCGTGCCCGCACTGGAGTGGCGCGAGCGCGGCTTCGCGCCGGGCGAGGGCTGGGAGCGGCTGGGCGGCCTGCTGGGGGTACGGCTGGAGTGAGGGGCGGGCGGCGCCCAGGAGGAGGAGAGCGAGGGACGTGACGGGTGGGAGCGAGGAGTGCGGATGTCCGGTGTCGTGGCGGTGGGGCTGATCGGGGTGGCGGTCGTGGTGTGGGTGGTGAGCGTGCGGGACGCCGAAGCGCGGCGGGTGCGGGCGGTGTTCGGCGAGGCGGCGGGTGCCGGGGCGGCACCGGCCTGGCGGAGTACGGGCGAGCGGTGGGTGAGGTGGCTGCGCGGTCGGCCCGAGTGGGGGTGCGCGGTGATCGGTGCGCTCGTCGGGGCCGTGGGGGCCTCGCCGCTGCCGCTGGTCCTGGGCGTCTGCGCGGTGCCCGCGGTGGCTCGGGCGCGGCGGGGAAGAGCGGCGCTGCGGGGGCGGGAGCGGCGTGGAGACGCGGTGATCCGGCTGTGCGAGGTGCTGGCCGGGGAGGTCCGGGCGGGGCGGCAGCCGGGTGCGGCGCTGACCGTCGCCGTCCGGGAGTCGGGCGCGCTGTCCGGGGCGGGGAGCGCCGCGGTGGCGGCCGCTGCCCGGTTCGGCGGTGACGTGCCCGGCGCGCTGCGGGTGGCGGCTGGGGAGCCGGGCGCCGAGGGGCTGCACGGGCTGGCGGCGTGCTGGCACGTGGCGGTGGACCGGGGCGCCGGACTCGCGGCCGGACTGGAGCGGCTGGCGGATGCGTTGCGGGCGGAGCGGGATCAACGGGCGGATCTGCGGGCCCAGTTGGCGGGGCCCTGGTCCACGGCGGTGATGCTCGCCGGGCTGCCGGTGCTCGGGCTGCTGCTCGGCTCGGCACTGGGGGCACGGCCGTTGCGGGTGCTGCTGCACACCGGGGCCGGTGCGGGGTGCCTGGTGGTGGGCGGGGTGTTGGAGGGGGCGGGGTTGTGGTGGGCGTTGCGGATCGTTCGGGGGGCTGAGGCGTGAGGGGGGTGGGAGGGGGCTGTGCGGGCTGGCGGAGCCAGGTGGATTGATCAGGCCGGATGAGCTGGCGGGGCTCGATGGAAGGGAGCGGTGAGGGATATGGAAGTTGTCCACAGGCTGGGGGCGGTGCTGTGTGCCGCGCTGGCGATGGTGTGGCTCGCGCGGGCGGCCGAGAGACGGTGGCGGGAGCGGGAGCTTCGGCGGCGGGTGCGGCTGGTGCTGGACATCGTCGCGGTGGACGCGGCGCCGCGGGGCTTTCGGATGCCGGGCGTGGTGCGCCGGTGGGCTCCGGTGGCCGGGGCCGTGAGTGCCGGGTACGTGGTGGTCGGCGGCGCGGCGGGGCTGCTCGTCGGGGCCGTCGCGGGCGGCGCGGTGTGGCGGTGGCGGCGGGGCCGGGCGGTCTCGTCCGGGGTGGATGACAGCGCCGAGGCGCGCCGCCAACTGCCGCTGGCGGCCGATCTGCTGGCCGCCTGCATCGCGGCCGGGGCGGACCCGGTGGAGGCGGCGCGGGTCGTCGGGGAGTCGTTGGGCGGGCCCGTCGGGAGAGGGCTCGCGCGGGGTGCGGCGCAGATGCGGCTCGGCGGTGAACCGGGTGTGGCATGGCGGGAGTTGGCCGTTCTTCCCGATGCCGACGCGCTGGTCCGGCTGCTGGAGCGGGCCGGCGAGTCCGGGGCCCCGGCGGCGGCACCGGTCGCCCGGATCGCCGCCGAGTGCAGAGCGGAGCGCGGGCGCAGAGCGACGGCGGTGGCGCGCCGAGCCGCGGTGGCCGTCACCGCTCCGGTGGGGCTGTGCTTTCTGCCGGCCTTTCTCGTGATCGGGGTGCTGCCCGTGGTGATCGGTCTCGGCGGCGGGATGTTGGGCGGCCGCTGAGGCGTGAGGGAAGCGGGATCCGGGACTGCCGGATCCCTGAAGTGCAGACATTGATACGGGGGTTGAGATGAACGGAACGCGTGGGACGAGGACGGTTAGGACGTACCGGCGGCTGCGGGGAGCTCTGCTGACGTGGGCGCGCGGCGTGCGCTCGGCGGCGCGCGGGGACGCGGGGATGGTCACGTCGGAGTACGCGGTGGGGCTGATCGCGGCCGTCGGGTTCGCCGGGGTGCTGTACCAGGTGGTGACGAGTGACGTGGTCCAGTCGACGTTGCAGTCGCTGGTGGCGAAGGCGCTCCATGGCTCGTTCTGAGACGGGCCGGGACCGGGATCGCGGGTTCGTGACGGCGGAGGCGGCGGTGGTGCTGCCCGTGCTCGTGGCGTTCACGATGGCGCTGGTCTGGGCGGTGGTGGCGGCGTCCGAGCAGATCCGGTGCGTGGACGCCGCGCGGACCGGGGCCAGGGCGGTGGCCCGGCAGGAGCCGGAGAGCGCCGCCGTGGCCGCCGCCCGGGAGGCCGCCCCGCGGGGCGCGCGGGTCGAGGTGAGACGGGAGGGAGAGCTGGTCCGGGTGACGGTGCTGGCGCGAGCGGCCGGACCGGGGCCGCTCGGCGTCGAGTTGAGCGCGGAGGCCGTCGCGGCGGCCGAGGAGATGACGGCCCCGGAGCCGATCCCTTCGGGGACTGCCTCGGAGCCGGTCCCTGAGACGGCACCGGAGCCGGCCTCGGAGATGGCCCCGGAGCCCGCCGCTCCGGAGGAAGGGCGGGAGGCGACGTGACGGGACCGGGCGGCAAGGGGCGGCGGGCGCGGCTGAGAGGCGAGCGGGGGTCCGCGACGGTCTGGGCCGTCATGGCGATGGCCGCGGTGGGCGCCGTCTTCGTGGGCGTCCTCGCTCTCGGTCAGGCGGTGCAGATCCGGCACCGGGCGGGCGGGGCGGCCGACTTGGCCGCGCTCGCGGCGGCCGAGCAGTGGGCGAAGGGCGACGCGCGGGCCTGCGCGGTGGCCGACCGGGTGGCCCGGGCGCAGGGCGCGAGAGTCGTGCGGTGCGCCGTGCGCGGGGAGGTGGCCGAGGTGACGGCGGGAGCGGGCAGCGGAGTGCTGGAAGCCGAGGTACGGGCACGGGCGGGGCCTGCCGGGGCGATACCGGCGGCTCCTGACACCGGCGCCGAGACCGGTCCGGATCAGCCCGATCCGGGGTGGGCCCGGTCTGGGGTGGGCCCGGTCTGGGGTGGGCCCGGTCTGGGGTGGGCCCGGTCTGGGGTGGGCCCGAACCGAGCCGGTCCGGGCCCGCGACGTCCGACAGCGCCTGCCTGATTCCGCCTGTGGCGCCTGCCTGATTCCGGCAGTGCCTGCCCGATGCCTACTGCCCCGCCCGACTTCTACTCCGCCTGCCCGATCCTCAAGGCGCCTGTTCGAGCAGCGTCGTGAGGAGGCGGACCGCCCCCCGCTTGTGCAGCGGATCGTTGCCGTTGCCGCACTTGGGGGACTGGATGCACGACGGGCAGCCGGCCTCGCACTCGCAGGAGGCGATGGTCTCGCGGGTGGCGGTCAGCCACTCCTTGGCCGTGTGGAAGGCGCGCTCGGCGAAGCCCGCCCCGCCGGGGTGGCCGTCGTAGACGAAGACGGTCGGTAGCAGCGTGTCGGGGTGCAGCGGGATCGAGACGCCGCCGATGTCCCAGCGGTCGCAGGTGGCGAAGAGGGGGAGCATGCCGATGGAGGCGTGTTCGGCGGCGTGCAGGGCGCCGCCGAGGATCTCGGGGTTCACCCGGGCGGCGTCCAGCTGGTCCTCGGTGACCGTCCACCACACCGCGCGGGTGCGCAGCGTACGAGGAGGGAGGTCGAGTTTGGTCTCGCCGAGGACCTCGCCCGTGATGAGGCGGCGGCGGAGGTAGCCGACGACCTGGTTGGTCACTTCCACCGAGCCGTAGCACAGCGAGCCGTCGCCCCACGGGACCTCGACGTCCGTCTCCAGGATGGAGATGGCCGTGGTGTCGCGGGCCGTCGTGGAGTACGTGGGGTTCGCCGGTTCGACCAGGGCGACGTTGTCGTCGAGGTCCAGCTGCTTGACGACGTAGGTGCGGCCCTGGTGGAGGTGGACCGCGCCGTCGTGGACGGTGGTGTGGGCCGAGCCGGCGTCGACCGTGCCGAGGAGCCGGCCGGTGCTCGCCTCGACGATCTGAACCGGGTCGCCGCCCTCGCCGCGGATGTCGGCCAGGTCGGCGGCGGACTCGCGGCGCGTCCAGTGCCAGGCCTTGGTGCCGGAGCGGCGGCGCAGCAGTTTCGCCGCCTCCAGTTGCGGGAGGAGCTCGGCGGACGCCGGGCCGAAGAGAGCGAAGTCCGGTTCGGTGAGGGGGAGTTCGGAGGCGGCCGCGCACAGGTGCGGGGCCAGGACGTAGGGGTTGTCGGGGTCGAGGACCGTCGACTCCACCGGCTGCTCGAAGAGGGCCTCCGGGTGGTGCACCAGATAGGTGTCCAGGGGATCGTCACGGGCGACCAGGACCGCGAGTGCCCCCTGGCCCGAGCGGCCCGCACGGCCCGC
The DNA here is from genome assembly GCF_040529335.1 of Streptomyces sp. HUAS MG91. Taxonomy (GTDB): domain Bacteria; phylum Actinomycetota; class Actinomycetes; order Streptomycetales; family Streptomycetaceae; genus Streptomyces; species Streptomyces tabacisoli. Next base: position 3,906,463 of record NZ_CP159534.1, on the reverse strand, counting down.
CTGCTGCCACAGGGAGGCCCGGGTGCCGGGATAGCCGGCGATCACCACGGCGTCGAGGCCGGAGACGTCGATGCCGAGTTCGAGGGCGGTGGTGGCGGCGAGACCGAGGAGTTCTCCGGAGTGCAGGGCGGCTTCGAGGGCGCGGCGTTCCTCGGCGAGGTACCCGCCGCGGTAGGCGGCCACCCGGCGCGGCAGCGAGCGATCGATCTCGGCCAGACGTTCCTGGGCGATCACCGCGATCAGCTCGGCGCCGCGCCGGGACCGTACGAAGGCGACCGAGCGGATGCCCTGCACGGTGAGGTCGGTGAGCAGGTCGGCCGTCTCGGCGGTCGCCGTGCGGCGCACCGGGGCGCCCTTCTCGCCCTGCATCTCGGTGAGCGGCGGCTCCCAGAGGGCGAAGACCAGCTCGCCGCGGGGCGAGGCGTCGTCGGCGACCTCGACGACCGGCAGGCCCGTGAGGCGTTGCGCGGCGACGGCCGGTTCGGCCGCCGTGGCCGAGGCGAGGAGGAAGACGGGGGAGGAGCCGTAGCGGGCGCAGAGGCGGCGCAGGCGGCGCAGGATCTGCGCGACGTGGCTGCCGAAGACGCCGCGGTAGGTGTGGCACTCGTCGATGACGACGTACTTGAGGGCCTTGAGGAAGGAGGACCAGCGGGGGTGCGAGGGCAATATGCCGCGGTGCAGCATGTCGGGATTGGTGAGGACGTAGTTGGCGTACTGGCGCACCCACTCCCGTTCCTCGAACGGGGTGTCGCCGTCGTACACCGCCGGCCGGATCGCCGTACCCAGCGGTTGTGAAAGTTCCTTCACCGATCGGCACTGGTCCGCCGCGAGCGCCTTCGTCGGGGCGAGGTACAGGGTGGTCGCCCCGCGGCCGTTCGGCGCCTCCGAGCCGTCCAAGAGCGCCGAGAGGGCCGGGACGAGGTACGCCAGGGACTTCCCGGAGGCCGTTCCGGTGGCCACGACGACCGAATCACCGTCGAGCGCGTGCTCCGCCGCGAGTGCCTGGTGGGCCCAGGGGTGCTCGATACCGGCTTCCTGGACGGTCGCGACGACCTCGGCACGGATCCGGTCCGGCCAGACTGCATGACGTCCCGGACGAGGGGGCAAGTGCTCCGTATGGGTGATGCGCGCAGCCCTGCTCGGACCCGTGGCGAGCCTGTCCAGAATCGCCCCGGGAGCAGGGCGGGAGGCGTCGGTAGCCGAGGGTCGCTCGGATCGGTGATTCTTGGCCATCGGCACCGAGTCTGTCACTGGCGTGACGGACAATGCTCCCAAGGCGTCGTGCATGCCTGCTGGTAAGTGATTGAATGCCTTCGCGGCTGGCGAACCGTCCCGGGGGATCAAGCCGAGGTGTCCCCGAGGGGCGACCGCTCGATAGCAAGGTGCTGGAGGATCCGTGGACCTGTCCCTGTCGACCCGTACCGTCGGCGATCGTACGGTCGTCGAGGTCGGTGGAGAAATCGATGTATATACCGCGCCCAAGCTGCGCGAGCAGCTGGTCGAGCTGGTGAATGACGGCAGTTTCCACCTTGTCGTCGACATGGAGGGCGTGGACTTCCTCGACTCCACCGGGCTCGGCGTGCTGGTCGGCGGCCTGAAGCGGGTGCGTGCCCACGAGGGCTCGCTGCGCCTGGTCTGCAACCAGGAGCGCATTCTCAAGATCTTCCGGATCACCGGTCTGACCAAGGTGTTCCCGATCCACACCTCGGTCGAGGAAGCCGTCGCGGCGACCGACTGAGCCGTTGACCGGCCGACCGAGCCGTCCGGCGCGTCAGCCGGGTGACTGGGTCGGCTCATCGCGGGAAGATCGATAGAGAGACGGGGATCGGGCGGCCAGGAACCGTGCCCGGTCCCCGAGAGCACGCCCGTACGTCCGAGGGGGATGCATGGCCACCGTCGAACTCCGCTTCAGCCCTCTGCCCGAGCACGTCCGCACGGCCCGCCTGGTGGCGGCCGCGATGGCGCGCAGGGCGGGCGTGGACGAGGCCGTGCTCGATGAGGTCAGGCTCGCCGTGGGCGAGGCCTGCTCCCGAGCCGTCGGCCTGCACCAGGCGGGCGGCATCACGGCGCCGGTGCGGGTGGCGCTCGTCGAGGAGGAGAAGCAGTTCTCCATCGAGGTCGGGGACGAGGCGTCGCACGCGACCGTCGCCGCCCCCGGAGTCGCCGGCACGGCCGAGGACCCGGACGCGGAGGGCGAGGACGAGATGGGCCTCGCCGTCATCAGCGGCCTCGTCGACGATGTCGAGGTCACCGCGGACGCGGACGGTGGCCTGATCCGGATGAGCTGGCCGACACTGCCCGCGACACTGCTGCCGTAGCGCTGACGGCTCTGACAACAACTCCGACAGCTGCGACAGTTCTCGTAGCTTCGATAGCTCTCGTAGCTCCGACAGTTCTCGTAGATCTGCGCTTGTGCGCTTTTTCTCAAGCCTCTGTTCACCGTCAAGGTGATCAGGGGCTTTCTTGATTTCCGCCTAGATCGTCTTTCTCGACTAATGCCCTCAGTGGATTAGCGGGGTTTATCGATCACTATCCTGGTAGAGAACAATTCCGTTTACGGCGCCCTGTTGAGATCAGGTTCCGCTCCCTACAATCCGTCCACATCTTGAGCTCAGCCCAAGCGTCAAGGAGGACGAATGGCGGAGCCTTCTCAGTTCGCAAGCCTCGCAGCCGCAGTTCTGACGGACGACAACCGACTGATCGTGATCGTCATCGCGCTCGTCGCGCTCGCGGCGCTCGCCGTCGCAGGGGTCCTGGTGCGTCAGGTGCTCGCGGCCGGTGAGGGCACTCCATCCATGAAAGAGATCGCGGCCGCGGTGCAGGAAGGCGCGAAAGCGTATCTGGGGCGACAGTTGCGCACCCTCGGTGTATTCGCCATCGTGGTGTTCTTCCTGCTCCTGCTGCTGCCGGCCGACGACTGGAATCAGCGCGCCGGGCGTTCGGCCTTTTTCTTGATCGGCGCGGTCTTCTCGGCGATCACCGGCTATATCGGAATGTGGCTCGCGGTGCGCAGTAATGTGCGTGTGGCGGCCGCGGCCCGAGAAGCGACACCCGCGGAAGGCGAACCCGAAAAAGATCTCACCGCCGTCTCGCACCACGCCATGAAGATCGCATTCCGTACGGGCGGCGTCGTCGGCATGTTCACGGTGGGGCTCGGCCTGCTGGGCGCCTCGTGCGTCGTGCTGGTCTACGCGGCCGACGCGCCCAAGGTGCTGGAGGGATTCGGGCTCGGCGCCGCGCTGATCGCCATGTTCATGAGGGTCGGCGGCGGCATCTTCACCAAGGCCGCCGACGTCGGAGCCGACCTGGTCGGCAAGGTCGAGCAGGGCATTCCGGAGGACGATCCGCGCAACGCCGCGACCATCGCCGACAACGTGGGCGACAACGTCGGCGACTGCGCCGGCATGGCCGCCGACCTCTTCGAGTCGTACGCCGTCACCCTGGTCGCCGCGCTGATCCTCGGCAAGGCGGCCTTCGGCGACTCCGGGCTCGCGTTCCCGCTGATCGTGCCCGCGATCGGGGTCGTCACGGCGATGATCGGCATCTTCGCCGTCGCGCCACGCCGGAGCGACCGCTCGGGCATGAGCGCCATCAACCGCGGCTTCTTCATCTCCGCGGTGATCTCGCTCGTCCTGGTGACCGCGGCCGTCTTCCTGTACCTGCCGGGCAAGTACGCCGACCTGGACGGGGTCACCGACGCCGCCATCCGGGCCAAGGACGGCGACCCGCGGATCCTCGCGGTCATCGCGGTCGCCATCGGCATCGTGCTCGCGGCCCTCATCCAGCAGCTCACCGGCTACTTCACCGAGACCACCCGGCGCCCCGTCAGGGACATCGGCAAGACCTCCCTGACGGGCCCGGCGACCGTGGTCCTCGCGGGCATCTCGGTGGGGCTCGAATCGGCCGTGTACACCGCCGTGTTGATCGGACTCGGCGTCTACGGCGCGTTCCTGCTCGGCGGTACGTCGATCATGCTCGCGCTGTTCGCGGTCGCGCTGGCCGGCACCGGGCTGCTGACCACCGTCGGCGTGATCGTCGCCATGGACACCTTCGGGCCCGTCTCCGACAACGCCCAGGGCATCGCCGAGATGTCCGGCGACGTCCAGGGCGCGGGCGCCCAGGTGCTCACCGACCTCGACGCCGTCGGCAACACCACCAAGGCCATCACCAAGGGCATCGCCATCGCCACGGCCGTCCTCGCCGCGGCCGCGCTCTTCGGCTCGTACCGCGACGCGATCCTCACGGCCGCGCACGACGTCGGCGAGAAGGTCGGCGACGGCGGGCCGATGAACCTGGTCATGGACATCTCGCAGCCCAACAACCTGGTGGGGCTCATCGCCGGAGCCGCGGTGGTGTTCCTCTTCTCCGGGCTTGCCATCAACGCCGTGTCGCGCTCGGCGGGTTCGGTGGTCTACGAGGTGCGGCGGCAGTTCCGCGAGCACCCCGGGATCATGGACTACACCGAGAAGCCCGAGTACGGGCGTGTCGTCGACATCTGCACCAAGGACGCGCTCAGGGAGCTCGCCACGCCCGGCCTGCTCGCCGTCATGGCGCCGATCGCGATCGGCTTCACGCTCGGCGTCGGCGCGCTCGGCGCGTATCTCGCCGGAGCCATCGGCACCGGCACGCTGATGGCCGTGTTCCTCGCCAACTCCGGTGGCGCGTGGGACAACGCCAAGAAGCTCGTCGAGGACGGCCACCACGGCGGCAAGGGCAGCGAGGCGCACGCGGCCACCGTCATCGGCGACACGGTCGGCGACCCGTTCAAGGACACCGCGGGCCCGGCCATCAACCCGCTGCTGAAGGTGATGAACCTCGTCGCGCTGCTGATCGCGCCCGCGGTCGTCAAATTCAGCTACGGCGACGACGCCAGCGTGCCCGTGCGGGTCGTGATCGCCGTCGTCTCGCTCGGCGTCATCATCGGCGCGGTGTACGTCTCCAAGCGACGCGGCATCGTGGTCGGCGACGACCCGGACGGCGACGGCAACCCCGGGCGGGTGCCCGAGCAGGCGGACCCGGAGGTGGTCTCCCAGCGCACCTAGGCCTGACCCTGCCTCAACAAGTGGGCGGAGAGCGCGCTTTGACGTGCCCTCCGCCCACCCGCGTGTCCGGGGCCGCGGCGAACTTCTCGGCAGGAAACCCGTGAGCCTTCTCTCCCTTGGTGCAAATGGCTGCTAAAGGTCAAGAAAGCGGTCGTATTGAACGCCCGAGGTGCGCTTGTCGTGTGCTCGGCGTGTAAGTTCCGGGGCCGTAAGCCATGGAAGGGACCAATCCGGTGAACAAGAAGCTTGCAGCCGCACTGTCCGGCGGTGCGGTACTGGTACTGGCGTTGTCGGGCTGCAGTGACGACAGCAACGAGAAGCTGGACTCCTGGGCCAAGCAGGTCTGCGACGCGGTCCAGCCGCAGGCGAAGAAGATCGAGGCCGCGAACGCGGCGATCCAGAAGCAGACGTCGGACAACAGCGCGCCGGCCGACGTGCAGAAGACGGACGCCAAGGCGTTCCAGGACATGTCCGACGCCTACAAGGCCATCGGCGACGCGGTCGACAAGGCCGGCGCCCCGGCGGTCGACGACGGCAAGACCAAGCAGCAGGACGCCGTCGACGAGCTGGACAAGATCTCCAAGTCGTACGCGGACCTGAAGGGCCAGGTCGACAAGTTGGACACCGGCGACCAGGCCAAGTTCGCCGAGGGACTCAAGGGCATCGCGGGCGAGCTCGACAAGCTCAGCCAGAGCGGCAGCGACGCCCTCAAGAACCTGGAGGAGGGGGACGTCGGCAAGGCCATGGCGAAGCAGGAGAGCTGCAAGAGCGCGTCCGCCACGCCGTCGGCCTCGTAGTCCGGCCCTGTTTCCCGCGCCCCCGGGGTTGCGCCGTTGTGCGCCGCGCCGGGGGTGTCGCGTTGCCGGGTGCCGGCCGGTGGCCTCAGCCGTGGGAGCCACCCCCACCCGGCACACGCGTCACAATGGTCGACGTGAGTTCTCCCGTTGCCGCCCCCCTGCCCGCCCCCGACCGCCCGGAGGGCACCCGCGCGCTGCGTGCGGCCCTCCTCGAAGCCGAGTTCACCGCCGACGGGCTGCTCGACCTGCTCGGGGCGCCCGCCTACGCCGCGCTCGCCCGCAGCGAGACCGTGCCCGCGCTGCGCGCCACCCGGGGCGATCGCCCCCTGGAGACGCTCGTCCGGCTCTTCCTGCTCCAGCAGCCCGTCGCCCGCGACCGGCTGGCCGCCGTCCTGGACGTCGCCGCGTGCCTGGAGAGCGGCTGGCTGCGGGAGGCGGGCGGCGACGAGCTGGCCGCGACCGTCGACGTACGCCCGTACGGCGGCCCGGACGGCGAGGACTGGTTCATCGTCTCCGACCTCGGCTGCGCCGTCGGCGGGGCCGGAGGCATCGGCAGCCGCGACGAGGGCGTGGTCCTCGGTGTCGGCGGCGCGTCCACGACGCTCGCCGCGATCACCGTCCGCACGCCCGTCGGCTCCGCCCTCGACATCGGCACCGGCTCCGGCATCCAGGCGCTGCACGCCGGCCGGCACGCCACCCGGGTCACCGCGACCGACCTCAACCCCCGCGCCCTGCACATCACCGCGCTGACCCTCGCGCTGTCCGGCGCCCCGGCGGCCGACCTGCGCGAGGGCTCGCTGTACGAGCCCGTCGACGGTGACGACAGGAGCGGCGACGCGACGTACGACCTGATCGTGTCGAACCCGCCGTTCGTGATCTCGCCCGGCGCCCGGCTCACCTACCGCGACGGCGGGATGAGCGGGGACGATCTGTGCCGCTCGATCGTTCAGGGAGCGGGGGAGCATCTGAACGAAGGGGGATACGCCCAGTTCCTGGCCAACTGGCAGCACGTCGAGGGGGAGGAGTGGACCGAGCGGCTGCGCTCGTGGGTGCCGCGCGGCTGCGACGCCTGGATCGTGCAGCGCGAGGTGCAGGACATCACGCAGTACGCCGAGCTGTGGCTGCGGGACGCCGGTGACCACCGCACCGATCCGGCGGAGTACGCGGCACGGTACGACGCGTGGCTGGACGAGTTCGAGGCGCGCAAGGTGAAGGCCGTCGGCTTCGGCTGGATCTCCCTGCGCCGCACCGCCCATGACGAGCCGTCGATCGTGGTCGAGGAGTGGCCGCACCCCGTCGAGCAGCCGCTCGGCGACGCCGTGCGGGCGCACTTCGAGCGGGTCGACTGGCTGCGCACGCACGACGACGCGGCGCTGCTCCAGTCGTCCTTCGTGCTGGCCGGCGAGGTCGTGCAGGAGCAGGTCGGGCTGCCGGGCGCCGAGGACCCGGAGCACGTCGTGCTGCGGCAGGGTCGCGGGATGCGCCGGGCGACGAAGGTGGACACGGTCGCCGCCGGGTTCGCCGGGGTGTGCGACGGTTCGCTGAGCGCGGGCACGATCCTGGACGCTATCGCCCAACTGGTCGGCGAGGAGCCGGTGTTGCTGCGGGACCAGGTCCCCGCGCAGATCCGCACCCTGGTCGAGCAGGGCTTCCTCGAACCGGCCGCGCCCACCGCGCCGGAGGCCGACCCGGTCGGCTAACCGCTCTTCGCCCGGCGCTGTACGGGAGTTCACCCCGGGTTGGCCTGTCCGTGTCACCGTCGCCTGCCTGGGTACCGCGACCGGTACCCGTGATCCGGGAGGCAAGGCGATGGAGAGTACCCCCGCGCTCTTCGCGGGCACGGTGTTCGCGCTGTTCGGAGCGGGCCTCGTGGCATGGACGGGGGCGCGCACCCTGCACCGGCAGCCGGTGATGGACGCGGCGCGCCCGGTGGCCGCCGCGGTGTGCACCGGCGTGGTCGGGGTGGTGTCCCTGGGGCTCGCGGTGTGGTGCTTCGCACAGACGTGACGCCGCGCGGCCCGACCACGGGCGCGCGGCCACGGGAACGACACAACGACACAGGGCCCGCCCCGCAGCAGCGGGGCGGGCCCTGTCGTCCGTACGGGCGTCAGCCGCGCAGCACGCGGCCCTGCTTGTCGGTGCGGTCGTTGCTCGTGAAGAACAGGATCGCGTCGATCAGGGCCCAGATGCCCAGGCCGCCACAGGTGAGCAGCTGGGCGACGCCGACGCCGACGCTGCCGACGTAGAAGCGGCCGATGCCGAGGCCGCCGAGGAAGAGCTGGAGAACGCCCGCGACGATCTTGGACTTGTCGGAGTACGGGCGGCCCTGCGGGTCGTAGCCGTACGGGGCGTTGGGGTCGGACTGGCCGGGCTGGCCGGGCTGCGCTTCGTAGGACATGCGCGATGCTCCTCGGGGACAACACAAGGGCACGGCGCGAGGCCGTGCTCCTGAGCGGATGATGGTGACTGAGGCAGATGCGCCGTGTGGGGACGTTGCGCGCCTCGGAACCCTCAAATTTACGGGCACTTGAGCGGCCCTTGACGCGATCACAAGGTTTCGTGGCGGGTTTGTGACCTGAGGTGCGGGTGGTGCGTGAGGGAACGGGTGGGACCGCCTTGCCGCCTCACGAGCCCGCCTCACGAGCCCGCTTGGCGAGCCCGGTTCGCGAGCCCGGTTCGCGCGACTGCCCCGCACCATCACTGAAGGAGCGTCAGAAGACGTTCCGCAGCACGGTCCAGGCGATCGCGGTCACCAGGATCGCCGCCTGGCCGCGCACGGAGAACTGGGGCCGCCAGCGGCGCCCGCGCAGCCCTTCCCAGGCCCACCGACCCAGCAGCGCGAGGGCGAACGGGGCGGCGAGGAGCAGCAGCCCGTTGTCGTGCCAGGCCGCCGAGAACCGGCCGTGCATCAGGTCGTACGCCATGCGGGTGCCGCCGCACGCCGGGCACAGCAGCCCGGTGGCCCAGTTGAACGGGCAGCGGGGCAGCCAGTGGCCCGGCTCGTGCGGATCGGTGCCGTACAGGTAGAGCGCGGCCGCGGCGCCCGCGGCGAGCACCGCCGCGGGGGCCGTCGCCGGATGCCGCCACAGCGCCCTGGCCCGGTTCGGGCCGTCAGCCGCGCAGGACACGGCCGTTCGAGTCCGTGGTGTTGTTGCTGGTCAGTAGGATGATGCCGTCGATCAGCGCCCAGATTCCGAGGCCGCCGCAGGTGAACAGCTGGGCCAGGCCGATGCCGACGTTGCCGATGTAGAAGCGGCCGACGCCGAGGCTGCCGAGGAAGAGCTGCAGCACCCCCGCGACGACCTTGGACTTGTCGGAGTACGGCCGGCCGTACGGGTCGTAGCCGTAGGGAGCGTTCGGGTCGTAGCCCATGCCCATGCCCGGTCCCGGCGGGGGCGGGAAGCCGCCCGGCGCACCACCGGGGGCGCCGCCCGGATACCCGTACCCGGGACCGGGCTGGGAGCCCGCCTGGGGGTAGCCGTAGCCGGGCTGTGGCGAGCCCTGCTGCGGATAGCCGTACGGTCCCTGGCCGGGCGGGTCCTGCGGCGGCTGCGGGGGCTGCTGGCCGTAGGGGGTCTGGTCCTTCGGCGGCTGGCCGTAGGGATTGCTGTCGGACATCGAGGATGCTCCTGCGGTCGGGAAGCGTGGGGACGCGCCGGAGGCTCCCGCGGGCTCCCCCAGCCACCCGCCATCTTGTCAGGAGCGGTCCGGGACGGGGAGCGAGGGCGGCCGGGACCCTCCCCGACCTGGGCCCGACCAGGACTCGACCCGGGCGCGAGCGGGGTCCGGCCGGGGTCCGGCCGGGACACTCGGGGCGGGAATGCGGCACACACAGTGAGGAAGCGGGTACCCGGAGCGCGTGGCTCCGCTCCCCGGTCCGGGGGCAGGATCACGAGGAGTCGGGTTACCGTTCCGAGTGGCTGCTGCGTGCTTTTCCCGTTTGACACACCGGCGGGAGGTACCGTCACACTCCGCAGCAGTGCCACACAGCGGCGCCAGCCGCGACCACAGAACGGCCCCGACCGCCGACCGGAGAGAAGAGCGAAGTTGTCCCCGACCAGCGAGACCGCACAGGGCGGCCGCCGACTCGTCATCGTCGAGTCGCCCGCCAAGGCGAAGACGATCAAGGGCTATCTCGGCCCTGGGTACGTCGTCGAAGCGAGCGTCGGGCACATCCGCGACCTCCCCAACGGCGCGGCCGAGGTCCCCGAGAAGTACACCGGTGAGGTGCGCCGCCTCGGCGTCGACGTCGAGAACGACTTCGAGCCGATCTACGTCGTCAACGCCGACAAGAAGTCCCAGGTCAAGAAGCTCAAGGACCTGCTGAAGGACTCCGACGAACTCTTCCTGGCCACCGATGAGGACCGCGAGGGCGAAGCCATCGCGTGGCACCTCCTGGAGGTCCTGAAGCCCAAGGTCCCCGTTCACCGGATGGTCTTCCACGAGATCACCAAGGACGCGATCCGCTCCGCCGTGGCCAACCCGCGCGAGCTGAACAAGCGCATGGTCGACGCCCAGGAGACCCGTCGCATCCTCGACCGTCTCTACGGCTACGAGGTCTCGCCGGTCCTGTGGAAGAAGGTCATGCCGCGCCTGTCGGCGGGCCGCGTCCAGTCGGTGGCCACCCGCCTCGTCGTCGAGCGGGAGCGCGAGCGCATCGCCTTCCGCTCCGCCGAGTACTGGGACCTGACCGGCACCTTCGCGACCGGCCGCGCCGGTGACCCCTCCGACCCGTCCTCCCTGGTCGCCCGGCTCTCCGCGGTCGACGGCAAGCGCATCGCGCAGGGCCGCGACTTCGACTCGCTCGGCCAGATCAAGGGCGGAAACTCGGCGAACACGCTCCACCTGGACGAGGCGAACGCGCGAGCGCTCGCCGCCGCCCTGGAGAACACGAGCTTCGCGGTCCGCTCGGTCGAGTCCAAGCCGTACCGCCGCTCGCCGTACGCCCCGTTCCGTACGACGACGATGCAGCAGGAGGCCTCGCGCAAGCTGGGCTTCGGCGCCAAGGCGACCATGCAGGTGGCCCAGAAGCTGTACGAGAACGGCTTCATCACCTACATGCGTACCGACTCCACGACCCTGTCGGACACGGCGGTCTCGGCCGCCCGTGCCCAGGTCACGCAGTTGTACGGGTCGGACTACCTGCCGGACAAGCCGCGTACGTACGCGGGCAAGGTCAAGAACGCGCAGGAGGCGCACGAGGCGATCCGTCCCTCGGGCGACCGCTTCCGCACGCCCGCCGAGACCGGCCTGACCGGCGACCAGTTCCGGCTCTACGAGCTGATCTGGAAGCGGACCGTCGCCTCCCAGATGAAGGACGCGGTCGGCAACAGCGTCACGGTCAAGATCGGCGGCACCTCCTCCGACGGCCGCGACGCCGAGTTCAGCGCGTCCGGCAAGACCATCACCTTCCACGGCTTCCTCAAGGCCTACGTCGAGGGCGCCGACGACCCGAACGCGGAGCTGGACGACCGCGAGCGGCGCCTGCCGCAGGTCACCGAGGGCGACGCGCTGTCCGCCGAGGAGATCTCGGTCGACGGCCACGCGACCAAGCCCCCGGCCCGCTACACCGAGGCCTCGCTCGTCAAGGAGCTGGAAGAGCGCGAGATCGGCCGCCCGTCGACGTACGCGTCGATCATCGGCACGATCCTCGACCGCGGCTACGTCTTCAAGAAGGGGACGGCCCTGGTGCCCTCCTTCTTGTCGTTCGCCGTCGTCAACCTGCTGGAGAAGCACTTCGGCCGGCTCGTCGACTACGACTTCACCGCCAAGATGGAGGACGACCTCGACCGCATCGCGCGCGGTGAGGCGCAGTCCGTGCCGTGGCTGAAGCGCTTCTACTTCGGCGAGGGCGACGGCACCCCGGGCACCGGCGGCGCGGCCGACGCGGGCAACGGCGACGGGGACCACCTCGGCGGCCTGAAGGAGCTCGTCACCGACCTGGGCGCGATCGACGCCCGCGAGGTCTCGTCCTTCCCCGTCGGCAACGACATCGTGTTGCGCGTCGGGCGCTACGGCCCGTACGTCGAGCGCGGCGAGCGGGACTCCGAGAACCACCAGCGCGCCGACGTCCCCGAGGACCTCGCGCCGGACGAGCTGTCGGTCGAGTACGCCGAGGAGCTGCTCGCCAAGCCCAGCGGCGACTTCGAGCTCGGCACCGACCCGACGTCCGGCCACCAGATCATCGCCAAGGACGGCCGCTACGGCCCCTACGTCACCGAGGTGCTCCCCGAGGGCACCCCGAAGACCGGCAAGAACGCGGTCAAGCCGCGCACGGCGTCGCTGTTCAAGTCGATGTCGCTGGACACGGTGACGCTGGACGACGCGCTGAAGCTGATGTCGCTCCCGCGCGTGGTGGGCGCCGACGCCGAGGGCGTCGAGATCACCGCGCAGAACGGCAGGTACGGCCCGTACCTGAAGAAGGGGACGGACTCGCGCTCGCTGACGGCCGAGGAGCAGCTCTTCACCATCACGCTGGAAGAGGCGCTGGAGATCTACTCCCAGCCCAAGCAGCGCGGTCGCGCGGCAGCCAAGCCGCCGCTGAAGGAGCTCGGCGAGGACCCGGTCAGCGGCAAGCCGGTCGTCGTCAAGGACGGTCGCTTCGGCGCGTACGTCACCGACGGTGAGACGAACGCGACGCTGCGGGCGGCCGACTCCGTGGAGGACATCACGCCCGAGCGCGGTTACGAGCTCCTCGCGGAGAAGCGCGCCAAGGGACCGGCCAAGAAGACCGCGAAGAAGGCCGCCAAGAAGGCGCCGGCCAAGAAGACCGCCGCCAAGAAGACGACCACGGCCAAGAAGACGGCGGCCAAGAAGACCACCACGGCGAAGAAGACGACGGCCGCGGCCAAGAAGGCGCCCGCCAAGAAGGCCACCGCTTCCAAGGCGACCGCTTCGACGGCGACGGCTTCCCAGGCGGCCGACGAGTAGAGCGCGCGCCGCGATCGGCGGGCCGGTTTGCCTGGTAGGGCACGGTTTGCCGAAAAGGCCTTGGTACGTAGACACACGGACGCCCCCGGAAGTTGTACCGGGGGCGTCCATTTGTTCGGACCGGGCCCACGGAGTGTCGGCCGGTCCCGATAGGCTGGACGAATGACCCGTGCCGAGCAGCCAACGGCCCCCCACACGGCCCCAGACGACGCCCTGGTAGCGGACTCCCGAGAGCGCGCCGTGCGCGCGCTCCTGCGTGTGCCCCAGTTGAAACGACTGTGGTCGGCGCAGCTCGTCGGCGGGGTCGGTGATGTGCTCGGGCTGCTTGTGCTCGTGGTGCTCACGCTTCAGGCGGCCATTTCCGAGGGATCGTTCGGCGGTGGATACCGCGGGGTCGCCCTCGCCGTCACCGCGGTGTTCGGGGCGCGCGTCCTGTCCACCCTGCTCTTCGGGGCCGTCCTGCTCGGTCCGCTGACCTCGCTGACCACCCCCGGCGGCCCGCTCGACCGGCGCTGGACCATGGTCGGCGCCGACGGACTGCGGGCCGCGCTGCTGATCGTCGCGCCCCTGTGGATCGACTGGACGCCGGACAACGCCCTGGCGCTGATCCTCGTGACGGCCTTCGTCGTCGGGGTCGCCGAGCGGTTCTGGACCGTCGCCAAGGAGAGCGCGGCGCCCGCGCTGCTGCCCGCCCCGCCGCCCGAGGGCGCCGCCGTGCGCCCGCTGCCGGACCACATGGACGCCCTGCGGCGCCTGTCGCTGCGGACCACGTTCGTCGCCGTACCGCTGGCGGCCGCGGTCCTGCTGGTCGTCTCCCTCGTGCAGAACCTGATCGGCGCGGGCGTCGACTGGTTCGACCTGCACCAGGCCGCGCTCTCGTCGTACGTGGCCGCCGGGCTCTTCGCCGCCTCGCTGTCCGTCGTCTTCTTCCTCGAACTGCCCGACACGCAGACCCCGCGCCCGCGGTCGCCGCTGGAGGGCCTGCGCCGGCCGAAGACCGGTGAGGGCACCGCGGACAAGGGACGCACCGGCGCGATTCCGCTGCTCGTCCTCGCCTGCGCCGCCGTCGCCGGGGCCGTCTCGGCCGCCGTCGCCGTGTCCGTGCTCCAGGCCAAGGACCTGGACGGCGGCCCGGTGACCTTCGGGCTGCTCGTGCTCGCGCTCACCGGCGGCACCGTCGTCGGCATCAGGTCCGCGCCGTCCGTGCTGCCGTCGCTCTCGCGCCGCCGCCTGCTGGCCCTCGCCATCGCGCTCACCGGCATCGGCCTGCTCGCCGCCGGGCTCGTGCCCGACGTCACCAGCGTGATCCTCATCCTCGCGCTCTCCGGCGTCACCGCGGGCATCGCCGCCAACACCGGGCACACCCTCCTCGACCAGGAGTCCGAGGAGTACCGCAGGGCCCGCACCACCGAGCACCTCCAGGCCGTCGTACGGGTCTCCCTCGCACTCGGCGCCCTGCTCGCGCCGCTCCTCGCCGCGCTGATCGGCCCGCACCGCCTGGAGAACGGCAAGTTCGTCTTCGCGCACGGCGGCGCCGCGTTCACCCTGATGCTGGTCGGCGCGCTGCTGCTGCCCGTCGCCGCCCTGGTCCTCGCCAAGGCCGACGACCGCAGCGGCGTACCGCTCCGCCACGACCTGCGCGACGCGCTGCTCGGCGGGCACGACCCGGCGCAGGCGCCCGCCACCACCGGCTTCTTCATCGCCCTGGAGGGCGGCGACGGCGCCGGCAAGTCCACCCAGGCCGAGGCGCTCGCCGAGTGGATCCGCGACAAGGGCCACGAGGTCGTCGTCACGCGCGAGCCGGGAGCCACCCCGGTCGGCAAGCGGCTCCGCTCGATCCTGCTCGACGTCTCGTCGGCGGGCCTGTCCCACCGCGCGGAGGCGCTGCTCTACGCCGCCGACCGCGCCGAGCACGTCGACACCGTCGTCCGCCCCGCCCTGGAGCGCGGCGCCATCGTCATCTCCGACCGGTACATCGACTCGTCCGTCGCCTACCAGGGCGCGGGCCGCGACCTGTCGCCGGTCGAGGTCGCCCGGATCAACCGGTGGGCCACCAGCGGTCTCGTACCGCATCTGACCGTGCTGCTCGACGTCGACCCGGAGGCCGCCCGCGAGCGGTTCACCGAGGCGCCCGACCGGCTGGAGTCGGAGCCGGTGGAGTTCCACGCGCGCGTGCGCTCCGGTTTCCTCACCCTGGCCGCCGGTGACCCCGGCCGCTACCTCGTCGTCGACGCCGGGCAGGAGCCGGAGGCGGTCACCACCGTCATCCGGCACCGGCTCGACACGCTGCTCCCGCTCTCCGAGGCCGAGATCCAGGCCCGCGAGGAGGCCCGCAAGGCCGCAGAAGAGGAAGCGCGCCGCAAGGCCGAGGAGGAGGCCGCCCGCAAGGCCGAGGAGGAGCGCGTCGAACGCGAGCGGCAGGAACAGCTCGCCAAGCTGCGCGCCGAGGAGGAGGAGCGCAAGCGCCGCGAGCTGGAGGAGGCGCAGCGCATCGAGGCCGAGCGCCAGGCCGAGGAGGCCCGCAAGCGCGCCGAGGAGTCCCGCCGCAAGGCCGAGGAGGAGCGCGTCAGGCTGCTCGCCGAGGAAGCGGCCCGCAAGGCGGAGGAGGAGCGCCGCCAGCGGCAGGCCGAGGAGGAGGCGCGGCTGCGCGCCGAGGCCGAGGAGCGGCGCCTGGAGAAGCAGCGCAAGGCCGAGGCGGCGCTGCTGCGCGCCGAGGAGGCACGGCGGCTCGCCGCACAGGCCAGTGCCGCGGCGGCGGAGACCGGGCGGACGGTGCAGTTCCGCAAGGTCGAGGAGACCAGGCCGGCCCCGGCCGCGCAGGACACCCCGGACAACGAGGTGACCCAGCCGACGCCGATGGTGCGGCCCGAGGACCTGGCCCCCTCCGACGAGACGGCGGTGCTGCCGCGGGTGCCGGAGGACTCCGCGCCGTCGGACGCCGAGGAGACCGCGGTGCTGCCGCAGCCGCCGCGGCCCGCCGGGGCCTCCGACGAGACGGCCGTGCTGCCGCAGGTGCCGGACCCGTCCGCGGACTCGGGCAGCCGGGTGCCCGCGGGCTACTTCCGTGACGAGCGGCCCGCGCCGGAGAGCTCCGCGGAGCGCACGGCCGAGCTGCCGCAGATCGACGAGGAGGGCCGGCCGCGCCGCCGCCCCCGCCCCGACTGGGCCGAGGAGACCCCGCTCGACGACCTGCCGTCGCTGGCCGACGAACTGCTCGGCGGGCGGGACGACGAGGACGAGCGGGGCGGCCGGGGCGGCCGCAGGCGGTAGGCGCCCGCCCCGGGTGTCGGGGATGCCCGGGGCGTCCGGGATGCCCGGGCTGTCAGTGGCGCCCGGCACAATGGGGCTGAAGCTGGAGGAAGGGCGGTATCCCCATGGCCGTATGGGACGACCTGGTCGGTCAGGAGCGCGTCATCGCGTCGCTGGACGCGGCCGCGCGGGACGCGGACGCCCTGGTGACGGCGGCCGCCGCGGACACCCCGCCGCCCCCCGCGTCGAAGATGACGCACGCCTGGCTGTTCACCGGGCCGCCCGGCGCGGGCCGGGTCACCGCGGCCCGCGCGTTCGCCGCCGCCCTGCAGTGCGTGTCCCCGGACCGGGCGCTCGGCGGCGCCCCGGGCTGCGGGTTCTGCGACGGCTGCCACACCGCCCTGCTCGGCACGCACGCGGACGTGTCGACGATCGCCGCCGACGGCGCGCAGATCCTCGTCGCCGACATGCGCGACACCGTCCGCAAGTCGTACACCGCCCCGGCCGGCGGCCGCTGGCAGGTGATCCTCGTCGAGGACGCCGAGCGGCTGAACGAGAAATCGGCGAACGCCGTGCTCAAGGCCGTGGAGGAGCCCGCCCCCCGCACGGTCTGGCTGCTGTGCGCGCCCTCCGTCGAGGACGTGCTGCCGACCATCCGGTCCCGCTGCCGCCTGCTCACCCTGTCCACCCCGGGCGTCGACGCCGTCGCCGACATGCTCGTACGGCGGGACGGGATCGAGCCGTCCGTCGCCGCGTCCGTCGCCCGCGCCACCCAGGGCCACATCGACCGGGCCCGCCGCCTGGCCACCGACCCGCGCGCGCGGGAGCGCAGAGCCGCCGTGCTGAAGATCCCGCTGCGCGTCGAGGACATCGGCGGCTGCCTCAAGGCGGCGCAGGAGCTGGTGGACGCGGCGGCCGAGGACTCCAAGCAGCTCGCCGAGGAGGTCGACACCAAGGAGACCGAGGAGCTGAAGGCCGCGCTCGGCGCGCAGAGCGGCGGGCGGATGCCGCGCGGCACGGCCGGCGTGATGAAGGACCTGGAGGACAAGCAGAAGCGCCGCCGCACCAGATCGCAGCGCGACAGCCTCGACCTCGCCCTCACCGACCTCACCGGTGTCTACCGGGACGTGCTCGCGATGCAGCTCGGCTCGGCGGTGGCGCTGGCCAACATCGAGATCCAGGACACACTGGAGCGGGTCGCCCGCTCCAGTTCGCCCGAGTCGACGCTGCGCCGGATCGAGGCGATCGGGGCGTGCCGCGTGGCCCTGGACCGCAATGTCGCGCCGCTGCTCGCGGTGGAGGCGATGACGGTGGCGTTGCGAGCGGGCTAGATCATCGGGGCGACGTAGAGTCACGTACCCCCTGCGGAGCGTTACGCTCGCCCGATGTACTCCAGGCGCCCCTCCCCGACCTCGCCCCGCCGCAAGGCCGCGCTGCTCGCTGCCTCGGCTCTCCTGCTGACCGGCATCGCGGCCTGCTCCCCAGGGAGTTCGAGCACCGCCGACGCCTCCCTGGCGGCGCTGCCCGGCGCGACCCCGTCCGAACTGGCCTCGTACTACCACCAGACGCTCAAGTGGCGCGCGTGCGGAGTCCCCGGCTTCCAGTGCGCCACCCTCAAGGCGCCGCTCGACTACGACAAGCCGTCCGCGGGCGACATCGACCTCGCCGTCTCCCGAAAGAAGGCCACCGGCCCCGGCAAGCGCCTCGGCTCGCTCCTGGTCAACCCGGGCGGCCCCGGCGGCTCGGCGATCGGTTACCTCCAGGCGTACGCGGGCATCGGCTACCCCGCCGGGGTCCGGGCGCGCTACGACATGGTCGCCGTCGACCCGCGCGGCGTGGCCCGCAGCGAGCCCGTCACCTGCCTGAACGGCAAGCAGATGGACGCGTACACGCAGACCGACATGACCCCGGACGACGCGCGCGAGCAGACCGAACTGAGCGCCGCCTACCAGAAGTTCGCGTCCGGCTGCGAGACGCACGACGCGACCTCGCGGCGCGTCCTGCCGCACGTCTCCACCGTCGAGGCGGCCCGCGACATGGACCTCGCGCGGGCGGCGCTCGGCGACGAGAAACTGACCTACGTCGGCGCCTCGTACGGGACCTTCCTCGGCGCGACGTACGCGGGCCTGTACCCGGAGCGGGTGGGCCGGCTCGTCCTGGACGGCGCGATGGACCCGTCGCTGCCGGCCCGCGAGCTGAACCTGGAGCAGACCGCCGGTTTCGAGACCGCCTTCACCTCCTTCGCCAAGGACTGCGTCGCGCGCGCCGACTGCCCGCTCGGCACGGGCACGCCGGAGCAGGCAGGGCAGCGCCTGAAGTCGTTCTTCAGCGCCCTCGACCGCACCCCGCTGGCCACCGGCGACGCGGACGGCCGCAAGCTGGGCGAGGCGCTCGGCACCACCGGCGTGATCGCGGCGATGTACGACGAGGCGGCCTGGCCGCAGCTGCGCGACGCGCTGACCGAAGCGCTGAAGAAGAAGGACGGTGCGGGCCTGCTGGCCCTGTCGGACAGTTACTACGAGCGCGACCCCGACGGCTCCTACGCCAACCTGATGTTCGCCAACGCCGCCGTGAACTGCCTCGACCAGCCCCCCGCCTTCACCTCCGCCCAGGAGGTCGAGAAGGCCCTCCCCGACTTCGAGAAGGCCTCCCCGGTCTTCGGCCCCGGCCTCGCCTGGGCCTCCCTGAACTGCGCGAGCTGGCCCGTGCGGGCGACCGGCGAGGCCCACCGCATCACCGCCGCCGGCGCCGCCCCCATCGTCGTGGTCGGCACCACCCGCGACCCGGCCACCCCCTACGGCTGGGCCAAGTCCCTCGCCTCCCAGCTCTCCTCCGGCCGCCTGCTGACCTACGAGGGCGACGGCCACACGGCGTACGGCCGCGGCAGCACCTGCATCGACGGGGCGATCGACACCTACCTCCTGACCGGCACCCCGCCCACGAACGGAAAGCGCTGCTCATAGCGGGTGCGTTGTGATCGTCCCTGGTCATAAAGGGTGGGCGGAGCACCCCCCAGGAGCGTGTAGGATTGACGACGTTGCCGACGCACTCCGGTGCGCAGCGGCGGCGCCGCCTTAGCTCAGATGGCCAGAGCAACGCACTCGTAATGCGTAGGTCTCGGGTTCGAATCCCGAAGGCGGCTCAGCTTGGAACCCCAGGTCGGAATTGATCCGGCCTGGGGTTTTCTCGTCTCTTGGCAGGGGCTAGGAGGTGAGTGCCTGGCTGAGTGTCGTTCCGGCGAGGGCCAGGAGCAGGGCCGCCCAGCTCCAGGCGTCCCGCTGACGGCGCCAGCCCACGAAGCCCGCGCAGGCCGCAGCCGTGATCACGACCGGGACGGTGACTGCGGCGAAGGTGGTCTCGCCGGTGAAGAAGGATGCGATCAGACCGGCCCAGAAGCCGAATCCGAAGATGATCCCGGCTCCGAGGCCGGCGACGTGGATCCATCTGTTCGGGTTTTCGTTGCGGGGCAGCGGTCGGGAGATGCGGTTCTCAGGAGCAGGCACGGGCGGCATGCCAGCCATGTCCCGCGGGCGGATGACGGGTTCTGCTCCGGACAGGCTGAACCGCCGGTGTCGCGGTTGACGCCGATCACGCAGCCGGAACCGCTGGGCCCGTGTCGGCTCCGGATGGGATTGCCGTGAGCGTGCCCGCAACATTTCCCCGGGCCCGTCGCATCTATTCAGGTGTAGGTGCGACGAAGGGGGAGCGGGCCGGATGAGGCGGTCGGTTGATGGGGCGTTTCGGGAGTTCGCCGAGGGCAGGGCGGGGCAGTTGTTCCGGTCCGCTTGCCTGTTGACCAGCGGGGACGTTCATCTCGCCGAGGATCTGGTGCAGGAGACCCTCGGGAAGATGTATGTCGTCTGGGGGCGGCCCGCGGTGCGGGGCGGGAATCCTGCGGCTTATGCGCAGACCGTGCTCGTGCGGACCTTCCTCGCGCACCAGCGGCGGCGGTCGTCCCGGGAGCGGCCGTCCGGTGACCTTCCGGAGGGGGTGGCGGCGGGGGCCGGGGACGCGTCCCTGCGGCTGACCCTGCTCGACGCGCTGCGCCGACTGCCGCCGAAGGACCGGGCCGTTGTCGTGCTGCGGTACTGGGAGGACCGGTCGGTCGAGGAGACCGCCGACGCGCTGCACCTCAGTTCGGGCGCCGTGCGCACCCGCAGCAGCCGCGCCCTGGCCCGGCTGCGCGAGCAACTCGGCGGCAGCATCGGGGAGTTCGCCGCGCTGTGAGAGCGCGGTTCACGTCGTCAACAGACTGATCCAGAGAGGGTGGCGAGATGGGGCAGGTGGACGGGGACCCGGGCGCGGACGCGTTCGAGGCGGAGATCGGCGGGGCGCTGCGGCGCACCGGGGAGCGGTTCGTCGCCGACGAAGGGGCGGGGCTGGTGGAGCGGGGGATGCTGAACGGGCGCCGGCGGCTGCGGCGCCGGCGGGCCGGTGCGGTGAGCGGGAGCGTGGCGGCGCTGGCCGTCGTCGGGCTCGGCGCCTCGTACCTGGGAGGAGCCTTCGACGCGGCCGCCGTCGACGAGCAGGGGGTGGCCTCCCGGCCCAGCGCGTCCGCCGCGCAGAGCAAGCAGCAGAGCAAGAAGGCGCACGGGACCGGGCCCGCCGTCTCCCAGGACCGGATCATCGGGATCCTCCAGGGGCTGCTGCCCGAGGGGAAGGTCAGCGGGCAGCAGGGGCGGGGTACGAGCGAGGGGCCCGTACCCTACGCGCACGTGGTCTACGACGACGGTTCCGGCAAGGCCGCGATCGGGGTGAGCGTCGGGGCCGTCGACCCGGGCGGCTCCAGTACGGCCGAGCAACTGGAGTGCCCGGACAAGAAGTTCGTACCGTACGACGAGTGCCGCAACGAGAAGCTCTCCGACGGATCGCGGCTGATGCTGATGCGCGGCTACGAGTATCCGGACCGGCGCGTCGACACCAAGCTGTGGACGGTGTTCCTCGTCACGCCCGAGGGGTACACCGTCACGGCCAGCGAATGGAACGCGCCCGCCGAGAAGGACGCCGCCGTCACCCGGCCCCGGCCGCCGCTCCCTCTCGGACAGCTCCGGACGCTCGCCCTGGCCAAGGAGTGGCGGCCCGTGATGAAGGCGCTCGGCACCGCGCCCGACGAGCCCCTGCCGCAGCCGCCCGCCCAGGGGCTCGACCGGGCCTCGATCCTGAGGAAGCTGGAGGCGCTGCTGCCCGGCCGGGTGAAGGTGACCGACGAGGGCGGGCAGGACGCCGAGTACGCGTACGTGGTCGTCGACGACGGCAAGGGCGCCAGCCTCGTCCAGATCAATGTGCAGCCGAACATGAAGGACGTGGAGGACCAGCTGTTCGGCAGCGGCGCCGAGGTGCGGCCCGACGGCACCAAGGTCGTCACGCGCGAGGGCGACGGCGACGGCAAGGGCGGCGCCGGCATCGTGATGTGGACCGCCGACACGATCCGCCCCGACGGCCTGCGGGTCGCGGTCTCCGCCTTCAACTCCGGCGCCCAGAACAAGGACGCCGATCGCTCCGAACCGGCCCTGACCATGGCCGAGTTGAAGGCCATCGCCCTGTCGGGGAAGTGGCTTCCCGGCACGTAGCGGCTCGTGCGGGGCGCCGGTCATTTCGCGTCGGCGTAGCACTCCACCGACGCCACCGCGAACGGGAACCGCACCGGCGTCCGCCCGAACGTCAGGCGGCCCGCCAGGTCCGAGGCCGACCGGATCGCTTCCGCGACCCGGTCGGCCTCGTCCCGCGGGCAGTGCACGATCACCTCGTCGTGCTGGAAGAACACCAGCTCGGCCGCCATGCCGTCGAGCTCGCGGCGCAGCGCGGCCAGCATCAGCAGCGCCCAGTCGGCGGCGCTGCCCTGCACCACGAAGTTGCGGGTGAAGCGGCCGCGCGCCCGGGAGTTCGAGGACGTGTAGCCGTACGTCGACGGGGGCCCCGACGCCGGGTCGTCCGGGTCGTCCTGGGGGATGCCGGCCTCCTCCTGGTCCGCCGCGTTCACCGCCGGCGGGCAGGTGCGGCCCAGCCAGGTGCGCACCAGGCGGCCCTCCTCGCCGGCCCGGGCCGCCTCGTCCACGTAGGCCACCGCGCGCGGGAAGCGGCGGCGCAGCAGCGCCAGGTTCTTCAGGCCGTCGCCCGAGGTCTGGCCGTATATGGCGCCGAGCACCGCCAGCTTGGCCTGGCCGCGGTCGCCGGAGAACGCCCGGTCCGAGACCGACTGGTACAGGTCGCCGTCCTGGCCCGCGACCTCCATGAACGCCGGGTCGCGGGAGATCGCGGCGAGCACCCGCGGCTCCATCTGGGCCGCGTCCGCGACGACCAGCCGCCAGCCGGGGTCGGCGATCACCGCGCGGCGCACCACTTTGGGGATCTGCAGCGCGCCCCCGCCGTTCGTCGTCCAGCGGCCCGAGACCGTGCCGCCCGGCAGGTACTCGGGTCTGAACCGGCCGTCCCTGACCCAGTCCTGGAGCCAGGACCAGCCGTGCGCGGTGTAGATCCGGTACAGCTTCTTGTACGCGATCAGCGGCTTCACGGCCGGGTGGTCGATGCCCTCGATCTCCCAGCGGCGGGTCGACGTCAGCTTGATGCCGGCCTGCGCGAACGCCTTCACCACGTCCGCGGGCAGATCCGGGCGCACCCGTCTGCCGAACGCCGCCGACACCTCGTCCGCCAGCTCGGCCAGCCGGCGCGGTTCGCCGCCGCCCGCGTAGCGCTCGCCGAGCAGTTCGGTGAGCAGGGCCCGGTGCACGTCCGCGCGCCACGGCAGGCCCGCCGCGTGCATCTCGGCGGCGACCAGCATGCCCGCGGACTCGGACGCCGTCAGCAGGCGCAGGCGGTCCGGGTGGGCGGTCGTGGCGTGGCGGCGCTGCTGATCGGCGTAGACGTCGAGGAGGTCGGCGAGGGACACGTCGACGGGTGGGCGGGGCTCGAACAGGGACGACTGGGAGCCGGGGGCCGCCGTGCGCGGCGGCGGGTCGGGCGGTACCGGGCCGCCGCGCAGCCGGGCCAGGGCCGCGGCCGCCGAGCGGGGTTCGCCGTGTCTGCCCTCGTGGGCGAGGAGCAGGGTCTCGGCGGCCTCGATGTCGTAGCAGCGGTCGACCCGGACTCCGGCCGCGAGGAGGCGGGGGTGGACGGAGTGGGTGTCGCGCCAGACCCAGCGGGTGGCCTCCGGCCTGCTGCGGACGGCTTCCGCCAGGTCGGGTTCGTGGGTGACCGGGGCCGTGGGGCGGCCGTCCGGGCCCAGCGGCGCGATGGCGGCGCCGCCGTGCTCGGTGGGGGCCAGGGCCCAGCGTTCGGTCATGTCGCCGAGTGTCACATCCAGCACTGACAGCGGGCGTCCGCCGCTCTCGTCGTGGCCGGTCGCGCGGTTCCCCGGGCCCCCGCCGCACGAAACGCGCCACCAGGAGCCGCCCGGCGGGTCCGCCGCCGTCCGCCAGGAACACGCGCACGATCATGCCCGCCCCGGCTCAGCCCGTGAAGGACCCGGGACCGAACCTGCCCCAGGCGACGAAGGCCGCGAGGGCGAGATAGACGACGTTCAGCGCGACGAGCGGGTACTCGCCGAGCCGCCCGTGCGTGATCATCGCGCCGATCATCAGGGCGATCCAGCAGGCGGCCGTCACCGGTACCAGGACCGGCGCGACGCCGAGCGCGGCGGGCAGGACCAGTCCGGCCGCGGCCAGCAGCTCCAGAACGCCGAGGCCCTTCACGAAACCGGCGCCGACCCCGGCCGTCCAGCCGCCGCCGTGCGCCGCGGCGATCTTCTCCTTCGGTACGAACGCCTTGGTGACACCGCCGGTCAGCGCGACCGCGGCCAGCAGGCCCGCGGTGATCCACAGTGCGAGGTTCATCGTCCGCTCCTTGTGCGTCGGGTGCGTCGGGTTCGTCTGCGATCCCATGGACGAGACAGCGTCCCCGCGTGTGACATCACCGCGGCGCGGGGCCGGGCGCCGTGCGACCTCGCGATCACTGAGACCATCGTCTCGGCGCGGACGGCTGCGCATAAGGAGGCACTTTCATGTCAGTCGGGCACACGGAGGCAACCACCTCCGGACCTGCCGTACCCGTCGTCACCCGGACCGTCCGGCCCGCCGCCGGCGCTCGCGCCGCCCGGGACGAGGCGAACCCGCGATGAGCGACAGCACCGTCGAACGGGCCTTCGCGGCCGCCCTGTACGACACGGGCGACCTGGACCTCGGCGCGTCCCTGCTCGCCGCCGACCCGGCCGCCGACGCCGAACTCGCCCAGCGCGGGCGCGAGTTCGTGCGCCGTGCTTGGGAGCGGGGGTGGCAGCCCGCCGATGTGCTGCGCATGGTCGTACGGGACGAAGGGCTCGGCGCCGAGCACATGGCGCTCGCCGTCCGGCTGATCCGGGCCGAGACGCGGCGCTACGACACGCTTCCGGCGCGCTGGGCGGGCCAGCTCGCAGAGTTGCCCGAGCCGGACGAGGGCGGGCGCCAGGACCGTTTCTCCGCCGCGACCGCGGCCCTGGAGCTGTACCGGCTGCTGCTGCGGCTCCCCGCGATCGAACCGGTCGGCCCGGTGCCGGGCGCGGCCGTCACCGTGCCCGTCGCCGGTGAGCCGCGCACGCTCGCCCGGATCCGGGCCCTGCTGGCCAAGGCGGAGGCCACCGGCTATCCGCCGGAGGCCGAGGCGCTCACCGCCAAGGCGCAGGAACTGATGGCGCGGCACTCGGTCGACGACGCCCTGCTCGCCGCCCGTACGCACGCCAAGGACACCCCGGGCGCGTGCCGGATCGGTGTCGACGCGCCCTACGAGACCGCGAAGGCGGTGCTGCTCGACGCGGTGGCGGGGGCGAACCGGTGCCGGGCCGTGTGGAACAGCGCGTTCGGGTTCTCCACCGTGGTCGGGTTCGAAGCCGATCTGGAGGTCGTGGAGCTGCTGTACACGTCGCTGCTCGTGCAGGCCGACCGGGCGATGACGCGGGCCGAGGCCGGGCAGCGGGCCGGGGGGAGGCGGCGTACGAAGACGTTCCGGCAGTCGTTTCTGGCGGCGTACGCGCAGCGCATCGGGGATCGGCTGGCCGCCGTCGCCGGGGAGGTGGCCGGTGGGGAGGGGGAGCTTCTGCCGGTGCTCGTGGCGCGGGACGTCGCTGTCGCGGGGCGGGCCGAGGAGATGTTTCCGGAGACCGTGGTGACCCGGGTTCGCGGGGTGTCCGACGGGGCGGGGTGGGACGAAGGGGGTGCCGCGGCCGATCGGGCCCGGCTCCGCCCCGACGATCCGGCGCTGCCGGATTCCTCGCGGGCCTGAGCCGTACGTCGGCCGGCCCGCGCCCTTGGGTTGTCGTTCGTCCGCGGGCCGGTGGCCTCTTCTCGCGCAGTTCCCCGCGCCCCTGAAGGCCTGCGGCCTTCAGGGGCGCGACGCGCACCCGGCGACGGTCAGGCGGCCGCGCGCTCGATCCGGTGCAGGAGGCGGTGATGGCGGGCCGCGTGGGCGAAGTCCGGGGCCCCATGGGTACCGTCCACCAGGTCGCGCCGGATCTGCGCATAGGCCGCCCCGACGTTGTACGCGTCGGTGCCGCGCAGCGTCTCCAGCGCGGGGTCGAAGTAGTGCTCGGGAACGGTGAGCGGCGCCAGCGCGGTGTCCGCGCCGCGAGCCCCGGCGAGGGTGTACTCGCCCATCTGGAGGTGCCCGTGGTCACCGGTGACGACGAGATCGCCCTCCGTACCGTTGATCTCCCAGCGGAAGTTCGTCCCGCGCGACAGACCGCCCCGGAAGTGCACCGAGGCCACCGCCCCGGAGGACAGCACCCCGCCCAGCACCACCTGGTCGGCGACGTCCGGCCGGTGGATCTCCCCGGCCGGGCCCTCGACCGTCCGGCGCCGCGTGGCGGTCACCGCGCTGACCTCCTCGACGTCACCGAGCACCGCGGTCAGCGCGTCGAGGGTGTGCCCGAACGGGATCGTCAGCATGTTCGCCCCCGAGGCACGGTCGAGCAGATAGGCCCCGCCCTCGTGGACCGACGCCCCCCAGCCCCGCGCGGAGGCCACCATGCTGGTGGAGAGCACCTCGCCGACGTAACCGTCCGCGATCAGGTCGCGCAGATGCCGCACCAGCGGCGCCGAGCGCGCCTGGAGCCCGGTGAAGGTGCGCAGCCCGCGCCCGGCGGCGAGCGACGCCAGCTCCTCGGCCTCGGCGGGGCCGGTGCCCAGCGGCCACTCGGAGAGCACCGCCTTCCCGGCCCCGAGCGCGGCCCGGACGATCTCCCGGTGGTCCGGCACCTTCACGGTGACCACGACGAGGTCGACCTCGTCGGCCGCGGCCAGCTCCGCCGCGCTGCCGTAGGCCCGTGCCACCCCGTGCTTCTCGGCGGCCTGCCGCGCGGACTCGGCGCTGCTCGCGGAGAGCGCCCGCACCTCGAAGCCGTCGAGCAGCCGCAGTGCGGGCAGATGGGCGTGGGAGGCCCAGCCGCGCCGGGCGGAGAGACCGACGATGCCCACGCCGATGGGGGACCGAGAGGACGACGGCACGGCTGACTCCTTCAGCGGACAACGGATAGAGTGTTCGACGTACGACGAACACTGGATGTCGTGAGTGTACGCACGGCGTCGAACACTCCGCAAGATCGGGAGCGCACACCATGACGGCCACCGAGGACGCGACGGGCGTGACGGACGCGACGGGCAAGGTCACCGCCGGGACGGGCCATCGCGCCGCTCCCGCCCACATCCACCCCCGGGACGTCACCCTGGAAGCCGCCCTGCTCGCCCTGGCCGACCCGGTCCGCCGCACCCTCGTGCGCGAGCTCGCCGCGTCCGGCCCCTGGGAGCGGACCTGCGGCACCTTCGACGTGCCGGTCACCAAGGCCACTCTCAGCCGCCACTTCGCCGTGCTGCGCGAGGCGGGCCTGCTGGAGCAGAAGGACGCGGGCGCCCGCCGGCTGAACCGGCTGCGCCGCGAGGAGTTCGACGCGCGCTTCCCGGGGCTGCTCGCCCTGGTGCTCCGCGACGAGCGCGGCTGACGGGGGCCCGCCGACTTCCCGGGACCGATTGCCCGTATTGTGGCGATATGAGCTGGTTCCGGGCGCTGAAGGACACCACCCGCTCGGGGCTGACCGTCGAGCGGAAACGACTGGAACCCCTGATCGCCCTGCGCGGCGCCGCGGGGCTCGCGATCGTCGTCGCCATCAGCCTGGCGGCGTTCGGGCCCGCGGTGGCGGCGGGCTCGGCGTTCGGCGCGTTCCAGGCCGCGATCGCCACGTTCCAGCGCAGCTGGCGGCCCCGCCCCGAGCTGGCCATCGCCTCCGGCACCAGCCTCGGCATCTCCACGTTCCTCGGCTACCTCACCGGCTCCCACCTGTTCCTGTTCGTGCCGCTGCTGGCGCTGTGGACGTTCCTGGCGGGCCTGGGCTGGGCGGCGGGCCCGACCATCGGCATCATCGCCTCCTCCAACGTGGCGATGATGCTGGTCACCATCACCCTGCCGACCTCGATCGGCGAGGCCGCCGGGCACGCCGCGATGATGGTCTTCGGCGGCCTCGTCCAGGCCACCCTGGTGGTCCTCTTCCCCGTACGCCGCTGGGGAGCGCACCGCGACGCGCTGGCCGACGCGCTCGCCGCCGAGGCCGACTACGCGCGCCGGCTGCGCCACGACCCGCTCGCGCCGTTCGACCCGCAGCCGCTGATGCTCGCGCGCAGCGCCGCCGCGCTCACCCCGCGCCAGGCCCGCAACCGCCCCGCCCAGCTGCACGGCGCCCGGGGCCTGGCCGAGCGGATCCGCCCGGTCCTCGCCTCCCTCGCCGACCCGGCCGTCGGCGTTCCCGAGGAGGGCGTCGAGCGCGACCGGGTCCGCGAACTCCTCGCCGCCGCCGGATCGATCCTCGACGCCGCGGCCCGCGCCATCCGTACCGGCGCCCCGGTCCGCGTCCCGGCCCCGGCCGTCGCCGCCCTGCGCACCCCCGACACCGGCGCCATCCTGGCCGGACCGCCGCACCGCGCGGCCACCCGGCTCGGCTCGCTCCTGAGGGACGTACTGGAGACCGCGGGCGAGGTCGACCCGGTGGAACCCCTCTGGCACCGGCTCCCGGCCCGGCTGCCCGGCCACCTCGGCGCGCGCGGCACCACCGCTCCGGGACCCGTCGCCGAGCCGCCGCCGGCCCTGCCCCGCCCCACCCTCCTGAAGCTGGTCCCCACCGCCGTACGGGCCATCAGGAAGGAGGCCCGCCCCGGCTCACCGATCCTGCGTCACGCCACCCGCGTGAGCGCCGTCGCGGTGGTCGGCTACCTGATCGGCAACGCCCTGCCGTTCGGCCACGGCTACTGGGCCCCGATGGCGGCCGTCATGGTGATGCGCCCCGACTTCTCGCAGACGTACTCGCGCGCGGTCGCCCGGTTCGGCGGCACCCTCGTCGGCGTGACCGTGGCGACGGCCGTCGTCCAGCTCGCCCACCCGGGCACCTGGACCTCCGCCGCGCTCGCCGTCGTGTGCGCGGCCCTGATGTACCTGCTGATGCGCACCGGACAGCTCGCGGCGCAGGCCTGCGTCTCCGCGTACGTCGTCTTCCTGCTCGGCATGGGCGGCCAGACCTGGGACCAGACGGTGCCCGAACGCGTCGTGCTCACCCTCGCCGGCGGGATCCTCGCGATGCTCTCCTACGCCCTGTACCCGGCCTGGGAGACCCCGCGGCTGCGCAACCGGCTCGCCGAGCGGCTGATCGCGGTCGGCGAGTACGCGGCCACGGTCGTCGGCCACTACGCCCACCCGGCGGGCAAGTCCTGCCCCGACGTGCGCGCCGCCCTGCTGGCCGCCCGGGACGCCCACATCGCCTGGGACCTGGCGGCCACCCGGGCCAGGACCGAACCCGTACGCCACCGCGGCCTGTCCCGCGCGGCCGCCGATGACGCCGCGCACGCCCTGCACCACCTGGGCCGCGTCGCGATGCTGATGGAGGCCCACCTCCCGGAGCGCGACGCCACCCCGGTGCCCGCAGCCGAGGAGCTGGCCGAGGCGCTGCGCACGGCGACCCGCGACGGCGCCCGCGCCATCAGGGAACGCCGCGTCCCGCGCTGGAAACCGGTCCGCGAGGCCCTCGACGCCTGGGACGGCGACGGCGTCCCCGACCGGGTCGTGCGCCGGGGCGGGGGCCTGCTCCTGGAGGCCCTGGACGAGGTGACCGAGGCCCTGGACACCGACGAGCCGCCCATGTCGGTCAAGCCCGGGCCGGACGACTGACCCTCAGCCCGTCGGCAGACCGGTCGGCAGGTCCGTCGGCAACTGGCCGTTCGTCGACTTCTTGAAGGTGTCCCGCGCCCCGGCCTTCCACGCGACCGTCATCGTCGAGTCGTCGCTGGACTCGATCGTGCCCGCGGTGCGGTCGGTGTCGCCGTCCGCGCACCGCAGGCTCAGCGTCTTCCTGCCGGCCAGGGTGCCGGTGCACAGATGCCCGTCGCCCGTGCTCAGCGTCACCTGCTGCCCACCGATCACCAGCACCACCGGCTTGCCGTCCGTGGTCGCGCTCCAGATGCCCACGGCGTCCTTCGAGGACCCCGAGCCGGACCCGGAGCCGGACGGGCTGTCCGACGACCCCGCGTCCGGCGTCGCGGACGACGAGGGTCCCGCGGCCCCCTGGTCCGAGCCGTCGTCGCCGCCGCTGCAGCCGCTCACGGCCAGCGCCGCCACCGCGGCCGCGGCCCCGACGGCGATCCGTACGTTCCTGCTGTGCACAAAGTCCCCCAGTGTCACTGCGGTTACCGACGAGTCGAGCCAGCAAGTTACCAGGGGTCAAGGAGTCGCGGAAGCACCTATTGAAAATGGGAGTCGTTTTCGTTAAAATGCCGGCATGGCTCGCAACGAACTCCGTCCAGTGATCAGGCTCAAGTCCACCGAGGGCACGGGCTTCACCTACGTCACCCGCAAGAACCGGCGCAACGACCCCGACCGCATGACCCTGCGCAAGTACGACCCCGTCGTGGGCCGGCACGTCGACTTCCGAGAGGAGCGCTGACCGCATGAACACCGCGATCCACCCCGCCTACGGCCCGGTCGTCTTCCGCGACCGTGCCGCGAACCACGCCTTCCTGACCCGCTCGACCATGACGAGCGAGAAGACGGTCGAGTGGGCGGACGGGCACACGTATCCCGTCGTCGACGTCGAGATCTCCGACGTCAGCCACCCCTTCTACACCGGTAACCAGCGCGTGCTGGACACCGCCGGACGCGTCGAGCGCTTCGAGCGCCGGTACGCGAGGACGTCCGGCGCCGCGAAGTCCGGCAGGTGAGCGGCGAGCGGCGGGTCCCGCGCGTCCCCGTGGACTAGAAGGGGAAGCGGGACCTGCCGTGCTGCACCGAGATCCACTTCTGGGTGGTGAAGGCCTCGACCGTCGCGCTGCCGTTGAGCCGCCCGATGCCCGAGCGCTTCTCGCCGCCGAACGCCACGAGCGGCTCGTCGTGCACGGTCCCGTCGTTGACGTGGATCATGCCCGTGTCGATCTGCTGGGCGAACGCCACGCCCCGCTCGACATCGGCCGTGTGCACGGCCCCGCTCAGCCCGTACGGGGTGTCGTTGGCGATCCGCACCGCCTCCGCGTCCCCGTCGAACGGGATCAGCAGCGCCACCGGCCCGAAGATTTCCTGCCGCAGCACGGGGGAGTCGGCGGGCAGCCCGGTCAGCACCACCGGCTCGATGACATTGCCCTCGACGCCGCCGCGCACCAGCGCCGTCGCGCCCTCGGCGAGCGCCTGCTCCACGACGCCGGAGAGCGCGTCCGCCTGGTTGGAGCTGATGACCGGGCCGATCACGGTCTCCGGGTCGCGCGGGTCGCCCGCCTTCAGGGTCTTGACCTTGGCGACGAACTTCCGGGTGAACTCCTCCTCGACCCTGCGGTCCACGAGGATCCGGTTGGCGGCCATGCAGACCTGGCCCTGGTGGACGAAGCGGCTGAACACGGCCGCGTTGACGGCGTAGTCGATGTCGGCGTCGTCGAGGACCGTCAGCGCGCTGTTCCCGCCCAGCTCCAGGACCACGTACTTGAACTGCGCGGCGCACACCGTCGCCACGTGCTGCCCGATCTTGTCCGAGCCGGTGAAGGAGATCACCTTCGGCACCGGGTGGGTCAGGAGCGTGTCGCCTATCTCGGCGATGTCGGTGATGACCACGTTGAGCAGCCCGGCCGGCAGTCCCGCGTCCTCGAAGATCTTCGCGATCAGCGAGCCGCCGCAGACGGGGGTGTCCTGGTGCGGCTTGAGGACCACGCCGTTGCCCAGCGCCAGGGCGGGGGCCACCGACTTCAGGGAGAGCAGGAAGGGGAAGTTGAACGGCGAGATGACGCCGACGACCCCGACCGGCACGCGGTAGAGCCGGTTCTCCTTGCCGTCCACCGGTGACGGGATCACCTCGCCCTGCGGCAGGCCCGTCAGCCGGATCGACTCGCGCAGGAACTCCTTGGCGAGGTGCAGCTCGAACCCGGCCTTCACACGGGTGCCGCCGAGCTCGTCGATGATCGCCTCGGCGATCTCCGGCTCGCGCTCCTCGACCAGGTGCAGCGCCCGCTCGAAGACCGCCCGGCGCGCGTGCGCGGTGGTCTTCGCCCACTCCTTCTGCGCCCGCTCGGCGGCCCGGTACGCCTCGTCGATCTCCTCCACCGAGGCGACGGTGATCGCGGCGAGCTTGTCACCGGTGTACGGGTTGAGGTCGATGATGTCCCACGCGCCCCGCCCGGTGCGCCATTCGCCGTCGATGTACTGGCGGTCCAGTTCGGTGAAGTAGGACGGGAGGGCCATGGTGAGTTCCCTTGCTGCAGCGCCGGACACCTGAGATTCCGTCATCGTACGACCGGAGGTGCCCGGTTGACGCAAGGGTTCGATCAACTGCTGTTGGAGTTAAGCGAATTCAGTCCGGCAGTTCGGCCAGAACGCGGCGCAGCAGCCGCGCGCTCTCCTCCGGCGACGGGCACTGCGCCTGCAGATCCACCATCGCCTTCTCGTACTGGGTGACGTCCTCGCGCTTGTCCAGATAGAGCGCGCTGGTGAGCTGTTCGAGGAAGACGACGTCCGAGAGGTCGGACTCGGGGAAGGTGAGCAGGGTGAAGGTGCCCGACTCGCCCGCGTGCCAGCCGTGGCTGAACGGCATGATCTGGAGCGTGAGATGCGGCAGTTCGGCCGCCTCGATCAGATGCTCCAGCTGTCCGCGCATCACCTCGGGCCCGCCGTGCACCCGGCGCAGCGCGGCCTCGTCGAGCACCAGGCTGACGTGCGGCGCGCTCTCGGCGACCAGGACCTTCTGCCGCGCGAGGCGCAGCGAGACCCGCCGGTCGATGTCCTCGGCGGACGCGCCGCGCATGCCCTGGGCCACCACCGCGTGCGCGTACGCCTCGGTCTGGAGCAGGCCGTGCACGAACTGGGCCTCGTACCCGCGGATCAGCGACGCGGCGCCCTCCAGACCGACATAGGTCTGGAACCAGCCTGGCAGCACGTCCGAGTAACTGTGCCACCAGCCCGCGACGTTGGCCTCCTTGACGAGCGAGAGCAGGGCCTCGCGCTCGGTCCCGTCGGTCACGCCGTAGAGCGTCAGCAGGTCCTCGACATCCCTCGCCTTGAAGCTCACCCGTCCCAACTCCAAGCGGCTGATCTTCGATTCGGAGGCGCGGATCGAGTAGCCGGCGGCCTCCCTCGTGATGCCACGCGATTCCCTCAGGCGCCTCAGTTGTGAGCCCAGCAGAATGCGCCGCACCACCGAGCCGCTCGACTCCCCAGCGGTCACGTCTCTTCCTCCCCATTGGTTCAGGGAGCGAAGTCTGCCACTTAAACGCTCCGCCGCGTACTCGCTTGGTTACAGAAACGGAAAGATCACGAAAGGGCTGCGCAAGAAGTCGTAGGGAGAAATGAGCAAGAAGCGGTACGGGAACGTCCAAGTCTGGCGCGTGCACGTGCATCTGCCCTTGCATCCGGTGTACGCATTCGGAACGATGGCCGTCACCACCGCTCGCTACGTACTGCGAAACTGGGGAGTGCCTCGCATGGGGACGAACGGATCGACCATGCTCGAGTCTGCCGACGTGTTACGGCAGGGTCTTCCCCCCATCGATCCCTCGGCCGTCTCCAGCGCCGCGTCCTGCGCGCTGCCGGCCCGGTACGAAGCGGTGCGCAGCGCCCGGGAGTTCACCCGCCGCACGCTGTCCGACTGGGACGTGGCCGAGCGCTTCGACGACATCTGTCTGGTCGTCTCCGAACTGGTCACCAACGCCCTGCGGCATGCCCTGCCGGCGGACGCCCCGCACGGCCAGGACCCGCCGGTGCGGCTGCACCTGATGCGCTGGACCTCGCGGGTGGTGTGCGCGGTGCGCGACCCGAGCGACGACAGCCCGGAGATCGGGGACCGCGAGGACGTCGTGGACGACTTCTCCGCGGAGTCGGGCCGCGGCCTCTTCCTCGTCGGCTCCTTCAGCGACGGCTGGGGCTGGCACCCGCTGGCCGGGAGGCTGAGCGGCAAGGTCGTCTGGGCGCTGTTCAGGCTCTGAAGACGGGCCCGTCCCGGCATACGGACGGGTAGTGGTCGGCAGGTCCGTTGTCTACGCGCGTCGGTCCAACCCTCGCCGTACGAAGGCGTGTTCGGCGCGGATCGTCACGCGCCGGCCACCAGATGGTCGAACTCCCCGTCCTTCACGCCGAGCAGCATCGCCGCGATCTCGGCCGGGGTGTAGACGAGCGCGGGCCCCTCGGGGAAGTTGGAGTTGCGCACGGCCACCCGGCCGCCGGGCAGTTTCGCGAACTCCACACAGGATCCCTGGGAGTTGCTGTGCCGGCTCTTCTGCCAGACCACTCCGTGCAACTCCGTGGCCGCCATGCCGTTGTACACGTGGTCCACGGTTCGCTCCCGGTGGTGGTGCTGTAAATGCCGCATGAGTGAACGGATCCGCCCGGTCCCGTGGCGGTCTGTCAACTGGTGTCACGGCAGCGGTGAGCTGCCCCGACCTGCCCTGGATCATAGCTGCGTTCATATGCAGCTGCATGGGCAGATGCACGTGCACGCGCGGTGTTCCCATGGTTACAGCTATGCCATCGTCTGCCCCGGCATCCGCCCGCCATGCGAACGTCCTCGTCCGCCCGGAGTGTTCCCGCCACGAAACACGTGTGACCGCGTTCACCGTTGAGGACAGAACCTGACCGCGAGCCTGTCTACCTTCGTCCGTACCGAGCAAGAGCAGCGCACGACGAAAGGCAGCCCGATGGTCATGCATGTGAACCCCGAGGCCCGTGGCGACGAGCGCGGGGCGCTCCTGGCCTTCATCGAGGAGCAGCGCGGCGGCCTCCGGCGCGCCCTGCTGGGCCTCACCGACGAGCAGGCGTCGTCGAAGCCGACCGCGAGCGACCTGTCCCTGGTGGGCCTCGCCAAGCACGTGGCCCAGGTCGAGAAGGGCTGGATCGACCTCGCCCGGCGCACGGGCGCCGAGCGCAGCCGCGAGGAGTACGCGGACGGGTTCCGCCTCCTCGACGGCGAGACGGTGAAGTCGGTGCTCGCCTTCTGGGACGAGGTGGCCGCGGGCACCGAGGAGTTCTTCCGCGCGGCCCCCAGCCTCGACGACACCTTCCCGCTGCCGGACGAGCCCTGGTTCCCCGACGGCCAGGAGGTCTCGCTGCGCTGGCTCGGCCTGCACCTGATCAGGGAGACCGCCCGGCACGCCGGACACGCCGACATCATCCGCGAGAGCCTGGACGGGAAGACCGCCTTCGAGCTGGTGGCCCAGTCCTTCCGGTGACGTCCTACGCTGAGGCGCATGTCAGCCATCCGCCTCCTGGTGCTCAACGCCGTACGCCAGCACGGCCGTGCGCACGGCTACCAGGTCCGCAGCGACCTGGAGTACTGGGGCGCCCACGAGTGGTCGAACGCCAAGCCCGGCTCGGTCTACCACGCGCTGAAACAGATGGCGAAGCAGGGACTGCTCCTCGCGCACGAGATCGCGCCGTCCACGGCCGGCGGTCCGCCGCGCACCGAGTACGAGATCACCGGGCACGGTGACGAGGAGTACCTGCGGCTGCTGCGCGCGGCCCTGGTCTCGTACGGCCAGAAGCCCGACGTCCTCGTGGCCGCGCTCGGCGGCATGGTGGACCTGCCGCGGGCCGAGGTGGTGTCGCTGCTCAAGGAGCGGCTGCGCTCCATCGGCGCCTGGCGGTCCACCGTCACCGGGTACTACACGCCCGAGGAGGGGCCCGCACAGCTCGGGCACATCGGCGAGATCATGAACTACTGGGTCCACTCCGCGGACTTCGGCGCGGAGTGGACCGAGGGGCTCATCGGGCGGATCGAGGGCGGGGCGTACGTCTTCGCGGGCGAGGCCGGGGAGCCGTTCGTCGGGGTGCTGAAGGACGGTGCGGTGAACCCGTACGCGACGGGCGAGCGGCACCCCGGCGACCGGCTGTAGCGGCCCGCGCCCTCAGTGGTGGAAGCCCGTGGCCGACGCCCGGTCCCGGGTGAACGGGTGGGGCTGGCAGCGCAGTTCGGGCAGCAGCTGGTTCAGATCCTGCACGAACAGCTCGCCGAGGTCGGACGAGAAGCCGTTGCGGCACACCACCCGCAGCACCGCCAGGTCCTCCCGGTGCGCGGGGAAGGTGTACGCCGGGACCAGCCAGCCCCGCTCGCGCAGCCGCCGGGACACGTCGAACACGTCGTACGCCTTCACGTCGGGGGCCGTCGTGAACGCGAACACGGGCAGTTCGTCGCCCCGCGTGAGCAGCTGGAAATCGCCGAGGGCCTCGATGCGTTCGGCGAGGCCGCGGGCCACGTCGCGGGTCGCCTGCTGCACCGCCCGGTAGCCCTCCCGGCCGAGCCGCAGGAACGTGTAGTACTGGGCGACCACCTGGGCGCCCGGCCGCGAGAAGTTCAGCGCGAACGTCGGCATGTCGCCGCCCAGGTAGTTCACGTGGAACACGAGCTCGTCGGGCAGCGCGTCCGCCGAGCGCCACAGCACCCAGCCGACGCCCGGGTACACCAGGCCGTACTTGTGCCCCGAGGTGTTGACCGACGCGACCCGCGGCAGCCGGAAGTCCCAGACCAGGTCCGGGTCGAGGAACGGCGCGACCATCGCGCCCGACGCCCCGTCCACGTGCACGGGGACGTCGAGCCCCGTCCGCGCCTGGAGGTCGTCGAGCGCCGCGCACAGCTCGGCGATCGGCTCGTACGACCCGTCGAAGGTCGAGCCGAGGATGCCGACGACCCCGATGGTGTTCTCGTCGCACAGCTCGGCCGCGGCCGCCGGGTCGAGGTGGAACCGGTCGCCCTCCATCGGCACCTGCCGCGCCTCGATCTCCCAGAAGTTGCAGAACTTCTCCCAGCAGACCTGCACGTTCACGCCCATGACGAGGTTGGGGCGGGCCTCGGGCGACGGATAGCGGTCGGCGTTCTTCTTCATCCAGCGCCGCTTGAGGGCCATCCCGGCGAGCATGCACGCCTCGCTGGAGCCGGTGGTGGAGCAGCCCACGGCGGCCGAGGGGTCCGGCGCGTTCCACAGGTCGGCGAGCATGGCGACGCAGCGCCGCTCCAGCTCGGCCGTGCGCGGGTACTCGTCCTTGTCGATCATGTTCTTGTCCCGGCACTCCGCCATGAGGACGCCGGCCTGCGGCTCCATCCACGTGGTGACGAAGGTGGCCAGGTTGAGCCGGGAGTTGCCGTCCAGCATCAGTTCGTCATGGACGAGCTGGTACGCGGTCGTGGGCGACAGGGGGTTGTCGGGCAGCCTGTGCTTGGGCGGCGCGTCCGTCATGCCGGCGGTCGGATTCGCCTCGCCGTAGAAGGGGTTGACGGCGAGGGTGCGCTCGCCGGGCTTCTCCGAAGGACTCTGATGCAGCGGCGACATGTCCGTGACTCCTTACGTGCGCTCCGGGAGTTGGGGTCGGGCTCAGCGCAACGAGGCGCCTTCCTCCGACAGTTGCATCTGCGGCCGTCCCGTCACCAGGAGCCAGGCGGGCAAAGACGCGATGCACATCAGCGCGATGATCGCGGGCGAGGCGACGAGGACCGCCGCCGTGAAGAGGCTGACCCAGCCCGATCTGGTGACGGCGAGCAGTACGCCGAGGACGCCCGCCGCGATGCCGACCGAGGCGTTCACCCCGGGCACCAGCGCGTGGGCGAACAGGCCGAACGCGGCGCCGACGAAGACCGCCGGGAAGATCCGCCCGCCGCGGAACCCGCAGGACGCCGCGATCAGCAGCGCCGCCAGCTTCACCACGGCCAGCAGGGCGAACGCGCCGGCCGAGCGGCCGTCGGGGTCCGCGGCGATCTCCTTGACCTCTTCGAGCCCCTTGAACAGGGTCAGATGGCCGCCGAGCGCCCCGAGCAGCCCGAGGACCAGACCGCCGGCGGGCAGCATCAGCATCGGGTGGCCGAGCCGCCCGAAGGCGCCGTGCACGTACGGGAAGGCGTAGACGGCGACCATGGTGAGCGCGGCGGCCGCGCACGCGACCACGATCGCGGACAGCAGGTCGGCCCAGCCCGGTTCGGCCAGCCGGGCGAGCCCCAGGTCGAAGGAGGGCGAGGCGACGAGCGTGGTGGTCAGGGCGCCCGCGGTGGCGGCGAGCAGCGGCCCGAAGAGGTTGTCCCACAGCGAGCCCTTGAGCGGCAGCGGGCGGCCCGCGAGCGCCTCGGAGACCAGCAGGGCGGCGGCGATCGGGGTGCCGAACAGCGCGCCGATGGTCGCCGCCGAGGCCAGGTTCGGCCACAGCGCGGCGGGGGAGGCGGGCAGGAACCTGCGGCCCAGCCAGAACATCAGGCCCACGTTGACCGCGATGATCGGGTTCTCGGGGCCGAGGCTGGGCCCGCCGGCCAGCATCAGGGCGGCGGCGAGCGCGAGGCCGGGCAGCACGGACAGCTTCAGCGGCGCCTCGCCGCCCAGGCCCATCGTCGCCGGGTCGGGGCCCGCGTGTCCGGGGACCTTCCAGATCACGAGCCCCACGAGCACGCCCGTCAGGGTGAGCATGACGATGATCCACAGGGCCGAGTAGTCGCCGATGCCCAGCGCGTCCGGCAAGTCGCCCCACAGCACGTCCTGCAAGCGCTCGGCGACCCAGCTCAGGGCCAGGAACAGCAGGCTGCACAGGACGCCGATGACGAGCGCGGGCCCGACGACCGGCAGCAGGGTGCGAGCGGACACGGCGGGGGGAGCCGGGGGAGGGGTCGCTGGTGTCGGGGCTTCGGCGCTGGTGCTCACGCCGTCACCCTAAGCGGACATTCCCTACATAACACCCGGAAGGATTTCGCCGGATGCGCGCCGGAACGACTTGCACCTCACGTGACGTGAGGGCCCAGGCTGATCCCCGTACGGCACGGAGGGCATCCAGGAGAGAGGGCGGCGCATGAGCTGGTCGGTGGGCCGGGTGGCCGGATTCGCCGGGGTCACGGTGCGCACCCTGCACCACTACGACGAGATCGGCCTGCTCGTGCCGAGCGAGCGCAGCCGTGCGGGACACCGCCGCTACAGCGAGCAGGACCTCGACCGGCTCCAGCGGATCCTCTTCTACCGGGAACTCGGCTTCCCCCTCGACGAGGTCCACGCCCTGCTCGACGACCCGGCGACCGACCCCCGGGAGCACCTGCGCCGCCAGCACGACCTGCTCGTCGCACGGATCGGGAAACTGCGGAAGATGGCCGAGGCCGTCGAACACGCCATGGAGGCACAGAAGATGGGCATCCGGCTCACGCCAGAGGAACGGTTCGAGGTCTTCGGGGACAAGGACCCCGAGCGCCACCGCGAGGAGGCCGAGGAGCGCTGGGGAGGCACCGACGCGTACGCCGAGTCGCAGCGCCGCGCCGCCACGTACACCAAGGCGGACTGGAAGCGGCTCCAGGCCGAGGTCGACGACTGGAGCGCGCGCTACGCCGCCCTGGTCGCCGCCGGCGCGGACGCCGAGGGCGAGAGCGCCATGGACCTGGCCGAGGAGCACCGGCGGCACATCTCGCGCTGGTTCTACGACTGCCCGTACGAGATGCACGTGTGCCTGGGTGACATGTACGTGGCCGACGAGCGCTTCAAGGCGTTCTACGACGCGAGGGGCGAGGGGGTCGCCGAGCACCTGCGGGACGCGATCCACGCGAACGCGGTGCGCAACGTGTGAGCCGTCCGCACCGGCCATACCGACAGGATTGCCACAGTTGCGGCACAGCGCGGCCCGAGGGGGACGGTGGAACCTGGCAAGCTCACCCGGCGTTGGTAACTTTGCCTAGCCGTTGCTGTTGTCTTTCTATCCCTCCAGGAGTCCGGACCCGTGATGACACTTGCTCTCGGACCCAGCTGGCTGGACCCGGACCATCTGCTGAACACGTTCGGCATCTGGGGTCTGCTCCTGATCGTGTTCGCCGAGTCCGGCCTGCTGATCGGCTTCTTCCTGCCGGGCGACTCGCTCCTGTTCACCTGCGGTCTGCTGATCACGGCGGGCACCCTGGACTTCCCGCTCTGGGCCGCCATCGCGCTGATCTGTCTCGCCGCGATCCTCGGTGACCAGGCCGGCTACCTCTTCGGCAAGAAGGTCGGTCCGTCGCTGTTCAAGCGGCCGGACTCGAAGATCTTCAAGCAGGAGAACGTGACGAAGGCGCACGAGTTCTTCGAGAAGTACGGCCCGAAGTCCCTGGTCCTGGCCCGCTTCGTGCCGATCGTGCGCACGTTCACGCCGATCATCGCGGGTGTCTCGGGGATGCGGTACCGCTCGTTCATCACGTTCAACGTGATCGGCGGGGTGCTCTGGGGCGCGGGCGTGACCCTGCTCGGCTCCTGGCTCGGCAACATCGACTTCGTGCACCAGAACATCGAGGCGATCCTGATCCTGATCGTCCTCGTCTCGGTGGTGCCGATCGCCATCGAGTTCCTGCGCGCGCGCAGCAAGGCGAAGAAGGCTCCGCCGGTGCCGGGTGCCGAGAGCGGGACCCAGCCGTCGGCCCAGCGGGGCCGCCACGCCAAGCGCTAGTCCTGCGGGGGAGGCTGCGCGCAGCGCATGCCTCAGGGGCGCGGGGAACTGCGCGAGAAGCGGCCACCGGCCGTCAGACGAACGACGGCCCAACGGCGGACCCGGTGCTAGAAGCCCCGGGTGCGCTTGGCGGCACGCCGCCCCTCGGCGCCGGGCGACTTGATGAAGAGGCGGGAGATCTCCCCACCCAGGTTCACCCCGATCGCGATGGCCATGGCAAGCGCGGCGGCCTTCGACAGCGACACCAGCCCCTTGTCCACATCGCTCTGCGCAATGGCCAACAGCCCGAAGTACGTCGCGGAACCCGGCAACAGAGGCCCGATCGCGGCGGTCACGTACGGCAGCGCCGACGCGAACTGATACCGCGAGAACAGCTGCCCGAACAACCCGACGAGCCCCGCCGCGGCGGCGGTGGACGCCACCGGCGAGATCCCGCCCGCGTTGTGCATCGCCCCGTAGATCACCCAGGCGACCCCGCCGTTGAGCGTCACGGCGATCACCGTCGACCGCTCCTGCTGCAACAGCACGGCGAAGGCCAGTGACAGAGCCATCGACGAGGCGATCTGCCAGTAGGGCCGCGGGGTCCCCGACAGCGCGGCGTCCGGGTTGAGCTGCGCGTGCAGCTGCACCCCCACGTACAGCATGATCAGCACGCCGACGACGATGCCCACGAAGAAGTACATGACCTCCAGCAGGCGGGCCGCGGCCGTGATGTAGAAGCCGGTCAGGCCGTCCTGCACACCGGCCACCAGCGCCCGCCCGGGCAGCAGCGCGAACAGCCCACCGGTGATCACCGCGGACGCGCGCACATCCACGTAGTTGTGGGCCATGGTCAGCAGGATGCCGATCGCGGCGGGCGGCATCGCGGCCACTGTGAACTGGTAGAACTCCGGGAATCCGCGCCCCGCGCACAGCCACGCCAGCCGGTCGCCCAGCATCGCGCCGATCGCCGCGGCGACGAACACGATGAGGTCACCGCCGACGAGGATCGAGGCGGACCCGGCGAGCAGCCCGCTCGCCCCGGTGAGCGCCCAGCCCGGGTAGGGGTGCCGGTTGCGGCGGATCTCCGCGAGCCGCCGGTAGGCGTCCTCCAGGGAGATGTGGGCGGCCTCGTCGTCCGTGTCGCTGATGTCGTCGACCAGCCGGAACACGGCCGCGAGCCGGTTGTAGTCGGTGCCCCGGCGCCGCACGGTGCGCGACGCCGTCACCGGGTCGTCCACCAGCGACGGCTGGAACGTGATCGACAGCAGCGTGAACGTCACCGTCGGCTCGCACCGGTCGAGCCCGTAGGACCGGCACACGGCGAACATCGCCGCCTCCACGTCCTCGGCGCCCTCGCCCCCGGCGAGCAGCAGCTCCCCGATACGCAGCGTCAGGTCGAGCACGCGCGGCACGGCGGGCCCGGCTTCGTCCTCCTTCTGCGGCTTCTCCGGCGCGGGCCGCTCGGCGACCGGCAGCCGCAGCATCGTGCGCATCCGGTCCTGCCAGGGCGCCTCTTTGGTCAGCCGGATCACCGGAATGCCGTGCGCCGGGGTGAAGGCCGGCGGCGACTGCCTGGCGCTGTACGTCCGCGGCGGCGTGAACGCCGACCCCTCCTGCTCGACCGGCTCGGCGGGCGGTGCGTTGAACCCCTCGGGGAGCGCGAACTCCGAGGTCGTCGAGGAGGACTCCTCCTCCACCACCGGGGCGGGTGCCACGATCCCGATGGGTTGCGTGAACGCGCTGCGTGCCTCGTCGGACTGCGGCTTGCGGTCCTCGGGGGCCTCGGTCTCCCGGTCCGTCACCTCGTGCCCTTCTCACCCTTCTGATGATCACGCCTCTTCAGGCGTCTACCTCCGGTACGCCTCAGTATGCGCACAGAAACGCGGACGGGCCGCACGACAGATGTCGTACGGCCCGTCCGGCGGACAGCGTAAGGACACTACGCCCTACAGATCAGTGGCCGCCCTGGTCCTGAGCGCGCTTGTACGAACGCTCGATCTCGGCCTCGGCCTCGACGCGGCCGACCCAGTCGGCGCCCTCGACGGACTTGCCGGGCTCCAGGTCCTTGTAGACCTCGAAGAAGTGCTGGATCTCCAGGCGGTCGAACTCGGAGACGTGGTGGATGTCGCGCAGGTGCTCCATCCGCGGGTCCGTCGCGGGGACGCACAGCAGCTTGTCGTCGCCGCCGGCCTCGTCCGTCATCCGGAACATGCCGATCGCGCGGCACTTGATGAGGCAGCCCGGGAACGTCGGCTCGTCCAGGATGACCAGCGCGTCCAGCGGGTCGCCGTCCTCGCCGAGCGTGTTCTCGACGAAGCCGTAGTCCGTCGGGTAGGCGGTCGAGGTGAACAGACGACGGTCGAGACGGATGCGACCGGTCTCGTGGTCGACCTCGTACTTGTTCCGCGATCCCTTCGGAATCTCGATCGTGACGTCGAACTCCACCGGTGGCTCCTCCATGATCAACACAAACGTCTGGTGGTTAAGTGTCCCCTACGCAGGTGTGTGATCGCGAAAGGGGCTGGTCCGCGGTGCCGGAGCTGAAGGCTTCGCAGCTCGTGACGGGCGTTGCGAAGACCAAGACCAAGCAGTTCACGGTGGGAGCGACGGCGGTGGGTGTGGCCTTCGCCGCCCTGGTGGCGGTCGCGACCGGCCCCTGGGACTCCTCCGGCCAGCGTAAGGCCGAGGCGGACCGGGCGGTCTCCCAGGGCAGCCGGGGTGGTGCAGATCACGGCCGTACGTCCCCGGGGGCCCCGTCCGCCGCCCCCAGCGCCCCCGCGGTGCTCGCCGCGCCCGGGGCGTCGGTGCCCGGCCCGACGGAGCACGCCCTGGCCGACGTACTCGACCCGCTGCTCAAGGACGCCGCCCTGGGCTCGCGCCGCACCGCCGCCGTCGTGGACGCCGTCACCGGAAAGCGGCTCTACGGGAAGTCGGCGGGCGACGCCCTCACCCCCGCCTCCACCACGAAGCTGGCCACCGCGGTCGCCGCGCTCACGGCGGCGGGCCCCGACCACCGCATCGCCACCCGCACGGCCCTGGAGAAGGACGCGAAGGAACTCGTCCTGATCGGCGGCGGCGACCCCACCCTGACGGCCCGCGAGAAGAACCCCTACGACGCCGCGGACCTGGGCACCCTCGCCGACCGGACCGCCGCCTCCCTCAAGGACCGCGGCACCACCGAGGTCACCCTCTCGTACGACACCTCGCTGTACTCGGGGCCCTCGCTGCACCCCATCGGCGTCAACGACAACCTCGCCCAGGTCTCCGCCCTGATGGCCGACGAGGCCCGCACCGACGACTCCAACAGCGGCCCCGTGCCGCGCGCCGCCGACCCCGCGGCGTCGGCCGCGCAGAAGTTCGCGGACCTGCTCCACGAGCGCGGGATCAGGACCAAGGGCGCCCCGAGCCCCAGCAAGGCCTCCGGGCAGGCCGAGGACCTCGCGAAGGTCGAGTCGCCGCCCCTGTCGGCGCTCGTCGAACGCATGCTGACCAACAGCGACAACGACATCGCCGAGGCCCTCGCCCGGCAGACCGCGATCGCCGCCGACGAGAGCCACGACTTCGACGGCGCAGGCCGGGCCATCAAGAAGCAGCTCAAGACGCTCGGGCTGCCGCTGTCCGGCGCCCACTTCTCCGACGGCAGCGGCCTGGACCGCACCGACAAGGCCTCCGCCGCGCTCCTCACCGGCCTGCTCGCCGAGGCCGCCGACCGCGGCCGCCCCGAACTGCGCTCCCTGCTCACCGGCCTGCCCGTGGCCGGCTTCACCGGCACCCTCGCCCACCGCTACGCGGACCGGGCAGACGCCTCCGGAACCGGCCTGGTCCGCGCCAAGACCGGCACCCTCACCGGCGTGAACACCCTGGCCGGCTCCGTCGTCGACGCCGACGGCCGGCTGCTCGTCTTCGCGTTCATGACCGAGGGCGCCCCCGGGCCCCAGTCCGCCCAGGCCGTCCTGGACCGGCTCGCGTCCTCCGTCGCCAACTGCGGCTGCCGCTGACAGCGAGGAGCGGGTGTCAGGGTTCAGTCAGGGTTCAACCCCCTCCCTGTACCCGAAGGGTCACGTACCGTTGACGCATGACGAGCTTCGGCAGTGCGGCTTCGGCAGGAATGGTCGACTGGAACCTCGCGGTGGCGACGGCGACCCGACTCGTACGGCCCGGCCCGGAGGTGAGCCGTGACGAGGCGCGCGCCGTCGTCTCCGAGCTGCGCCGGCACGCCAAGGCGTCGGAGGAGCACGTGCGCGCGTACACGCGCATGGCCTCCGACGACATGCACGACACCCCCGTCCTGGTGGTGGACCGCCCGGGCTGGGTGAAGGCCAACGTCGCCGGCTTCCGCGAACTCCTCAAGCCGCTGCTCGACAAGATGCAGGAGCGCCGCGGCCCCGGCCCCGGCGGCGCCGTCCTCGGCGCGGTCGGCGGCAAGGTCACCGGCGTCGAGCTGGGCATGCTGCTGTCGTTCCTGTCCTCCCGCGTGCTCGGCCAGTACGAGACCTTCGCCCCCGCCACCAGCGACCTCCCGGCCGCGCCGAACGGCGGCGGCAGGCTCCTGCTCGTCGCGCCGAACATCGTCCACGTGGAGCGCGAACTCGACGTCGACCCGCACGACTTCAGGCTCTGGGTCTGCCTCCACGAGGAGACCCACCGCACCCAGTTCACCGCCGTGCCCTGGCTGCGCGACCACCTGGAGGGCGAGATCCAGTCGTTCCTCGACGAGACCGAGGTCGACCCGTCGACGTTCCTGGAGCGGATCAGGGAAGCCGCGCAGTCCCTCGCGGGCGGACGGACCGACGGGGACGACGAGGAGCGCGACGACGGCGGCCGCTCCCTGGTCGAGCTGGTCCAGTCGCCCGCCCAGCGCGAGGTCCTCGCCCGTCTCACCGCCGTGATGTCCCTGCTCGAAGGGCACGCGGACTACGTGATGGACGGCGTCGGCCCGGACGTCGTGCCGACCGTGGCCGAGATCCGCGAGA
Source organism: Streptomyces sp. HUAS MG91 (assembly GCF_040529335.1). Classification (GTDB taxonomy): domain Bacteria; phylum Actinomycetota; class Actinomycetes; order Streptomycetales; family Streptomycetaceae; genus Streptomyces; species Streptomyces tabacisoli. The sequence continues at coordinate 3,861,604 of NZ_CP159534.1, read as the reverse complement.
AGTTCCAGCAGCGCCGCCAGAAGGGCGCCTCCCGGCTCGACATGGCCCTGCGCAGGCTCCTCGGCCTCGACGCCAAGCTGCGCCAGTACCGCGACGGCGAGCGGTTCGTACGCGCCGTCGTCGACCAGGTCGGCATGGACGGCTTCAACCGCGTCTGGACGTCACCGAACACGCTCCCGACCAAGGCGGAGATCGCCAAACCGGCGGACTGGGTCGCGCGGGTGCACAACAAGACAGACGGCGCCCACGACGCCACGTAAGGCACGCCCAAAATTGCTCAGGATCACCCATCCGAGGGACCGTGGCCCGTGGGCAGGCGTGCAATGCTCAGGGAATGGCTCGGCTCTGTCACCATCGACACACTCTGCGTGACCGAAATCACCGAGTCACCGTTGAGCGACTGAGCCGTGGTGAACGGCTCACGAGTTGGCGCCCACCCCCCTAGACAACGGAATGAAGGGAACCGGACATGGGTCCCCATCCTGCGGTCGCGGCGATACGCCTGGCGGTCCGCCGCGTCCTCCACGACATCCTCAACGCACAGCCCGCATCCCCCACCCCCACCGCACCCCCCACACCCCCCGAGCGGCCCCTGGTCCTCGTCGCCTGTTCCGGCGGCGCCGACTCCATGGCGCTCGCCTCCGCCCTCGCCTTCGAGGCCCCCAAACTCGGCATCCGGGCCGGCGGCATCACCGTCGACCACGGTCTGCAGTCCGGCTCCGACACCCGCGCCGAGGACGTCGTCCTGCGCCTGACCGCCCTCGGACTGGCCCCGGCCGAGTCCGTCGCCGTGCAGGTCGGCCGGAGCGGAGGGCCGGAAGCGGCCGCCCGCGACGCCCGCTACGCCGCCCTCGACGCCGCCGCCGAGCGCCTCGGCGCGTCCGCGGTGCTGCTCGGCCACACCCGCGACGACCAGGCCGAGACCGTGCTGCTCGGCCTCGCCCGCGGCTCCGGAATCCGCTCCCTGTCCGGCATGGCGGCGATCTCCGGGGCGGGCGGCCGGTACCGCCGCCCCTTCCTCCACCTCGACCGGCAGACCGCCCGCAAGGCCTGTCTCGTCCAGCACCTGCCGGTCTGGGACGACCCGCACAACACCGATCCCGCCTATACGAGATCCCGGCTGCGGCACGAAGGGCTGCCCGCCCTGGAGAAGGCGCTCGGCAAGGGCGTCGTCGAGGCGCTCGCCCGTACGGCCCAGTTGTCCCGCGACGATGCCGACGCGCTGGACGCCTGGGCCGCACAGGCCGCCGAATCCGTCTGCGACGCCGCCGGACTCCTCGAATGCGCCAAGCTCTACGCGCTGCCGCCCGCCGTGCGCCGCCGCATCCTGCGCCGGGCCGCCATCGAGGCCGGCGCCCCGGCCGGTGCGCTGTTCGCCCGGCACATCGAAGAGGTCGACCGCCTGATCACCGGATGGCGGGGCCAGGGGGAGATCAATCTCCCGGGCAAAGTCGTCGCCCAGCGGCAGGGTGGCAGACTGGTCATCCGGCAAGGCTGACACCGCGGCTCACGTCGCGGCGGCCGGTGGGACGACCGAAAGTGATGCGGGTGGACGCGAAAGACATGGGCACCGACCTTCAGTCGGTGCTCATCACCAAGGAAGAGATCGACGCGAAGCTGGCCGAGCTGGCCGCCAAGGTCGATGCCGAATACGCGGGCAAGGACCTGCTCATCGTCGGGGTGCTCAAGGGTGCCGTGATGGTCATGGCGGACCTGGCTCGCGCCCTGTCCACCCCCGTCACCATGGACTGGATGGCGGTGTCCTCGTACGGCTCCGGCACCCAGTCCTCCGGTGTCGTGCGGATCCTCAAGGACCTCGACACCGACATCAAGGACAAGCACGTCCTGATCGTCGAGGACATCATCGACTCCGGTCTGACGCTGTCCTGGCTGCTGACCAACCTCGGCACCCGCGAGCCCGCCTCCCTCGAGGTGTGCACGCTGCTGCGCAAGCCGGAGGCGGCCAAGGTCGACATCGACGTGAAGTGGGTCGGCTTCGACATCCCGAACGAGTTCGTGGTCGGGTACGGCCTCGACTACGCGGAGAAGTACCGGAACCTGCCGTTCGTCGGCACGCTGGCCCCGCACGTCTACGGCGGCTGAGGTCACGTCAGACGGCGGGAACCCTCACGGGCTTCCCGCCGTTGGAGCAGGCGAAGGCAAGATTGTCGGACGTCCCCTGCGACTTCGGGTGACAATGCTGGGGTACCGTCCGAAGAACAGTTCTTCAATCAGCTTCAAACAGCCTTATCAAACTCACTATGGCAGGAGGGACGGGGCGGAACCGCTCCGTATGGATGGACGTGAAGCGATACTTCCGTGGGCCGGTCATGTGGATCGTGCTGGCCGTCCTTGCCGTGGTCGTGTTGATGCAGGTCGTCGGCTCGTCCGGCGGCTACAAGACGGTGGACACCGGCCAGGTCATTCAGGCCATCGACAAGAACCAGGTCCAGCAGGCCAAGATCACCACCGGTGACGAGAACACCATCAAGGTCGAGCTGAAGAGCGGCGAGAAGGTCGACGGCTCCAGCAAGATCCAGGCGAGCTACATCGGCGACCAGGGCGTCGACGTGGCCAAGGCTCTGCAGTCCAAGTTCGAGGGCAAGCAGATTCCCGACGGTTACACCGTCTCCCCGACGAAGCAGAACGCGTTCGTCAGCATCCTGCTGTCGCTGCTGCCCTTCGTCCTCATCGTCGTCGTCTTCCTGTTCCTGATGAATCAGATGCAGGGCGGCGGCTCCCGGGTCATGAACTTCGGGAAGTCCAAGGCCAAGCTCATCACCAAGGACACCCCGAAGACGACGTTCGCCGACGTGGCGGGCTCGGACGAGGCGGTCGAGGAGCTCCACGAGATCAAGGAGTTCCTCCAGGAGCCGGCGAAGTTCCAGGCCGTCGGCGCCAAGATCCCCAAGGGCGTTCTGCTCTACGGCCCGCCCGGTACCGGCAAGACGCTCCTCGCGCGCGCCGTCGCCGGCGAGGCCGGGGTGCCGTTCTACTCGATCTCCGGTTCCGACTTCGTCGAGATGTTCGTCGGTGTCGGTGCCTCCCGAGTCCGTGACCTCTTCGAGCAGGCCAAGGCGAACGCCCCGGCGATCGTCTTCGTCGACGAGATCGACGCGGTCGGCCGCCACCGCGGCGCCGGCCTCGGCGGCGGTCACGACGAGCGCGAGCAGACGCTCAACCAGCTGCTCGTCGAGATGGACGGCTTCGACGTGAAGGGCGGCGTCATCCTGATCGCCGCCACGAACCGGCCGGACATCCTCGACCCGGCGCTGCTGCGTCCCGGCCGCTTCGACCGCCAGATCGCGGTCGACCGCCCGGACATGCAGGGCCGTCTGGAGATCCTCAAGGTCCACCAGAAGGGCAAGCCGGTCGCCCCGGACGTCGACCTCTCGGCCGTCGCCCGCCGCACCCCCGGCTTCACCGGCGCGGACCTGTCGAACGTGCTGAACGAAGCGGCGCTCCTCACGGCGCGCAGCGACAAGAAGCTGATCGACAACCACATGCTGGACGAGGCGATCGACCGTGTGGTCGCGGGCCCGCAGAAGCGGACCCGGATCATGTCGGACAAGGAGAAGAAGATCACCGCGTACCACGAGGGCGGTCACGCCCTGGTCGCGGCGGCGTCTCCGAACTCCGACCCGGTGCACAAGATCACGATCCTGTCCCGCGGCCGCGCGCTCGGGTACACGATGGTGCTCCCGGACGAGGACAAGTACTCGACCACGCGCAACGAGATGCTCGACCAGCTCGCCTACATGCTGGGCGGCCGGGCGGCCGAGGAACTGGTCTTCCACGACCCGACCACGGGCGCGGCGAACGACATCGAGAAGGCCACCTCCACGGCCCGCGCGATGGTCACGCAGTACGGCATGACCGAGCGTCTCGGCGCGATCAAGTTCGGCGGCGACAACAGCGAGCCGTTCCTCGGCCGTGAGATGGCGCACCAGCGCGACTACTCGGAAGAGGTCGCCGCGCTCGTCGACGAAGAGGTCAAGAAGCTCATCGAGACGGCGCACAACGAGGCCTGGGAGATCCTCGTCGAGAACCGCGACGTCCTCGACAACCTGGTCCTCGCGCTGCTGGAGAAGGAGACGCTGAACAAGGAGCAGATCGCAGAGATCTTCGCCCCGATCGTGAAGCGTCCGGCCCGCCCCGCGTGGACCGGCTCCTCCCGCCGCACCCCCTCGACCCGCCCGCCGGTGCTCTCCCCCAAGGAGCTCTCACTGACGAACGGGGCGAACGGCTCGGCGACCGCCATCGAAACCACCACCCCGGTGGACACGGTGAAGGACGACCGCCCCGAGAGCTGACGGATCCCTTCACAGGGCCCGGAATGCAGGCCGCGTCCCCCACGCTTTACGGTGTGGGGGACGCGGCCTTTTCTTCACCTCAGGGGCCGTGCCGGATGTCCGTACGAGGAAGAGGCACGACATGACCGACCCGGTGACGCTCGACGGCGAGGGCTCGATCGGCGAGTTCGACGAGAAGCGGGCCGAGAGCGCCGTGCGCGAACTGCTCATCGCGGTCGGCGAGGACCCGGACCGCGAGGGCCTGCGGGAGACTCCGGCACGGGTGGCACGGGCGTACAAGGAGATATTCGCCGGCCTGTGGCAGAAGCCCGAGGACGTGCTGACGACGACGTTCGACCTGGGGCACGACGAGATGGTCCTGGTGAAGGACATCGAGGTGCAGTCCAGCTGTGAACATCATCTGGTGCCCTTCGTGGGCGTGGCCCACGTCGGGTACATCCCGTCGACCGACGGGAAGATCACCGGCCTGTCGAAGCTGGCCCGTCTCGTCGACGTCTACGCCCGCCGCCCTCAGGTCCAGGAGCGGCTGACGACGCAGATCGCGGACTCCCTCATGGAGATCCTGGAGCCGCGCGGCGTCATCGTGGTCGTCGAGTGCGAGCACATGTGCATGACGATGCGCGGGGTGCGCAAGCCCGGCGCCAAGACCATCACGTCCGCGGTGCGCGGGCAGCTGCGCGACCCGGCCACGCGCAACGAGGCGATGAGCCTGATCATCGGGCGCTGAACGACCGGGCCCGTCCGGCGTGCCTCACGCCGCCGGAGCGGTGCCCTCCGTGTCGTCGTCCTCCGGGAGTTTGCAGACGCGCTCCAGGAAGATCGCCGCCGCGATGACGGCGACGCCGGCGACGACCGAGAAGCCGGCGTAGATCGCCTGGTCGCGGCGGGCCGGGATGTCCAACTGCTCCAGCAGGAAGGCGCCCGTGCCCCCGTACATGCCCGCGACCAGCGCCGCGACCAGCGCGCTCGCCTGGCCGAAGACCAGGGCGCGGGCCGCCATCATCGGCTCGACGCCCTTGGCGCCGGGACGGCGCTCGCGCTGGGCGCGCAGCCGGGCGCGCAGCGAGAGCGCCGTCGCCAGCAGGACGACGGCGATCACCGCGAGCACGATGGGCGCGGCCAGGGGGACGCTGGGCAGCGTGCCCACCGAGTTCCACAGGCGGGCGCCCGCCCAGGACAGCACTCCGGCGACCACGAACAGGCCGGCCAGAGTTCTGATGCGCAGTTGCTTCATCGCGGTTGCTTCATCCCCGTCGGTCGCCCGTCACCCGTGCGTGGTCGCACGGCTCTGCCCGTATGACCCTAACGATTACTCGGGCAGCCGGAGTTCCAGGTCGGCGCGGGCGGCCACGCCCTCGCGGGTCACCGCGGCGAGCAGGTCGGTGACCGGGCCGCGGCCGGGCAGCTGTGCCTCGGGGTCCACGTCGTGCCAGGGCGCGAGCACGAAGGCGCGCTCGTGGGCCCGGGGATGGGGGAGGGTCAGTACCGGGTCGTCGGAGACCACGTCCGCGTACGCGACGATGTCGACGTCGATGGTGCGCGGGCCCCAGTGCTCGTCCCGGACGCGGTGGAAGGCCTCCTCGACCGCGTGGGCGCGCTCCAGGAGCGAGTCGGGCGGCAGGGTCGTCTTGAGGACCACCACGGCGTTGAAGTACGAGGGCTGGCTGCCGGGCTCGACGCCCCACGGCTCCGTCTCGTAGACGGGCGAGACGGCCTTGACGCGGACGCCGGGGGTGTCCTCCAGGGCGTCCACGGCGCCCTGGAGCGTCTCCAGGCGGTTCCCCAGGTTCGAGCCGAGGGAGAGCACGGCGCGCTTGGGGTTGGACAGGGTGGTGTCAGCGGCGTCGACCTGCTCCATCACGGAGGTCGGTACCGGCTGCACGGTCGGGTCGAACGGAGTTTTGTTCATACTCGGCTCCGGGTGATGGTGACGGTCACGTCGTCGAAGGGCACGGTGATCGGCGCGTCCGGCTTGTGGACGCAGACCTCGACCTCCTGGACCCCGTCGTGCTTCAGGCAGGCGTCGGCGATGCGCTGGGCCAGGGTCTCGATGAGGTCGACGGGCTCGCCCTCGACGACGGCCACGACCTCCTCGGCCACGATGCCGTAGTGCACGGTCTTCGCCAGGTCGTCATCGGCCGCCGCGGCCCGGGTGTCCAGCCCGAGCACCAGGTCCACGATGAAGGTCTGCCCCTCTTCGCGCTCCTTGGGGAAGACGCCATGGTGCCCGCGGGCCTTGAGGCCGCGCAGCGCGACACGATCCACGCGAATCACTCCTGCAGTCGTCGGTAGGGGCCGGTCTGTCGATGTGCGGTCGGCGCACCGGCCTCAATCGAATCTACCTGCGAGCACCGACATCGCTTGCCCGTGGGGGCTATGGACAGACGGGCCCGAGGCTGGTAGCCGCCCATACCCAGGCGGCCGGAAAGCCAACCATGAGCGCGTGATTCCGGCCCTTTCGAGGGGGTCCGCCCACTCAGGCGGGTGACCCGTCGCCGTCGGTGTTGCCGCCGCCGTCCCCGGGGCCGTCGGCGTCGTCGAGGGTGTCGTCCAGGGCGTCGGTCTCGTCGTCCGACTCCGCGAGCACGGGGGAGGCGTGGTGCGACCACAGTTTCCAGCCGTCGCGGGTGCGCCGGAACACATTCGTGGCGACGACGCGCTGGCCCACCAGCGGGCCCAGCTCATCGCTGTCCTCGGGCGCGGGGCCGCCGCTGAGGATGTTCTCCGTGCAGGTCACCATGGCGGTGTCGGCGACCACGCTGATCCGGACATCCGTCAGGAAGAACTGAATGTATTCGGTGTTCGCCATGATCAGGGCGTACGAGCGCAGTACCTCGCCGCGGCCCGTGAGCACCGGCCAGCCGGGGTGCACGCAGGAGATCGAGGTGTCCTCGGCGTCGTCCGGGTCGGCGTCCTCGGCGTAACTGACGTCCTCGGGCGCCAGCCAGAGCGAGGTCAGCTCCTCGAAGTCGCCGCGTTCCTGGGCCTCGTAGAAGGCGCGGTTGGCCGTGTCGACGGCCTGGGTGTCGGTGCCGGTCACTGGGCTCCCTCGACCGCGCGGGCCACGCGGACGGCGTCGGCGGTGGCCCGTACTTCGTGGACGCGCACGGCCCAGGCGCCGGCCTGGGCGGCCAGCGCGGAGACGGCGGCGGTGGCGGCGTCGCGCTCGCGCGCGGGCGGCGGAGCGCCCTGCTCGTCGGCGAGTACGCGGCCCAGGAACCGCTTGCGGGAGGCGGCGACCAGGACCGGGTGGCCCAGCGCGCGGACCTCGTCGAGGTGGGCGAGGAGGGCGAGGTCGTGCTCGGCCTCCTTGGAGAAGCCGAGGCCGGGGTCGACGACGATGCGGTCGGGGGCGATGCCGCCCTCGATGATGGCCTGCACGCGCGCGTGCAGCTCGTCGACGACCTCGGAGACCACGTTCTCGTACGTGCCCCGGACGGTGGCTCCTTCGAGGAAGCCGCGCCAGTGCATGACGACGAAGGGGGCGCCCGCGGCGGCGACGACCGGGACCATGGCGGGGTCGGCGAGACCGCCGCTCACGTCGTTGACCAGGGCGGCGCCCGCGGCCAGGGACTGCTCGGCGACGCTGGCGCGCATGGTGTCGACGGAGATCGTGACGCCCTCGGCGGCCAGGCCCCGCACGACGGGGATGACCCGCTTCAGCTCCTCGTCCTCGTCGACCCGGGCGGCGCCGGGGCGGGTGGACTCGCCGCCCACGTCCACCAGGTCGGCGCCCTCGGCGACCAGGTCGAGGCCGTGCTTGATCGCGGCGGTGGTGTCGAACCAGCGGCCGCCGTCCGAGAACGAGTCCGGGGTCACATTGACGACTCCCATGACCGCGCAGCGGTCCCATACGGGGAGATTGGCTACGTGGCCTCGGCGGACCTGCGACGTGCTCATGCATCCAGCCTAGAGCCGGACGAGGGGTGCCCTGTCCGCGTGGGCTCAGGCGGCGCTGGCCTCCTCCTCCCGGCGGGTGTGGGCGCACGGCCGCGGCTCGGGTGTCCGGCGCCGCAGCAGTCCCGGCATGCGCATGTTCACGAAGCCTTCCGCGCGCATGGCCGCCCAGCCGATCCGGGGGAGGTCCTTCGAGGAGCGGTAGACGACGAAGCGGGGCTCCCAGCGGGGGCGGAACTTCGCGTTGAACCGGTACAGCGACTCGATCTGGAACCAGCGCGACAGGAACACCAGCAGGCCGCGCCAGGCGCGCAGGACGGGGCCCGCGCCGATCTTCTCGCCGCGCGCGAGCGCCGAGCGGAACATCGCGAAGTTGAGCGAGACGTGGCTGATGCCCAGCTTCGGGGCGGCCTGGAGGGCGGCGACGATCAGCAGTTCGTTCATCCCCGGGTCGGCGGCGCGGTCGCGGCGCATCAGGTCGAGCGAGACGCCGGCGTCGCCCCAGGGCACGAAGTGCAGGACCGCTCTGAGGTCTCCGAAGGGGCCGGGGCCGTCCGCGTCGCTCTTGTGGGCCGTCGCGATCAGGCAGTCGCCGTCGGCGGCGTCGCCGATGCGGCCCAGTGCCATGGAGAAGCCGCGCTCGGTGTCGGTGCCGCGCCAGTCGTCGGCGGCGCGGCGGATCCGGTCCAGCTCGGCGGGGCCGAGGTCACGGACGCGCCGGACCCGGGTCTCGTAGCCGGCGCGCTCGATCCGCTTGACCATCTGGCGCACGTTGCGCATCGCGCGCCCGGTCAGGGAGAAATCCGCGACGTCCACCACCGCCTCGTCGCCCAGCTCCAGCGCGTCCAGGCCCGTCTCGCGGGTCCACACCTCGCCGCCCGTCTCGGAGCAGCCCATGACGGCCGGGGTCCACGAGTGGGCGCGCGCCTCGTCCATGAACCGCTCGATGGCGCCGGGCCACGCCTCCACGTCACCGATGGGGTCGCCGCTGGCGAGCATCACGCCGGAGACCACGCGGTAGCAGACCGCGGCCTTGCCGCTGGGCGAGAACACCACTCCCTTGTCGCGGCGGAGCGCGAAGTGGCCGAGCGAGTCGCGGGCGCCGTGCTTGTCCAGCAGGGCGCGCAGTCTGCTCTCGTCGTCCTCGGCGAGGCGGGCCGCCGGATGCTCGGGCCGGAAGGCGAAGTAGACCGTGGTGAGCGCGGTGATCATGCCGAGGGCGCCGAGCGAGACGCCGACCGTGCGGGAGGCGCTGCCCGTGTAGTCGAGCGGCCCGTCGAGCCCGAACAGGCCGTACAGGACGTGCTGGAGACGGTCCGCCAGGCTCGGGTCGCCGACGATGCGGCGCGGGTGGACGCTGACGATGAGCAGCCCGATCATGATCGAACCGGCGCCCATGACCACGAAGTTGGCCAGCGCCCGCCAGCGGCTGCGCGGGTCGGGCAGCGCGTCGAACTGCGCGCGGTGCTTGGCGAGGACCCACAACAGCACGAGCGGGATGACGACGCCCGCGAACGAGTGCCGGTACGCGAACTGGGCGCAGGCGCCGATCGGCAGCAGCACCACGGCCGCCCGCCAGGCCCGCCGCTTGCGGCGCCGCAGGCCGTGCGCGAGCAGCAGCAACAGCACGCCGCTGCTGAGCGCGAGGGCGGCGGCGAACGGGCCGAGCGTGCCGGGCAGCACCTCCGCCAGGGTGTGCATCCGGCTGTGCCGGAAGCGCGGGAAGGCGCCTGCCGCTATGTCCAGCAGCCCGACGACGAGGCAGGCGCGGGTGATCAGAGTCGGTACGGCCTCCGGGCGCGGGCCGTGCACCACGCGCCTCATCCGGCGCGCAACCCCCTGGGAGTTTTCCGCATCTATCCTGGCGAACATCGCATTCCCGTGGTTCTGCGAGAAACGTGAACGCGGTGCCATGTCCGGCATCCCGCGACTTGCGCCCTCTAGGACGGGGTGAGCGGGAATCGGGTTCACTCCCGGCAGGAAAAGACCCGGTGTCTTTCGGCCGGAGCCGGTCAACTCAGCCAGGGGAAAGGTCCGATGGGGCTCACGAGCCATACAGTCCTCGCGCTGGCGGTGCTGGCCGCCCTGGCGCTGTTCGCGGGCACGGTGCTGCTCTGGCCGCGGCTGGCGCACCGTTCGTGGCGGTCCGTCATGGGCCGCGTCGGGCTGTTGTTCGCCACGCAGCTGGCGGTCTTCGCGGCGTTCGGCCTGGCGGTGAACCATGTCTACGGCTTCTACGCGACCTGGGCCGACCTCCTCGGCCAGGAGCAGGGGCAGGGCGTGGTGACCGACCACGACATGGCCGCGGGCAGGACACCGGTCCGGGTGGTCGCCACCCAGGACGTCGGGGTGTCCGGCGGGGCCAGGCCGGCCGTCGGAGGACAGGTCCAGAAGGTCGACGTCGTCGGACGTACGTCGCACATCGCGGCGCCCGCGTACGTCTATCTGCCGCCCGAGTACTTCCAACCGCGCTACGCCCGCCGCAGGTTCCCCGCGTCCGTCGTCCTGACCGGCTATCCCGGTACCGCCGAGGCGCTGATCAGGGGACTGCGCTATCCGCAGACCGCGCACGCGCTGGCGGCGGCCGGGCGGATGCGGCCGATGATCCTCGTCATGCTGCGACCCACCGTGGCGCCGCCGCGCGACACCGAGTGCGTGGACGTCCCCGGCGGCCCGCGCACGGAGACCTTCTTCGCCGCGGACCTGCCCGACGAGATCGCCGCGCGCTACAGGACGGAGCGGAAGTGGGGCGTCGTCGGCGACTCCACAGGTGGTTACTGCGCGCTGAAACTGGCCCTGCACCATCCCGGCGTCTTCGGGGCGGGCGCCGGCCTTTCCGCGTACTACCGGGCGCCCAGCGACCCGACGACGGGCGACCTCTTCCACGGGGACGCGCGGGCGCGCGAGCGGGCCGATCTGGGCTGGTACCTGAGGCACATGCCGCCGCCCGTGACCTCGCTCCTGGTGACCAGCAGCAAGCAGGGCGAGCACAACTACCGAGCCACGCTCGCCTTCATCCGGCGGGTGAAGGCGCCCACACGCGTGTCGTCGATCATCCTCGACAGCGGTGGGCACAACTTCAACACCTGGCGGCGGGAGATCCCGGCGACCCTGGAGTGGCTGAGCCGGCGCCTGCCGGTCACGTGATGAGCGGCGCCACCGTCTCCAGTTCCACCTCCGCGCGCGGGATGTCCCGGGCGTCCGCGGCCGTGGAGCGCCGCAGGGCCTCGTGCAGCCGGGCCGGGGTGAGCACGCCGAGGAAGCGGCCCTGGCTGTCCTCGTCGATGACCGCGATCCAGCCCGCGTCGTGCTGGAGCATCGTGGCGAACGCCTGCTTGAGCGAGGCGCCGACCGGCAGCCAGGCCTCCATGCGGCGGGCCTGGTCGCGGACGGTCCCGCCGCCCGCGCGCGCGTGCTCGGCGGAGAGCCAGCCGTGCAGGTTGTTGTCGTCGTCCAGGACCACGGCCCAGCGGGCGTCGAGCTCGCGGGGCAGCGGGTCGTCGAGGTGGACCACGGGCGGCTGCTCCAGGTCGCCCTCCTCGATGGGGGTGACGGAGAGCCGCTTCAGGCCCCGGTCCGCGCCGACGAAGTCGGCCACGTACGGGGTCGCGGGGGCGCCGAGGACGGCCGGCGGGGTGTCGTACTGCTCGATGCGGCCCTGCCCGTACACGGCGATGCGGTCGCCGAGCCGGACGGCCTCCTCGATGTCGTGCGTGACGAACAGGACGGTCTTGTTCAGCGTCTGCTGGAGCCGCAGGAACTCGGTCTGGAGGTGCTCGCGGACGACCGGGTCGACGGCGCCGAACGGCTCGTCCATCAGCAGCACCGGCGGATCGGCCGCCAGCGCCCGCGCCACGCCCACCCGCTGGCGCTGGCCACCGGAGAGCTGCTCGGGGTAACGGTCGCCGAAGACCTTCGGGTCGAGGCCCACCAGGTCGAGGAGTTCGGCGGCGCGCTCGCGGGCCTTGGCGCGCTTGACGCCGAGCAGGTGCGGCACGGTCGCCGTGTTGTCGAGGACGGACTTGTGGGGGAAGAGACCGACCTGCTGGATGACGTATCCGATGCGGCGGCGCAACTGCACCGGGTCGATACCGGATATGTCGTCCCCGTCGAGGAATATCCGGCCCTCGGTGGGTTCGATGAGCCGGTTCACCATTTTCATCGTCGTGGTCTTGCCGCAGCCCGACGGGCCGACGAGCGTGACCAGTTCGCCCTCGTTCACCTCGAAGGACAGGTCGTCGACGGCAGTGGTGCCGTCCGCGTACCGCTTGCTGACGTGCTCGAACCGGATCATGGGAACCCATTCTGCCGGGGCCGGGCCGTGTGCGGACCGTCCGTACACGGCAGTTGTGTGAAGGCAGTGTTGCGGCCGGGGGTCGGGTATCGGCCATTGTCAGTCGTGGCCGCTAGGGTCGTCGACAGTCGAAAACGTGCGTGCGCGGGTACGGATACCTGACATACGTTCGGTGAAACGGGGGAGGCGGGGCGGGGTGAGCGAGCAGAACTGCCTGGTGGCCAATGACTGGGTGTGCGGGGAGTATCTGCGCACCCGTGGCCAGGAGTTGACCGACGCGACCGTGCAGCACCTGGGCATCACCGTCGCCTCGGTGGTGATCGGCGTCCTGATCTCCTTCCCGCTCGCGCTGCTCGCGCGGCGCAGAAAAGCGTTCGCCGGACCGGTGCTCGGCCTGACCACGGTCTTCTACTCGGTCCCGTCACTGGCGATGTTCTCGCTGCTGCTGCCCCTGTTCGGGCTCTCGGCCTCGCTGGTGATCACGGGGCTCGTGCTCTATTCGCTGACGATCCTCGTGCGCAACATCCTGGCGGGGCTCCAGGCCGTGCCGGAGGAGGCCAGAGAGGCCGCCCGCGGGATGGGGTACGGGCCGCTGCGGCTGCTGTGGGAGGTCGAACTGCCGCTGGCGCTCCCGGCGATGCTGGCCGGCGTGCGCATCGCCACCGTCTCCACGGTGGCGCTCACCACGGTCGGCGCGATCGTCGACTACGGCGGCCTCGGCACGCTGATCCTCGACGGCCTGCACAGCGACTTCAAGGCCCAGGTGCTCACCGCCTCCGTGCTGTGCGTGCTGCTCGCGGTCCTCGCGGACCTGCTGCTGCTCGGCGTCCAGCGGTGGCTGACGCCGTGGACGCGGGCGACGGCCGTACGGGGCGGCCGCGGCCCCCACAGACGCAGGGCCGCCACCGCGGTGGAGCCCGAGATGCCTGAGATGCCGGAGAAGGTCGCATGAACGCGATATCGGGGGCCTACGACTGGCTGACCACGGGTGCCAACTGGCAGGGCGAGAAGGGGGTGTGGCACCGCCTCTCCGAGCATCTGTACTTCAGCGGGGTCGCCCTCGCCGTCGCCTGTCTGATCGCGCTGCCGCTGGCCCTGTGGCTCGGGCACATCGGCCGCGGCGGCGCCCTCGCGGTCAACATCTCGAACGTGGGGCGCGCGGTGCCCACCCTGGCCGTCCTGGTGCTGCTCACGCTCACCCCGCTCGGCCGCCACGGAGACCTGCCCACACTGATCGCGCTGGTCCTGTTCGCGATCCCGCCGCTGTTGACGAACACGTACGTGGGCATGCGCGAGGTCGACCGCTCGGTGGTGGAGGCCGCGCGCGGCATGGGGATGAGCGGCCGGCAGGTGTTCGCGCGGGTCGAACTCCCGCTGGCGTACCCCCTGGTGATGACCGGGCTGCGGTCGGCCGCGGTGCAGGTGATCGCGACGGCGACGCTGGCCGCGATGGCCGGCGAGGGCGGGCTCGGGCGGATCATCACGGCCGGTTTCAGCCTGCAGAACACGCCGCAGGTCGTGGCGGGCGCCGTCCTCGTGGCCGCGCTCGCCCTGGTCGTGGAGGGCGTGTTCGTGGCGGTGGGCCGGTTCCTCGATCCGGCGCGAGGGCGGGCATGACCGCGGGCACGACAAGGGATCCCGGCGGCACAGCGCGGTGCCGTCCGTCAGTCAGCAGTGCGACAGCCAGTCAGCAGGGCGACAGCAGTGCCAGCAGTGCTACCAGTGCAACGAGGAGAGCGATGAACAGCAGGACGCACGGCAGGACGCGCCGCATGGCCCTGGCGGTCGTGGCGGCGGGAGCCCTGACCGCGGGCCTCACCGCGTGCGGCGGTGACAGCCTGGAGGGCGACAAGGGCGGCTCGGCGAGCGCGGGCGACGGCAAGAAGGGCAAGATCGTCATCGGTGCCGCCAGTTTCACCGAGGCCAAGGTGATGGGCGAGCTGTACCGGCAGATATTGGACGACGCCGGGTACGACGCGTCGGTCAAGACGGTGGAGAACCGCGAGATCTACGAACCGCAGCTCGCGAAGGGCGCCATCGACGTGGTGCCCGAATACGCGGCGACGCTCGCCGAATTCCTCAACCTGAAGAAGAACGGCTCGGGTGCGAAGGCCGTCGCGTCCAGTGATGTCGACGCGACGATGACCGCGCTGCGCGGTCTCGCCGAGCCGGAGGGCCTGAAGGTTCTGGACGCCGGCGAGGCCGTCGACGAGAACGCGTTCGCGGTGACCGAGGCATACGCGAAGAAGCACAACCTGAAGACCCTTTCCGATCTCGGCAAGTCCGGCGAGAAGGTCAAGATCGCGGCCGGCGACGAATGCGAGACCCGGCCGTTCTGCGCCCCGGGTCTGAAGAAGACGTACGGAATCGATGTCACGGGCATCGACCCGAAGGGCGTCGGCACCACCCAGTCCAAGCAGGCGGTGAAGAACGGGCAGGACCAGCTGGTCCTGACGACCACGACCGACGCGACGCTGAAGAACTTCGGACTCGTTCTCCTGGAGGACGACAAGAAGCTGCAGAATGCGGACAACATCGTTCCGGTCGTGAACGCCAAGGACGCGGGCGGCCAGGCGATAGCCGATGTCCTCGGCAAGCTGACCAAGGTCCTCACCACCGACGATCTCGTCGAGTTGAACCGGAAGGTCGACGCCGAGCGGCAGAAGGAAGCCGATGTCGCGAAGGACTATCTGGAGTCCAAGAGCCTCATCAAGAAATGATCTTGGCGCCAAGTGAGTCGTTTCTGGCGTGAGTTCGGTGGTTTCAGTGTCGCCTGCGCCCGGATTTTGCCGGGCGGGGCTTCACGATTCGCCTACGCGCGGTAAGTTTCTGGCCATGCCACGTGGACGCCACCGCCATTCCCCACCCCTGCACCGCCTGTTGCCGCCTTCGGTGATCGCCGGTGCGCCTCTCGTGTGCGCGGGCGGCGCCTGGCTTTCGGGCGACCCGCTCGTGCTGCGCGGCATCACCGCCGCCGCGGCCGCGGCGGCCGTCGTCGGCGCCGTCGTGATGCGCCGCTGGGACCGGCTCGCCGGCAAGCAGGTCGCCGATCTGACCCGGGGCGCCGCGAGCGAGCGCTGGCGGCACGAGGAGGCCGTGGCGGAGCTTGAGGGGGACCTGGAGGAGTCGCGCGAGCTGCGCACCCGCCTGGAGGGCAAGCTCCGCTCCAAGCGCTCCGAACTGGCGGGGCTGCGCAACGAGCACGCCGCGCTGCTGCGCCGCTACGCCACCGCGGAGACGGAGCGGGCCAGCGCCCTGGAGGGCCGGCGCCGGCTCGCCATCGAGGCGTCCGCGCCCGCGAAGGCACTGCCCCCGGCCCGGTCCGCCGAGCCGGTGGCCACCTCCCCGTCGTCGGCCCCGGCCCCGATCCGGGTCACCCCGTCGCTGTACCTGCGGGCGAACGCGGCGCTCGACCGGCTGGCCCGGCCCGCCGCGCCCGCGCCCGTGGCGGAGGAGACCGATTCCCGGGGGAAGTCCCGGGCGGCGTCCGGCCACTTCACCGTGCCGGCCGCCGCGGCCGTGGTGCCCCCGGCGGCACCGGCCCGCAGGGCGCTGGTGGGCGGCTTCGACTTCTTCGGCACCGGAGGCGCCGCGGTGGCGCCGGGCGAGGACCTGGCGGACGTCGTCGGGGAAGAGGCGCTCGCCGAGCAGGAGAAGCAGAACAAGCAGAACAAGCAGAACCAGCAGGACCGGCAGGACCCGCAGGGTGAGCAGGCCCCGCAGGGTGAACAGGACAGCGACGGCGCCGAGAAGGAAGTCATCGACCTGACGGCGCACGACGAGACCGAGCAGATCGACGTGGGCGAGCTGAGGTCGGCGCTGCGCGCGTGAGGTTCGCGGTTCCGTGGTTCCGCGGTGAAAAGGGGCGCTCCGCCAGTGGCGGAGCGCCCCTTTCATGCCCTGCCCGCGCGGTCCGTCACGACGACGGCGTCCCGCTCATCCAGCGATCGGGACGCGCCCCCTTGCGCCCGGTCCGGGACCGGTCCGCCTGTGCCCGCAGCAGCTCCGCCGCCTCCTGGGCGTCCCGCAGCCGCGCCGTCACCGTCTTGTTGGCGCCCGTGTCCAGGTGCAGCCCCGCGACCCGGAAGCAGCGCTCCCAGGGGCCCTGGGTGAGGCGAACGCTCTGCACCTTGGCGTGCGGGACGAGCGAGATCCGCCGCTGGAACAGCCCCTCCCGGGCCGCGAACACCGTCTCCGTGACCGACACCCCGTACGCCCGCCACCACACCGGCACGCACCAGCGCCCGCGCCGCGGCGACCCCGTGAAGTCGCCCGGCTTGGGCACCGCGACCCCCGGCAGGATGCGCGCGACGACGTCCTCGGCCTGCTCGCGCGGGGCGACGGGCACCAGGACCGAGTTGGCCGACCCCGCCACGTGCAGCTCGACGCGGACCCAGCCGCGCCCCCGCCACAGCAGCGGCTGCACGATCCGCACGGTCTGCACCCGGCCCGGCGGCACCGTCTCGTGCACCCGGTCGAGCAGCCCGTGGTCGATGCGCAACCCGTCCGGGGACTCGCCGACCGTCCAGTCGTACTCCTTGATGAACCGGCCCGCGCTGTTGGTGAACGCCCCGCCCGCCAGCGGCACGGCGACCGCGATCACTGTCCACAGGTTGTGGGTGGCGAACCACAGGAACGTCGGCACGGCGACCGCCGCGAGCAGCATCGCCCACGGGGCGCCCGTCAGCAGCAGCGCCACGGCGAGCGTGCGCGGCGGCGTGCGCAGGACCTGCTGCGCCGGTGCCTCGCCCACCTCGTGGGCCGACTCCGGGGCGAAACCGGCCGCACGCGCGAGCAGTTCGGCCCGCAGATCGCGGGCCTCCTTCTCTCCCAGATAGGCGAGTTCGTCCTTCTTGTCGGTGCCGACGACGTCGAGCTTCAGCTTGGCCACGCCCACGAAGCGGGCGAGCAGCGGCTGGGTGACGTCGACGGCCTGGAGGCGGTCGAGCCGGATGTGGGCGGTGCGCCGGAACAGCAGGCCCGTACGGATGCGCAGTTCGGTGTCCGTCACGCCGAAGTGCGTGAACCACCACGTGAGGAACCCGTACAGGGCGGCCGCGGGCACCAGGACGCCCAGGCCGATCGCCAGGGTCGCGGCGGTGAGCTGGGCGAGCTGGCGCTGCGCCTGGTCCATGTCGTGGACGGCCCAGCCGAGCAGGACCGCTATCGGCGCCCAGGCGCGGCGCAGCGGTGTGACGGGGTGCAGGCGCCGCTCTCGTACGCTCTCGGGCGACTCGTGGCCCGTGACGTCCTCCGGGGCGTGGGCGGCCGTCACAGGCCCGCCGATCGGGCTTCGCCGAGCTCGGTGAGGCGGTCGCGCAGGCGTTCCGCCTCGGCCGGGACAAGTCCCGGGATCGTCGCGTCGGTGGCGGCGGCCGCGGTGTGCAGCTGGAGGCTGGCCAGGCCGAACTTCCGCTCCAGGGGGCCCGAGGTCACCTCGACCAGCTGCATCCGCCCGTACGGCACGATCGTTTCCTCACGCCACAGCACCCCGCGGCTGATCAGCAGGTCGTCGGCGCGCTCGGCGTACCGCCACGAGCGCCAGTTGCGGCCGAGCATCGGCCAGCCCCAGGCCAGGACCGCGAGGGGCAGCAGCGCGAACGCCGCCCACGGCGCTCCCGCGACGATCGTGAGGAGCACCGCGACCGCGACGGCGATCGGCACCAGCCAGAGCACGAGCAGCAGCCGGCGCAGCTTCAGCAGCCCGGACGGCAGCCCGGTCCAGCTCGGCCCGGCCTCCGCGGGCCCGTCCCCGTCGCCCTTGACGCCCGTAGGCCCCACCGACTCCGTGGACCCCACCGACTCCGTAGACCCCACTGACTTCGCCGACCCCGTCGACCCCGCTGATCCCACTGGCTCCACCGATCCCATCGCCCCCAGCGGCCCCGTCGCCCCTGTCTCCATGAATTCACCCTACGTAGGAGAGACTGTCCGCATGACGCCCACGACTCAGGCCACGGTCGGCATCGGTGGTGCCGCGGAGAGCACCGACATGGTGCTCAACATCGGTCCGCAGCACCCCTCCACCCATGGTGTGCTGCGCCTGCGTCTCGTGCTCGACGGCGAGCGGATCCAGCACGCGGAGCCGGTGATCGGCTACATGCACCGCGGTGCCGAGAAGCTGTTCGAGGCGCGGGACTACCGGCAGATCGTGATGCTCGCCAACCGCCACGACTGGCTGTCCGCGTTCTCGAACGAGCTGGGTGTCGTGCTCGCCGTCGAACGGATGCTGGGCATGGAGGTCCCCGAGCGAGCCGTCTGGCTGCGGACCCTGCTCGCCGAGCTGAACCGTGTGCTGAACCATCTGATGTTTCTGGGTTCGTACCCACTCGAACTGGGCGGAATCACTCCGGTCTTCCACGCCTTCCGCGAACGCGAGGAGCTCCAGGCCGTCATGGAGGAGATCTCCGGCGGGCGCATGCACTACATGTTCAACCGGGTCGGCGGTCTCAAGGAGGACCTGCCGCTCGGCTGGACCACGCGCGCGCGGGAGGCCGTCGCGTCCGTCCGTTCCCGGATGGACGTCTACGACCGTCTCGTCCTCGGCAACGAGATCTTCCGGGGCCGCGCGCGCGGGGTGGGCGTCCTGTCGGCGTCGGCCGCGCACTCGTACGGGGTCTCGGGACCGATCGCCCGCGCCTCCGGCGTCGACTTCGACCTGCGCCGCGACGAGCCGTACCTCGCCTACGGGGAGCTCCAGGACACCCTGAAGGTCGTCACGCGGCAGGAGGGCGACTGCCTGGCCCGCTTCGAGTGCCTCCTGGAGCAGACCCACAACGCGCTCGCCCTCGCCGACGCCTGCCTCGACCGCATCGCGGACCTCCCGCCCGGCCCGGTCAACCAGCGCCTGCCGAAGGTCCTCAAGGCCCCCGAGGGCCACACGTACGCCTGGACGGAGAACCCGCTCGGCATCAACGGCTACTACCTCGTCTCCAAGGGCGAGAAGACGCCGTACCGCCTCAAGCTGCGCTCCGCGTCCTACAACAACATCCAGGCGCTCGCCGAACTGCTGCCGGGCACGCTCGTCGCCGACATGGTGGCGATCCTCGGGTCACTGTTCTTCGTGGTCGGCGACATCGACAAGTAGCCCGTCGGGAGCCACCCCCACCGGCTCGACGAGCCACCCGAAGTCGCCGAGCCCGCCGCGCGCCGTCAGCTCCGCCGCCTCACCCGCGCGCGCGAGCGCCCGTACGTACCCGGCCGGGTCCCGCGAGGCGAGCGAGAGCGGCGGGCGGTCCGCTGCGACGCCGAGCGCCCGCAGCGCGGCGCGCTGGCCGAGCAGCCGGGCCCCCGGTCCCGTCGCGCAGGCGTCGAGCGCCACATGGGCCGTGATGTCGCGGGACCCGTCGGGCACGGGTGGCACCTCGCGCCCCTCCCTGAACCCCGTCAGCGTGCCGAACGGCGGACGCGTCCCGCGCGCGTGGGCGTAGTCCACGGCGACCGCGAGACCGCGCTCCACCGAGCCCACGGCCGCCGCCCACGCCGTGTCCCGCGCGAGCCCGACCTCGGCGCGCAGCCCCGGCTCGGACGACAGCGGCCACCAGGTGTCGAGCCACTCCCGTGCGGCGTCGCCGAGCGGTTCGGGGGACAGCGACTCCGTGCCGTCCTGCCGTACGAGGACGAGCCGGGCGGTGCCGTCCGCGTCGGTCTCGACGACGTCGACCGGGACGTTGTCGAGCCATTCGTTCGCGAACAGCAGCCCGGTGATCCCGGTGGGCGGCGCGGACCGCCACTCGATCCGGTGATCGAGATCCGCGGGGCGCCCGGCGATCTCCACCGCGCAGGCGTGCACGCGCGCGTGCACGCTCTCCGGCAGCAGCTCCAGAACCCGCGACACCAGCTCGCCGCGCCCCGCCGCCATGTCCACGAACGTCAGCCGTTCCGGTGTGCCGAGCGCCGCGTCCACCCGGCACAGCAGCTCGGCGACGGCCCCGGCGAACAGCGGGGACGCATGGACCGACGTGCGGAAATGACCGGCGGGGCCCTCGGGGCGGCGGTAGAAGCCGGCCGGCCCGTACAGCGCCCGCTCGGTGGCCTCCCGCCAGCCGCGCGCCTCGTCCTGCCGTCCGTCCTCGCGTACGTTCTCCACGCCTGAAGGCTATGCGCGCCGGGCGCGTGCGCCTCCACCTTGGGGAGTACGCGCGCCGGGTGCGGATCGGTCCTCCGGTTGACCCCCGAGGGCCGCACGCGTACCTACTCTGGGTTACGTGCAGCGCCTCTACGACTTCCTCCGCAGACACCCGACCTGGGTCGACGGTTTCTGGGCCGTGATCCTGTTCGGGATGTCGGTGGTGGCCGTCACCAGCGGCGCCGGAGACTCACCCCGCGGCAGCCGGGCGGCGGGCATCGCCTGCGCCGTCCTGCTGAGCGTCGTCGTCACGCTGCGCCGCCGGATGCCCGAGCGGATGCTGATCCTCACGATCCTGACCGGCCTGGCCCAGCTGGTCCTCGACGCCGAGACCAGCCCCGGCGACTTCGCGATGCTGGTCATCGTCTACACCTGCGCGGCGAACGGGGCGCGGTGGTCGTCCCGGCTCGCCCTCGGCGCGGGTCTGTGCGCGGCACCGCTCGCGCAGCTGCGCTGGCCCGAGGAACAGGCCAGCGGCCTCGGAAAGATCGCCGTCACCGTCTTCACGATGGTGCCGTTCGCCCTCGCCTGGGTCCTCGGCGACTCGCTGCGCACCCGCCGCGCCTATCTGGCCGAGCTGGAGGAGCGCGCGGCCCGCCTGGAGAAGGAGCGCGAGGCCCAGTCGAAGGTCGCGGTCGCGGCCGAACGGGCGCGCATCGCGCGCGAGTTGCACGATGTCGTCGCGCACAACGTGTCGGTGATGGTGGTGCAGGCCGACGGCGCCGCGTACGTCCTGGACACCGCCCCCGACCAGGCGAAGAAGGCCCTGGAGACGATCTCGGGGACCGGCCGGCAGGCGCTCGCCGAGATGCGCCGGCTGCTCGGTGTGCTGCGCACCGGCGAGCGCGAGAAGGGCGAGGAGTACGTGCCCCAGCCCGACGTCGAGCAGATCGAGGACCTGGTCACCCAGGTGCGCACGGCGGGCCTGCCCGTGGACTTCAAGGTCGAGGGCACCCCGCGCCCGCTGCCCAGCGGCGTCGAGCTGACCGCGTACCGCATCGTCCAGGAGGCCCTCACCAACACCCGCAAGCACGGCGGTCCGAACGCGGGGGCGAGCGTCCGCCTGGTCTACTTCGACGACGGACTCGGCCTGCTCGTCGAGGACGACGGCAAGGGCGCCCCGCACGAGCTGTACGAGGACGGCGGCGCCGACGGCCGCGGCCACGGCCTCATCGGGATGCGGGAGCGCGTCGGTATGGTCGGCGGCACGCTGGACGCGGGCCCGCGCCCCGGCGGTGGCTTCCGCATCAGCGTCCTGCTGCCGCTCAAGCCCGCCCATTGACACGTACCAGCAAAGGAACGGGATCGATGTCGATCAAGGTCATGCTCGTCGACGACCAGGTGCTGCTGCGCACCGGTTTCCGGATGGTGCTCGCCGCCCAGCCGGACATGGAGGTCGTCGCCGAGGCGGGCGACGGCGTCGAGGCCCTCGAAGTGCTGCGGTCCACGGCCGTGGACGTGGTCCTCATGGACGTCCGCATGCCGAAGCTGGACGGCGTCGAGACCACCCGCCGGGTCTGTTCCGGGCCGAACCCGCCGAAGGTCCTCATCCTGACCACGTTCGACCTGGACGAGTACGCGTTCTCCGGGCTCAAGGCGGGCGCCTCCGGCTTCATGCTCAAGGACGTGCCGCCCGGCGAGCTGCTGACCGCCATCCGCTCCGTGCACAGCGGCGACGCGGTGGTCGCCCCGTCCACCACCCGCCGGCTGCTCGACCGGTTCGCGCCGATGCTGCCCAGCAGCGTCAAGGAGCCGCAGGCCCAGCAGCTGGACCGGCTCACCGAGCGCGAGCGCGAGGTCATGATCCTGGTCGCCCAGGGCCTGTCGAACGGCGAGATCGCGGCCCATCTGGTGCTGTCCGAGGCCACCGTGAAGACCCACGTCGGCCGCATCCTGACCAAGCTCGGCCTGCGCGACCGGGTCCAGGTCGTCGTCCTCGCCTACGAGACGGGGCTCGTCCGCGCGGGCGGCGGGGCCTGAGGGAGCCCGGTCAGCGCAGCACGCCCTCGATGAAGTCCCCGCCCAGCCGCGACACCACGCTCAGGTCCAACTGGTGCTGCGCGTACCGGCCGTGGCGGCGCGTCGTGATCAGGCCCGCCTTCTTCAGCACCGACAGGTGCCGGGATATCTCCGGCGCGGTCATGCCGTGCGCATCGGCGAGCTCGCCCGTCGTGTACGAGCCGCGCGCCAGGTGGCGGCACAGGCGCATGCGCACCGGGTGGGCGAGGGCCGACATCCGCAGCGTCAGCTGTTCCACCGAGGTCGGCGCGGTGAGCCCGGGGGAGGAGATCGGGTACGTGATCAGCGGCTGCCAGTCCTTGCGGTGCAGCACCCACAGATGCGGCCGGCCCAGGCTGGTCGGGATCAGGACCAGACTGCCGGAGCCCGTCTCGGTGTGCCCCACGGAGATCTTGTCGACGACGACCGAGCGGCCCGAGTCGTCCAGCGACACCGATCCCGAGACCGCGGAGAGCGCGTCCGCGACGCCCTTGCGGCGCAGCAGATCCGTCTTGAGCCGGGCGTCGGCCACCAGCTGATGCCGGACGCGCCCCCACACGTCGGAGAAGAACGCCTCGTCGCAGTCCTGCATCAGCTCGCGGAACCACGCCCTGATGGCGGGCGGGTCCTCCAGCAGGCGCTGGGTGAAGCGCACCTGGTGGGAGCCGCGCGCCGCCGCCAGCTCGAGCGCGCGCTCCCGGGCACGCGGGTCGTCCAGCCGGGCGACGTCCCGCCGCGCGTACTCCGACTGGCAGGTGAACTCCAGGGCGGCGTCCACGAACTGCTCGTCGGAGAGCTTGTCGAGCAGGTCCAGCTCCTCGCCGAGCGTGGCGCCGGGCAGGGTGTGCAGGCCGGGCAGCCCGGCGGACGGGGTGAAGACGTCCGAGAACGTCGTCCGCCACAGGAAGTCCGCCTCGCACATCCGGTCCGCCAGGCACGGGTCGAGGCACGCGGACACGCTCGTCGTCCAGCCCTGCACCCCCGGGTGGTGCGCGGGCTCCGCCAGCGCGTGCAGCGCCGCGCCCATCTCGGCCAGGGGTGAGGGCGCGAAGTGGATCCGCTCGGCCGTCAGGCCGGTGATGTCGATGCGCACGCTCATGACCCCATGGTGCACGCCGCCACCGACAGCCGGGCCCTCGATTGACGGCTCTCGTCAATCGACGTGACCGGGCCGCGACGCGGGGCGCAGTCTCGTGGTCATCGGCCCCCAAGCTCGACAAAGAGCGGATCGCGGGGCAAGGCATGACAATCGAGATGATGAGCGAGGTGGTCGTCATGACCGTCACCCAGCAGTACGCGCTGGACGTCTACCGGGCGGCCCAGCGCGGCGAGGCCGCCCCGCCGGCCCCGCTCCTCGACGAGGCGGCCGCGGTGCGCGAGCTGCGCGACTACCGCCGCTTCCGGGCGGTCGTCGCGGAGCGCCCGGCGCGCGGCCGGATCCGCGCCGCGCTGGCCCGGCGCCTGTCCGGGCACCGGGGCCACCGCGGTCACGCCGCCGGGTGCTGACCCCGGCTCACGGTAGTCGCCGTACGAAGTCCGCGACGGCCGCGCGGACGTCCGCGGCGCTCCACTCCAGGCCCGGCGCGGCGACCGTGACCTCGGTGACGGAGAGCCCCGGCGCCCCGCTCACCGGCCACCAGCGCCCGAACAGCGCCGTCTTCGTCTCCTCCGCCTGCGTCACCGCCGCCTCGGTGAGCACGTCGGTGTCGTAGGGCAGCAGCACCCGGAACGCCTGCGTGTGCGGCTCCTCGGGGTGCACCCGCGCCCACGGCAGGCCCGCCTCGGCGAACCCCTCCCGCAGCGCCCGCGCCACCACGCGCGCGTGCGCCACGTACTCCGGCAGCCGCGGCAGCTCCCGCTCCAGGCCGGCCAGCGCCGCGATCGCCTGCGGGAACTGGTGGAAGACCTGGCCGCCGTAGCGGTGCCGCCAGGCCCTGGCCTCGTCGACGAACGACTGCGGGCCCGCGAGCGCCGCGCCGCTCAGGCCGCCGAGCGACTTGTAGAACGACACGTACACGCTGTCCGCGAGGTCGGCGATCTCGGCCAGCGGGCGCCCGAAGTGCGTCGTGCACTCCCACAGGCGGGCCCCGTCGAAGTGGATCACGGCGTCACGCGCGCGTGCCTCCTCGCAGACCTGCTCCAGCTCCTCCCACGTGGGCAGCACGAAACCGGCGTCCCGGAGCGGCAGTTCCAGCATCAGCGTGCCGAACGGCTCGTCCATGCCGTGCACCTCGTCCGCCGTGATCTGCCGCGCGGCGGTCGTCGGGTGCACCGTGCGCAGGCCGGACACCGTGGTCAGCGCCTCCCGCTCGTGGACCTCCGGGTGGGCCAGCGGGTGCAGGGCCACCGTGGGGTTGCCGGTGCGGCCCGCCCAGCAGCGCAGCGCGACCTGCTGCGCCATGGTGCCGGTCGGGAAGAACGCCGCCGCCTCCTTGCCGAGCAGCCCGGCGACCTTCGCCTCCAGGTCGGCGACGACCCCGTCCCCGTAGAGGTCGACCGAGCCGGACAGGTCGGTCACCGTGCCGGCGGCGTCGGTCAGGCGCGCCCAGCGCTCCCCGATGGTCTCCGTGTGCGGCCCGCGCGCCAGGACGCGCTCCGCGCCCCGGACGGCGGCGATCCGCCGTGCTGTCTGTTGCTTCTCTTCAGGGACGTTCATGCGCCGCATCATGTCGCACACGCGTACGCGTGCGCTTCCCCACAGCCTGTGGACGACCGAGGCCCGCCCGGCCAGATAGCGTTAACATGACGAGAAATCGTCCGGTACCCCGAGCGGACTGGAACGGAAGGCCGTCGCCCCGTGACCTCAGCCCCACAGTCACCCCGATCCGAACCCACCGATCCCAAGGACCGGCCCGCACGCCTCACCGTGGGCGTCGTCGGCGCGGGCCGGGTCGGACCCGCGCTCGCCGCGTCCCTGCAGCTGGCCGGACACCGTCCGGTCGCCGTCTCCGGGGTCTCCGACGCCTCCGTGCGGCGGGCCGCCACCCTGCTCCCCGACGTGCCCCTCGTGCCGCCCGCCGAGGTCCTGGCGCGGGCCGAGCTGGTGCTGCTGACCGTGCCCGACGACATCCTGCCCGGACTCGTCGAAGGCTTCGTCGAGACCGGCTCGATCCGGCCCGGACAGCTCCTCGTGCACACCTCGGGCCGGTACGGCGCCAAGGTCCTCGACCCGGCGCTGCGCGCGGGCGCCCTGCCGCTCGCGCTGCACCCCGCGATGACGTTCACCGGCACCGCCGTCGACGTCCAGCGGCTCGCCGGCTGCTCGTTCGGCGTGACCGCCCCCGAGGAGCTGCGGCTGGCCGCCGAGGCCCTGGTCATCGAGATGGGCGGCGAGCCCGAGTGGATCGCCGAGGAGATGCGGCCGCTCTACCACGCGGCCCTCGCGCTCGGCGCGAACCACCTGGTCACCCTGGTCGCCCAGGCCATGGACCTGCTCCGCGACGCGGGCGTCACCGCCCCCGACCGGATGCTCGGCCCGCTGCTCGGCGCGGCCCTGGACAACGCCCTGCGCTCCGGCGACGCCGCGCTCACCGGGCCGGTCGCGCGCGGCGACGCGGGCACCGTCGCCGCCCATGTCGCCGAGCTGCGTGAGCACGCCCCGCAGACCGTCGCCGGATACCTCGCGATGGCCCGCGCCACCGCCGACCGCGCCCTCGCCCACGGCCTGCTGAAGCCGGAGCTGGCCGAGGACCTGCTCGACGTGCTGGCCACGGGCGCGGAGGAGAGCCGATGAACGCCAGGATCGTCCACACCGGCGAAGAACTGCGCGCACGCACGCGTACCGGGCAGCGCGTCGTCGTCATGACCATGGGCGCCCTGCACGACGGCCACGCCACCCTCGTCCGCACCGCCCGCGAGCGCGCGGGCGCCGACGGCGAGGTGGTCGTCACCGTCTTCGTGAACCCGCTGCAGTTCGGCGCGGGCGAGGACCTCGACCGCTACCCGCGCACCCTCGAGGCCGACGTCAAGATCGCCGGACAGGCGGGCGCCGACCTCGTCTTCGCGCCGTCCGTCGACGAGGTCTACCCCGGCGGGCAGCCCCAGGTGCGGATGTCGGCCGGCCCGATGGGCGAGCGCCTCGAAGGCGCCTCGCGCCCCGGCCACTTCGACGGCATGCTCACCGTCGTCGCCAAGCTGCTGCACCTCACGCGCGCGGACGTCGCCCTGTTCGGCCAGAAGGACGCCCAGCAGCTCGCCCTGGTCCGCCGCATGGTCCGCGACCTGAACTTCGACGTCGAGATCGAGGCCGTGCCCACGGCCCGCGAGAGCGACGGCCTCGCCCTCTCCTCGCGCAACCGCTATCTGTCGCCGGACGAGCGCCGCACCGCGCTTGCCCTGTCCCGCGCCCTGTTCGCGGGCCGCGACCGGCACGCCGCCCAGGAGGCCCTTCGCGCGCGCGGCGCCGAGAGCCCCACCTCGCGCGCGCGTGCCCGTGCGCTCGACGCGCTCGGCGAGGCCCGCGCCGCCGCCGACGCCCACGCGGTGGCCTCCCCGGGCGGCCCCGCCGCCGTGCTCGCCGCCGCCCGCCAGGTCCTGGACGAGGCCGCCCGCCTCACCCCGCCGGTCGAGCTGGACTACCTGGCACTGGTCGACCCCGCCGACTTCACCGATGTACGGGACGGCTTCGAGGGCGAGGCCGTGCTCGCGGTCGCCGCCCGCGTGGGCACGACCCGGCTGATCGACAACCTGCCGCTGACCTTCGGAGGTCACCTGTGACGAGCACAGGCATAGCACTCCACGCCCCCGCCCCCGGCTGGAACCTCGAGGCCGACGTGGTCGTCGTCGGCTCCGGCGTCGCGGGCCTCACCGCCGCGCTGCGCTGCGAGGCCGCGGGCCTGCGCACCGTCGTCGTCACCAAGGCCCGCCTGGACGACGGCTCCACGCGCTGGGCGCAGGGCGGCATCGCCGCCGCGCTCGGCGAGGGCGACACCCCCGAGCAGCACCTCGACGACACCCTGGTCGCGGGCGCGGGCCTGTGCGACGAGAACGCCGTGCGCACCCTGGTCACCGAGGGCCCCGACGCCGTACGCCGCCTCATCGCGACCGGCGCCCACTTCGACGAGACCGAGGACGGCGCCCTCGACCTGACCCGCGAGGGCGGCCACCACCGGCGCCGCATCGCGCACGCGGGCGGCGACGCCTCGGGCGCCGAGATCTCCCGGGCCCTCGTCGAAGCCGTACGCGCGCGTGGACTGCCCACGGTCGAGAACGCGCTGGTGCTCGACCTGCTCACGGACGCCGAGGGCCGCACGGCCGGCGTCTCCCTGCACGTGATGGGCGAGGGCCAGCACGACGGCGTGGGAGCCGTCCTCGCGCCCGCCGTCGTCCTCGCCACGGGCGGCATGGGCCAGGTCTTCTCCGCGACCACGAACCCGCACGTGTCGACCGGCGACGGCGTCGCCCTCGCGCTGCGCGCCGGAGCCGAGGTCAGCGACCTCGAATTCGTCCAGTTCCACCCCACCGTGCTCTTCCTCGGCGCGGACGCCGAGGGCCAGCAGCCGCTCGTCTCCGAGGCGGTGCGCGGCGAGGGCGCCCACCTGGTCGACGCCGACGGCGTGCGCTTCATGGTGGGCCAGCACGAACTCGCCGAGCTGGCGCCCCGCGACATCGTCGCCAAGGGCATCACGCGCCGCATGCAGGAGCAGGGCGCCGAGCACATGTACCTCGACGCGCGGCACTTCGGCCGCGAGATGTGGGAGAAGCGCTTCCCCACGATCCTGGCCGCCTGCCGCGCCCACGGCATGGACCCGATCACCGAGCCCATCCCGATCGCCCCGGCCGCGCACTACGCCTCCGGCGGGGTCCGCACCGACCTGCACGGGCGCACCACCGTCCCCGGCCTGTACGCGTGCGGGGAGGTCGCCTGCACCGGCGTCCACGGCGCGAACCGTCTGGCCTCCAACTCCCTCCTCGAAGGCCTCGTCTACGCCGAGCGCATCGCGGACGACATCAAGAAGGAGCACGCGGAGAACCACCTCCACGCGCGCGTGCCCGTTCCCGTCCCGCACCCGGCCACCCCGGCCCACCCCCTGCTGCCCGCCGAGGCCCGCTTCGCCATCCAGCGCGTGATGACCGAGGGCGCGGGCGTGCTGCGCTCCGCCGACTCCCTCGCCGAGGCCGCCGCCCGGCTCGGCCGCATCCACGCCGACGCCGCGGGCGCCCTCGCCGAGCACGGCAAGACGGCCGTCCCCGGCGTCGACACCTGGGAGGCCACCAACCTGCTGTGCGTGGCCCGCGTCCTGGTCGCCGCCGCCCGCCGCCGCGAGGAGACCCGCGGCTGCCACTGGCGCGAGGACCACGCGGACCGCGACGACGCGAACTGGCGCCGCCACATCGTCGTACGGCTGAATCCCGACCGAACTCTGGCCACGCACACCACACGAACAGCAGACTTCCCGGCAACGGTAAAGAACCCACAGGAGCAGTGACCGACGTGAGCGCCATCCCCGACCTCCCCCTGGCAGACGCCGACTCCGGCGGCTGCGGCGACAACTGCGGCTGCGCGAACGCCGACACCGACGTCGCCGACGTCATGGAGTGCGGCCTCGACCCGTCGCTGGCCCAGCTGCTCCTGGACGCGGGCCTGCACCCGGTCGAGATCGAGGACATCGCCCACATGGCGATCGCCGAGGACCTCGACGGCGGCGTGGACGTCACCACGGTCGCCACGATCCCGGAGGACGCCGTCGCGACCGCCGACTTCACGGCCCGCGAGGCGGGTGTCGTGGCGGGCCTGCGGGTTGCCGAGGCGATCATCTCCGTCGTGGCCACGGACGAGTTCGAGGTCGAGCGGCACGCCGAGGACGGCGACCGGGTGGAAGCGGGCCAGAAGCTCCTCTCGGTCACCACCCGCACCCGCGACCTGCTCACCGCCGAGCGCAGCGCGCTCAACGTTCTGTGCCGCCTCTCCGGCATCGCCACCGCCACGCGCGCGTGGGCGGACGCCCTGGACGGTACGAAGGCGAAGGTCCGGGACACCCGCAAGACCACGCCGGGCCTGCGTTCCCTGGAGAAGTACGCCGTTCGCGCGGGCGGCGGCGTCAACCACCGCATGTCGCTGTCCGACGCCGCCCTGGTCAAGGACAACCACGTCGTCGCGGCCGGCGGCGTGGCAGCGGCCTTCCAGGCGGTGCGCGACCGCTTCCCGGGCCTCCCGATCGAGGTCGAGGTCGACACCCTGCACCAGCTGCGCGAGGTCCTCGACGCCGGCGCCGACCTGATCCTCCTGGACAACTTCACGCCGTCCGAGACGGAGGAGGCGGTGGCCCTCACGAACGGCCGCGCGCTCCTGGAGTCGTCGGGCCGCCTCACTCTCGACAACGCGGGCGCGTACGCGCGTACCGGTGTCGACTTCCTCGCCGTGGGCGCGCTGACCCACTCCTCGCCGATCCTCGACATCGGCCTCGACCTGCGGGAAGCGACCGCCTGATGCTGCTCACCATCGACGTGGGCAACACCCACACCGTGCTCGGCCTGTTCGACGGCGAGGACATCGTCGAGCACTGGCGCATCTCCACCGACGCCCGCCGCACCGCCGACGAGCTCGCCGTCCTGCTCCAGGGCCTGATGGGCATGCACCCGCTGCTCGGCGACGAACTCGGCGACGGCATCGACGGCATCGCCATCTGCTCGACCGTCCCCTCGGTCCTGCACGAGCTGCGCGAGGTCACCCGCCGCTACTACGGCGACGTCCCCGCCGTCCTGGTCGAACCCGGCATCAAGACCGGCGTCCCGATCCTCATGGACAACCCCAAGGAGGTCGGCGCCGACCGCATCATCAACGCGGTCGCGGCCGTCGAGCTGTACGGCGGCCCGGCGATCGTCGTCGACTTCGGTACGGCGACGACGTTCGACGCGGTGTCCGCGCGCGGGGAGTACACCGGCGGCGTGATCGCCCCCGGCATCGAGATCTCGGTGGAGGCCCTGGGCGTACGCGGTGCCCAGCTCCGCAAGATCGAGCTGGCCCGGCCGCGCAGCGTCATCGGCAAGAACACCGTCGAGGCGATGCAGTCGGGCATCGTCTACGGGTTCGCGGGGCAGGTCGACGGGGTGGTCAACCGGATGGCCAAGGAGCTGGCCGACGATCCGGACGACGTCACCGTCATCGCCACGGGTGGTCTCGCGCCGATCATCCTCGGCGAGGCCTCGGTGATCGACGAACACGAGCCGTGGCTGACCCTGATCGGCCTCCGCCTGGTCTACGAACGCAACGTCAGCCGTCTTTAGCCGGGTGCGCAGTTCCCCGTGCCCCGGAAGGCCGCAGGCCTGTCAGGGGCGCGGGGAACTGCGCGAGAAGCGGCCACCGGCCCGCAGCCGAACGAGAACCCGGAAACCCGGCCCGAGCGGAGCGATGGCGCGCCGGAGAATTGCCGGTTAACACGATTTGCCCGAAATAAGCCGTACCGTCACCCCATGCCCACGCCCTACGGAAACCGCGGCGGCATGGCGTTCGGCGCAGAAGAGCTGCGTGTGCTCCGACGTGCCCTCGCCCTCGCCCTCCACCCCAGCCCCGCCTCGGACAACGACGTCCGGGACTGTCTCCGGCTCGCGGAGTCGGTCGACGAGGCCACCCGGGAGAGCGCCCGGATGCGAGCGTTCCTGCTCGCCGACCTCGACCGGTACCGGGCCGCCCTGCCCGGCACGGTCACCGGCTACCTGAGCCTGCTCCAGGACGCCCTGGCGGCGGGCCACCAGCCCGGCGCCGACGACCTCGCGGCCCTGCGCGCCCTGCGCGGCAACGCCACGGCGGCGGCCCTGCTCGACCGCTGCCGATCGCTCGCCGAGCAGGGCGTGCGCGACCGGCTCGAATCGCGGCACCGCCCGCGCGTCCCGTCCTCGCGCACCGCCCTGCTGGCCCTGCCCGGCGGCCTGAGCGCCACCGGCCGGCCCGCGGACCCCCGGCCCGCGACCCCGGAGCGCCCCGTGCCGACCCCGGCCGAGGTGTTCCCGCCCAAGCGCCGCCCCGCCCAGCCCCCGGCCCCGCCGCAGCGGCTGGCCGCGGGCTAGCTACTCTGGGGGCATGGAATACGTTTCCGCGCTCGTGCCCCCGGTAGTGATGGCCGCGTTCTTCATCGGCCTGATCGTGACGATCGTGAAGTCGCAGGGCGGCGACAAGAAGGCCAAGGAGGACGCGGCCGTCGACGCCGCCCTCGCGCGTGCCGAGGCCGCCCGGCAGCCCGAAGCGGGCTGACCGCACGCTCCGGCCCTGGACAGGGGCGCCCCGGCGGGCGCCCCTTTTGGCATTGATTGATGCAGTTCGAGATCTCTCGCCACGTCCGCCGGTGAATTGCCGACTTCTCCCACTATTGTGCTCTTCGTGCCGCGCCCCTTGGGAGAACTCGAAGACACAGTCATGACGCGGGTGTGGAACTGGAACCGCCCGGTGACGGTGAGAGAAGTGCTGGAGGACCTCCAGCAGGAACGGTCCATCGCCTACACGACGGTCATGACCGTATTGGACAATCTCCATCAGAAGGGCTGGGTCCGCCGGGAAGCGGAGGGCCGGGCTTATCGATATGAGGCGGTCTCCACCCGGGCCGCCTACTCGGCCGCGCTGATGAACGACGCATGGGCGCAGAGCGACAACCCCGCCGCCGCGCTCGTCGCCTTCTTCGGCATGATGTCGCCGAACCAGCGCGAAGCGCTCAGGGACGCCATGCGCATCGTGCAGCCCGAAGCCACTTCCCGTGCCGCGGCGGAAGCCGGGCCGGAAGCCGGACGGTCCGAAGCCCCGGCCGAAGTCGCGCCACCCGGAGAAGCGGCTCAGGAGCGCGGGCGATAGCGTCCGGACATGCCAGCAGAGCTCCCCGAAGTCGTCCCGGTC
The DNA here is from genome assembly GCF_040529335.1 of Streptomyces sp. HUAS MG91. Lineage (GTDB taxonomy): Bacteria > Actinomycetota > Actinomycetes > Streptomycetales > Streptomycetaceae > Streptomyces > Streptomyces tabacisoli. The sequence goes on along the minus strand of NZ_CP159534.1, from coordinate 3,829,151 downwards.
CCCGAATCCTCCGCCCCAAAAGCCATCACCGTACGCCGGGCCCGCACCGCCGATGTGCCGGAGGTCCGCCGACTCCTCGACGCCTACAGCCGGCAGGGGATCCTGCTCGACAAAGCCACGGTGACGCTTTACGAGGACATCCAGGAGTTCTGGGTCGCCGAACGCGACGACAACGCCGAGGTCGTCGGCTGCGGAGCCCTGCACATCATGTGGGAAGACCTGGCCGAGGTCCGCACTCTCGCCGTGAATCCACTGGTCAAGGGCTCGGGTGTGGGTCATCAGGTGCTTGAGAAGCTGCTGCAGACCGCGCGCTGGATCGGTGTTCGCCGGGTTTTCTGCCTCACCTTCGAAGTCGAGTTCTTCGCCAAGCACGGCTTCGTGGAGATCGGTGAGACACCCGTCGATACGGTTGACACCGATGTCTACAGCGAGCTGCTGCGTTCCTATGACGAGGGCGTCGCGGAGTTCCTCGGTCTCGAACGAGTGAAACCGAACACCTTGGGTAACAGCCGGATGCTTCTGCATCTGTGATCGTGGCGGACCGATATTCCGGCAAGCTGCAACCGGCCGGGCCCTATGTCCGAAACGCGCATGTTTTCGGTCGTGCTGGGCAGCTTCAACTCCCGGATCTCTCCCGGATCTCAGCCAGGGGTTTGTGTTTTTCCGGCAAAAGCGGTTTGCTTTCCGACGTACTGCAGTACTGCATATAACAAGGGGACGGCGAATCAGCGGCCGCGGTCGCAGGGGTCGGCCCTTCAGATATCGATGAAAGGAAATCCGGTGGCACAGAAGGTTCAGGTCCTTCTTGTCGATGACCTCGACGGCGGCGAGGCGGACGAGACCGTGACGTTCGCGCTCGACGGCAAGACGTACGAGATCGACCTCACCACCGCGAACGCGGACAAGCTCCGTGGTCTCCTCGACGCCTACGTCAAGGGTGGCCGTCGCACCGGTGGCCGCGCCGCCGGTGGCCGGGGCAAGGCGCGCGCCGCGTCCGGTGGCAACCAGGACACCGCGCAGATCCGCGCGTGGGCGAAGGACAACGGCTACGAGGTCAACGACCGCGGCCGCGTCCCCGCCTCCATCCGTGAGGCCTACGAGAAGGCCAACGGCTGACGCGTCGGTACGTGCAGTGCGCGGCGCAGCCGGGCCCGCTGACAGTGGGTCGCCGCTGTGTCCACGAGTCGTACGAGATCGGGGGCGCCCCCACCGCCCCCAGCGACCGACCAGGTCGAGACGGCCGACAGGCTCGTCAGGGCCGGCAGCACCGGCTCCACCTCGCGTCCGGGCTCCGGGGGCCGCACCCACACAGCGGCCTCCTGCGAGCCGGCCAGGCCCGGCGGCGTCGGCGCGTCGATGAATCCGCCCGCTCCGACGGCGACGAGGTCCAGGGGCAGATCCCCCCACTCCAGCCAGTCGAGCAGCCCCGGCACCTCTTCCGCGCTGCCGGCGGCCACCAGGAGCTGCATCGTTTCCCCGTTCAACGCCACCGGTGACCGGGGATCGCACCTGCGCAGCATCCGGAACCCGGCGTCGGCCGGAATCTCCAGTACGTCGAAGCGCAGGCCCGTGCGCAGCCGCACCCCGTCGGGGCCGGACGCCGTGGCCCAGCCCAGCTCGTCCTCGTACCACTGCTGGACCCGCCGGAGCGGGAGGGCGGCGTCGAGCGGCCGGCGCGGGGCGGGGAAGGGGGCGACCATGCCAGGAGCAACCGCCGGGAGCACCCGCAAGTTACGCAGTGTCGTTGGTTGAATGCGCTCCGTGTCCGAAATGGGGGCGTAAAGGGGTGTTCGGCGGGGCAAGGATGTTCGCCCGTAGCGGAGGGAACCGGCGTGCGCCGCATGGAGTGTCAGTCCGTGCGGGTAAGACATCCCTAGTGGGAGGGTCGACACGCTCGGCCGTGGGAGCCCGCGTTCGCCATCGGCGTAGTGGCGGTGTGGCTATCCGCTTGGCCTGCGGGAACATCGTCTCGCACCATCGGGTTGGAGAGGATGTCGGCGTTCGGGGCAGGAGATCCCCCGGGAAGAAGGCCGGGTGTCGGCAGTTGGAATGAGCGGTCCCCGCTTGCGGGACTAAGCTGCGGAAGGACAGGGAGGGGACCGACCCCTTACTGCCTGACCGCTCTGAGGAGCGATTAACGATGTTCGAGAGGTTCACCGACCGCGCGCGGCGGGTTGTCGTCCTGGCTCAGGAAGAAGCCCGGATGCTCAACCACAACTACATCGGCACCGAGCACATCCTCCTGGGCTTGATCCACGAGGGCGAGGGTGTCGCCGCTAAGGCCCTGGAGAGCCTCGGGATTTCGCTCGAGGCGGTCCGCCAGCAGGTGGAGGAGATCATCGGGCAGGGCCAGCAGGCTCCGTCCGGGCACATCCCCTTCACCCCCCGTGCCAAGAAGGTCCTGGAGCTGTCGCTCCGCGAGGCCCTTCAGCTGGGCCACAACTACATCGGCACGGAGCACATCCTGCTCGGCCTGATCCGTGAGGGCGAGGGCGTCGCCGCCCAGGTCCTGGTCAAGCTGGGCGCAGACCTCAACCGGGTGCGGCAGCAGGTCATCCAGCTGCTCTCCGGTTACCAGGGCAAGGAGACCGCCACCGCCGGCGGGCCTGCCGAGGGCACCCCCTCGACGTCCCTGGTCCTCGACCAGTTCGGCCGCAACCTGACGCAGGCCGCTCGTGAGTCCAAGCTCGACCCGGTCATCGGGCGCGAGAAGGAGATCGAGCGCGTCATGCAGGTCCTGTCGCGCCGTACCAAGAACAACCCGGTCCTGATCGGTGAGCCCGGCGTCGGCAAGACCGCCGTCGTCGAGGGCCTCGCCCAGGCCATCGTCAAGGGCGAGGTGCCCGAGACGCTCAAGGACAAGCACCTCTACACGCTTGACCTGGGCGCGCTGGTCGCCGGCTCCCGCTACCGCGGTGACTTCGAGGAGCGCCTGAAGAAGGTCCTCAAGGAGATCCGCACCCGCGGCGACATCATCCTGTTCATCGACGAGCTGCACACGCTCGTGGGTGCGGGTGCCGCCGAGGGCGCCATCGACGCGGCTTCGATCCTGAAGCCGATGCTGGCCCGCGGTGAGCTCCAGACCATCGGTGCCACCACGCTCGACGAGTACCGCAAGCACCTGGAGAAGGACGCGGCCCTCGAGCGCCGCTTCCAGCCGATCCAGGTCGCGGAGCCGTCGCTGCCGCACACGATCGAGATCCTCAAGGGTCTGCGCGACCGCTACGAGGCCCACCACCGCGTCTCGATCACGGACGAGGCCCTCGTCCAGGCCGCGACGCTGGCCGACCGGTACATCTCGGACCGCTTCCTGCCGGACAAGGCGATCGACCTGATCGACGAGGCCGGTTCCCGGATGCGCATCCGCCGGATGACCGCGCCGCCGGACCTCCGCGAGTTCGACGAGAAGATCGCGGGCGTGCGTCGCGACAAGGAGTCGGCCATCGACTCCCAGGACTTCGAGAAGGCAGCTTCGCTCCGCGACAAGGAGAAGCAGCTGCTTGCGGCGAAGGCCAAGCGCGAGAAGGAGTGGAAGGCCGGCGACATGGACGTCGTCGCCGAGGTCGACGGCGAGCTGATCGCCGAGGTCCTCGCGACCGCCACCGGCATCCCGGTCTTCAAGCTGACCGAGGAGGAGTCCTCGCGTCTGCTGCGCATGGAGGACGAGCTCCACAAGCGGGTCATCGGCCAGAAGGACGCCGTCAAGGCGCTCTCGAAGGCGATCCGTCGTACGCGTGCCGGTCTGAAGGACCCGAAGCGTCCGGGTGGTTCGTTCATCTTCGCCGGCCCGTCCGGTGTCGGTAAGACCGAGCTGTCCAAGGCGCTCGCCGAGTTCCTCTTCGGTGACGAGGACGCGCTGATCTCCCTCGACATGTCGGAGTTCAGCGAGAAGCACACGGTCTCGCGTCTCTTCGGTTCGCCCCCCGGCTACGTGGGCTACGAAGAGGGCGGCCAGCTCACCGAGAAGGTGCGCCGCAAGCCGTTCTCCGTCGTCCTCTTCGACGAGGTGGAGAAGGCCCACCCGGACATCTTCAACTCGCTGCTGCAGATCCTGGAGGACGGTCGCCTGACCGACTCCCAGGGCCGCGTCGTGGACTTCAAGAACACGGTCATCATCATGACGACCAACCTTGGAACCCGTGACATCTCGAAGGGCTTCAACCTGGGCTTCGCGGCCACGGGTGACACGAAGACCAACTACGAGCGTATGAAGAACAAGGTGTCGGACGAGCTCAAGCAGCACTTCCGTCCCGAGTTCCTCAACCGTGTGGACGACGTCGTCGTCTTCCCGCAGCTCACGCAGGACGACATCCTCCAGATCGTCGACCTGATGGTCGGCAAGGTGGACGAGCGCCTGAAGGACCGGGACATGGGCATCGAGCTCTCCCAGTCCGCCAAGGAGCTGCTGTCGAAGAAGGGTTACGACCCGGTTCTCGGCGCGCGGCCGCTGCGTCGCACGATCCAGCGCGAGGTCGAGGACACGCTCTCGGAGAAGATCCTCTTCGGCGAGCTGCGTCCGGGCCACATCGTGGTCGTCGACACGGAGGGCGAGGGTGAGAACAAGACCTTCACCTTCCGCGGCGAGGAGAAGTCGGCCCTGCCCGACGCCCCGCCGATCGAGGACGCGGCCGCGGGTGGCGGTCCGAACTTGAGCAAGGAGGCGTAGCCCCTCCGGGGTGAGCCAGTGAGAAGGGGGCCGGTGCTGTTCAGCACCGGCCCCCTTCTCGTGTGTCCGGGTCACCGTGGGACGAGGACGACCTCGGCGCGGGGGAAGAGACGGGCGTACCGATCGGCCGGGAACGTCATGCCCGGGAGGGTCTGGAGGAATACCTGGTCGACGTGGGGGAGCCGGGCCGGCAAGTCTTCGAGGACCTCGGTGCCGTGCATGTGGGTCAGATGCAGGGTGGCCACGCCGGGTAGCTCAGGCAGCTCTCCGCAAACGGAGGGAAAGATGTGGAACAGGGCAGCGTCGAGGTACAGCGAGGTGAGAGCCGGCAGGGCGGCGATCTCCTGCCAGTCCTCGGCGGTAGGAGCTGTGGTGGGGGCTCCGAGGCTGACGGCCGAGAGTGTCTGCCAGTGGCTCAGGCCGCGTAGCCCTGTCGTCGCCGTGGCGTGCCGATCGAGGAAAAGGAACTCCAGGGGAGCGTCGACGGGCAGTCGCTGAATCAGCGAGGTTCCCGGCACCTCACCGGTCAAGGAGAGTCTCGTCAGCGAGCGCAGTCCGGCCAGTCCCGCGACGCTGCCGTCGCAGCCGAGAAAGGAGAGCGGCAGGGCGGCGAGGGGCGCGAGGTCCCGCACGTTCGGGCAGTTCGACACCTCCAGCCAGTCGAGCGCGGAACAGGCGGCCAAGGCGCCCAGATCGTCGACCAGAGGGTTGTCGCGCAGGCCGAGGAGCGTCACCGCGTGCGGGTCCGGGAGCGCGGCGACGACGTCCGGCAGCGCGTGCGGGCCGTGGAACAGCACCCCGGGGCAGGGCCGCATCCGCGCGAGCGCCGCACGCTGCTCCGCCGACTCGCAGGTGAAGTACAGGTCCGGGCGCGCCAGGTGGTCGAGTACCTCGGCCGCGTACTCCTCCGTGGCGAACCGCTGCCACGTTCCCGCCAGTTGGCGCCGTACGTCCAGTGCCGGATGGTCCCGGAAGCGGCGCAGGACACCGAGGGCCACCTGCGGCTCGCTCGCGCCCAGGATCGAGGCGGTGACGGCCACCCCGTGGGCCTCCTCGTCCGTCAGCCCCTCCGGGCCCGGCAGCAGCTCCAGGACCAGGGGGCCCGCCTCGGCCAACTCCTTCGCGGCGGTGGACGTGTTCGGCGGGATCAAGGCGGCCGCCGACCGCTCCACCTCCGCCCGCACCTCGGGGGCGAGTGTCGTCGCGTGTTCCAGGCAGGCCAGGGCGAGGAGGGTCAGGCGTGGGGTGCCGGAGGAGAGCAACTCGCGCAGTAGCGCGGGGCGTTCGCCGGGGCGGGCGTGGGCCACCGTCATCCGGATCGCGTCCTCGCCCACTGGATCGTCGGCGAGGCGCTGGACGAACGGCAGCGCCAGGCCCTCCTCGACGGCGTGCCGGGCGCCCAGGTAGTCCTGGAACGTACGGTGCACGAAGTTGACGACACCGTTGGCGGGTTGGCGCAGCAGACCGCTGCGCAGCAGCAGGGCGGACAGGACCGCCGGCGCGTCGCCGAGGGGCGACGCCGACGCGACGGACGGCAGGCGGCGCTCCAGGGCGGCCTCCGCCGCGTCCCGGCTCATCTCCGTACGGCCGCTCAGGATCAGCGCGTAGGCGAGGTGCTGAAGGAGTTCGAGCTGGGCCTCCTCGCCCAGGTCGACGCCGGTCATGCCGCGTTCCCGGTCGCGCCGGGTGAGCAGCATGGACAGGGCCGCGTCGTACAGCTCCTTGCGGCCGGTGGGCAGATAGCCGCGCCGTTCGCGGTGCAGTGCGCAGATCAGGCCGCACATGAGGGGGTTGGTGGCGAGCCGGGCCAGGTCCCGCTTGGTGCGCAGCGCGTCCAGGAGAGCGCCCTCGTACGCGCCCGCCTCGGCGGCCGTGTGCCAGCGCCGTACGAAGGTGGTGACGTCGGCGCCGCGCATCGGCGGCAGCAGCACCTCGCGGAAACCGGCGTCGGCGAGCCAGTCGGCGCGGACGGCGGTGGGGCGGGTGGTGAGCAGCCAGCGGTTGCCGTCGTACGCGCCGATCAGCGAGGTCAGCCAGGAGCGGACGCGGTGCCGGTCGGCGGCCGGGATCTCGTCGAGCCCGTCCACCAGGACCAGCGCGCGCCCGGCGCCGAGGACCCGCTCGGCCCAGCCGTCGGGCGCGGTCAGCGGGCAGCCGACCGCGGTGAGGAAGGCGGCGGGCGAGGGCAGCTCGGCGGCGCGTACGAGGGTGCGCAGCGGCAGGACGATGGGGACGTGGCCGGTCGCGGTGACCGCCAGCCACTGGATCAGCGTCGTCTTGCCGGAGCCCGCCTCGCCGCGCAGCAGCACCCGGTCGTGATCGTCGTCGAACGCGTCCTCGGCCCGGATCCGGGCCGGTGCCACGGCTCCCGGAAGATCGTCGAAGGAGCCGGTGGGCGTGGTGGCCGTCGCCTCCAGGCTCAGATAGGCCACCTCCAGCGGCCAGCGCTCGGGCGCGTCCCGCAGATCGATGCCGTAGATGGTGAGGTGCCGGTGGCGTTCGGCGACGTAGGAGAGATAACGCTGCTCGAAGGCGGTGTCCGGGGCGTCGGCGGGCGGGGTGCGGCGGATCAGCTCGTCCGTCCTGGCGAGCAGCTCGTGCTGGCCGCGGCTCTGCTCGACGAGGGTGCGCGCGACGAACGTGGACCGCTGGGTGAAGAACTGCAGGAGGTGCTCGCACGCCCAGCCGGTGACCGTGTCGAGGAAGAGGTCCGCGTCGGCGGACAGGCCGGGGTCGGGGGCCGCGCGGCGCAGTGCCCGGGCCAGTGCCGAGTGGCCCAGGCGCACGGCCTGTACGTCGTCCATCGCCAGGTCGCCGAGAGCGTGCAGGGTGTCGGCCAGCGCGTGCACGACGGCCTCGGTCTCGGCGGCGGGGAACGGCTCCTCGCCCGGGCCGTCGAGTGCGGCCGTCACCGTCCGGCGGGCGAGGCGGAGCAGGTCGTCGCCGGTGAGCGTGCGCTTCTCGCCGCGGAACGAGACCAGCCCCGAGAGACGGACGGGCCGGTCGGTGAGGCCGGCTCCCGGACCCTCCTGGACGATCAGCTTCCGGAGCGCGGGGACGAGCGCGCTCGATGCCAGCCGGGTGCCGAGCACAGCGGGATCCATGGCTCGGGAGCGTAGCCCCGATCACACTCCCGGAAGGTTCGATCTTGCCGTTCGGTGACATGACGCACAGGGTCACAAGGGCCTACTAGAGGCGGTAGGAGTCCGGCGGGACCGTGGTCCGGTTGTTACACCGTTGATGGGTTCGGGTGAATTGTCCGTTTCATGGGATCGAGGGAGCGGGGGCCGCCGTGGGGCTCGGGGGTGCGCCCGCGAAGAGGGGTTAAACATGAGATCGGGGGATAAGTCGGACGAATTCCGGCCGAAGATCGACAGCTGTCAAGCAATCAACGTTTTGTGGCAGTCGTACGAGATGGGGTAGTAGATGGGGCTTTTGGGCGGGGCCGGGGGAGCGGGTTACCAAGGGATGGCCGACCCGGTGGCACCAAGCGGTGCGCCGGGTCTCCCCACGTCCCCGAAGCAAGGTCTCCCTCCATGTCGAAGCGCACCCTGTCCCTCCGCCCCGGTACGTCGAAGCTCCGCAACCGTGCCGCCGTCGTGGCCGCCGGCCTCGGAATGACGGCGGCGCTGGGCGCCGGGGCCGCGTTCGCCGCCGACGGGCAGGCCGCCGCCCTGCCGAGCGGGGCCGCCGCCTCCGTCAAGGCGCAGGCCGCCGCCCAGGCCAAGGCCGCCACCTCGGTGCAGCAGGCCGCCGCCAAGAAGGCCGCCTCCTGGGTCGACCCGGTCGCCCACTACACCCTCTCCGCCGGCTACGCGCAGGGCGGCAGCATGTGGGCCACCGGTCACCACTCCGGCCAGGACTTCGCCGTGCCGACCGGCACCTCGGTCATGGCCGCGCACGGCGGCACCGTCGTCAAGACCGGCGGCAACGGCGCCGGTGACGGCCCCGCGTACGGCAACGCCGTCGTGATCAAGCACAGCAACGGCACGTACTCCCAGTACGCGCACCTGTCCCGGATCGACGTGCACGTCGGCCAGTCGGTCGCGACGGGCCAGCACATCGCGCTGTCCGGCAGCACCGGCAACTCCAGCGGCCCGCACCTGCACTTCGAGATCCGTACGACGCCGAACTACGGCTCCGCGGTCAACCCCGTCGCCTTCCTCAAGGCGCAGGGCGTGACCGTCTGACCCGACGGACTCAGTGCTTGTGGGCCTGGGTGATCAGGTCCGTGGCGACCTCGAGGATGGCGAGACGCTTCTCCTCGGGGTCGCCTTCGACGTCCTTGAGGACGAACATCCCGGCGTGCATCGAGAACAGCGCGCTGATGCAGCGCACGCGGTCGGTCAGTGAGGCGTCCTCGGGCAGCAGCTGGGCGATCAGGTCGTGCATCCGGTCCTTGAAGTTCTCGCCGATGCTCAGCTCGCGCATCTGCGCCTGGTTCTCCTGCATGAAGCGGAAGAGCGGGGCTGCCTCGGACAGCGCCTCGCTGTAGCGGGTGAGGATCTCCCGCTTGGTCTCCAGGGGGGCGGGGCGCGGCTGCTCCTTGGCCCAGGTGATCAGCTCGTTGATCGGCGCCATCAGGTCGCTGAACAGGCTGACGACGATGTCTTCCTTGGTCTTGAAGTGGTAGTAGAGCGCCGCCTTGGTGACGCCCAGGCGCTCGGCGATCTCCCTCAGGGACGTCTTCTCGTACCCCTGCTCGGCGATCAGTTCGAGGGCCACGTCCTGGATGCGCTGGCGGGTGTCCCCGCGGCGCTGCTGCGGCTTGCTGCTGCCCGTGACCATCTGTGCCCCTTGCCCGCCTGCTCTTGGTTCTCGTCTCTTGGGAGAAAACTTACTTGACGACCGGCTAGTTGTCGTCCTACCTTCCCCAGTGTAAGGAACTAGCCGGGCGGCAAGTAAGTAGGAGTGTGGGGGACATGGCGCAGACCGAGAAAGTGGCGGACAGGGGGGAGAGGGTGAAACAGCCGCAGCCGCGCAGTGTGCGCGTCGTGCTGATGGCGCTGATGATCGCCATGCTGCTCGCCATGCTCGACAACATGATCGTGGGCACCGCGATGCCGACGATCGTCGGTGACCTGGGTGGCATCGAGCATCTGTCGTGGGTGGTCACGGCGTACACGCTCGCCACCGCCGCCTCCACGCCCATCTGGGGCAAGGTCGGCGACATGTACGGCAGGAAGGGTGCCTTCCTGACCTCCATCGTCATCTTCCTGATCGGCTCCGCGCTCAGCGGCATGGCCCAGGGCATGACCGAGCTGATCGCCTTCCGGGCCGTCCAGGGCCTCGGCGCCGGCGGTCTGATGGTCGGCGTGATGGCCATCATCGGCGACCTCATACCGCCCCGGGAACGGGGCAAGTACCAGGGCATGATGGCCGGTGTCATGGCGCTCGCCATGATCGGCGGGCCGCTCGTCGGCGGCACCATCACCGACCACCTCGGCTGGCGCTGGACCTTCTACATCAACCTGCCGATCGGCGCCGTCGCGCTGGTCATGATCACCGCCGTGCTGCACCTGCCGAAGAAGCGGTCGGGCGGCTCCATCGACTATCTCGGCGCCGCGCTGCTGACCGTCGGCATCACCTCGATCGTGCTGGTCACGACCTGGGGCGGCAGCGAGTACGCGTGGGGCTCCGCCGTGATCATGGAGCTCATCGGGCTCGGGGTCGCCGCGCTCGTCGGGTTCGTGTTCTCGCAGACCAAGGCCGCCGAGCCGATCCTGCCGCTGCACATCTTCCGCAGCCGCAACTTCACCCTGATGTCGGTGATCGGCTTCATCACCGGTTTCGTGATGTTCGGCGCCGTGCTCTTCCTGCCGCTGTACCAGCAGTCCGTGCAGGGCGCGTCCGCGACCAACTCCGGGCTGCTGCTCCTGCCGATGCTGCTGTCGATGATGGTCGTCTCGCTCGTCGCGGGCCGGGTCACCACCAGCACCGGCAAGTACAAGGTGTTCCCGGTCGTCGGCAGCGTGCTGATGATCGGCGGGCTGTTCCTGCTCTCGCAGATGGACACCGGCACCTCGCGGTTCATGTCCGGCGTCTACATGGCGGTGCTCGGTGCCGGTATGGGCTGCCTGATGCAGATCACCATGCTCGTCACGCAGAACAGCGTCGAGATGAAGGACATCGGCGTCGCGTCCTCGTCGGCCACCCTGTTCCGGACGCTGGGTTCGTCGTTCGGTGTCGCCATCATGGGCGCGCTGTTCAACAACAAGGTGCAGGACGTCATGGCCGAGCGGGCCGGGGCGCTCGGCGGCAGGATGACCGAGAAGTCGGCGCAGCTGGACGCCGCCAGTCTGGCCAAGTTGCCGACGCCGGTTCGCGAGGCGTACGAGTTCGCTGTGTCGTCCGGGACGCATGTGGCGTTTCTGCTCGGGTCCGTGGTGGCTGTCGTGGCGCTGATCGCCTCGGTGTTCATCAAGGAGGTCGCGCTGCGTGGGGGGCCCTCCGGGCAGGAGCGGGAGGCGGCGCCGAGCGGGGACGCGGTGGCGGAGCCCGTCTGATCCCCGCCCCCGTCGAGCGGCCCCCGGCACCTTGGTCGTGGGGGGCCGCTTCGTCGTTCGTCCGCGCGCCGGTGGGGGTTTGTCGCGCAGTTCCCCGCGCCCCTGGGTAGTCGTTCGTCCGCGGCCCGGTGGCCGCTTCTCGCGCAGTTCCCCACGCCCCTGAGATGCGCACTTCGTGCGGCATCTCATCGAGAGAGGCGCGCCACCCGCCCCGCCGAAGAGGCGCGCGAAGCGCGGCCTCAGGTCCTGGGGGAGAGGCGCGTGGAGCGCTGCCTCTGGGGGAGGCTGCGCGTCAGCGCATGCCTCAGGGGCGCGGGGAACTGCGCGACCGGCCACGACGAGAGCCGCGTGTGACGTCTGGGTTTAGGGGGCACGCGCGAGGCGCGCGTGACGTCTGGTTTGAGGGGCGCGGGGAACTGCGCGACCAGCCCCCACCCACCGTCAGCCGAATGACAACCCAGGGGGACCGTCAGAGGGGCCCGGGCAAGCGGACCATCGGGAAGCTGCCCGTGTTGGTCGGGGCGTGTTCCGGGAGCCAGAGGACCGCCACCGCACCCTCGGCCGGCGTCCCGGGCTCGGCACCCGGCGGACGTACATTGCGGAACGTGAGCCGGGCCCCGAGAACCTGCGCCTGCCCCGCGGCGATCGTCAGACCAAGACCGTGCCCGTGCCCCGCCCGATCGGCGGCACCGGTACGGAACCGGCTGGGCCCCTCCTCCAGCAGATCCTCCGGAAACCCGGGACCGTGATCGCGGACCCGGATGACCCGGCCCTCCACGCTGACCTCTATCGGCGGCCGGGCGTGCTTGGCCGCGTTCGCGAGCAGGTTGAACAGGATGCGCTCCAGGCGGCGCGGATCCGTCGTCACCTCGGACTCGTGTATGACGCTGACCGTGATCCCGTCGAAGGCCCGCGCGGCGACCCGCCGGCTCACGAACTCGCCCAGCATGATGTCCTGCAACTCGGCCCGCTCCGCCGAACTGTCCAGCCGGGCCACCTCCAGCACGTCCTCGACGAGCGTCCGCATCGCCTGCGCCCGGTCCCTGACCAGCTCACTGGGCCGCCCGGGCGGCAGCAGCTCGGCGGCGGTGAGCAGCCCGGTGACCGGAGTGCGCAGCTCGTGCGCGATGTCCGCGGTGACCCGGCGCTCGGCCTCCAGACGCTGCTTGAGCGCATCGGCCATGGCGTCCACGGCCTGCGCGAGATCATCGGTCTCGTCCCGCACGACCCCGCCGATGGCGTCCCGTACGCGGACGTGCGTCTGCCCCTGGGCGACATCCCGGGCCGCGCTGGCCGCCTTGCGCAGCCGCCGCGAGAGCTGCCCGCCGATCAGGACACCGAGCGCGCTGCCGCCGAAGACGACCGCGATGGAGCCGATGATCAGCGCCTGGTCGAGATCCTTCATCACGGTCGCGCTGCGATCGGTGAACCGGGTGTGCACCGAGAGGACGTCCCCGTCGGCCAGCGGCACCGCGGCCCAGATGTCCGGCACCCCGTCGGACGGCTCGGACACATAGGTGGCGCGGCGGCCGTCGAGCACCTTGGCGCGCAGCTCGGCGGGGAGCGCCGGATCGTCGACCTTGAAGCCGACCGGCAGATTGCCGCCGCGCGCCTCGTACTGGCGCTGCACGAACTGGATCCGCTCGTCCTGCACGTCCCGGGCGTTGTCCAGCATCGAGACCCGTGCCGCGTTGTGCACGACCAGGCTGAGCGCGATCGCCACCAGTGCCCCGACCAGCGCGATGGCCACGCTGATCTTCCAGCGCACGCCACTGCGCAGGCTGCGCCGCAGCCGCCGCGGCAGCAGATGCCGCAGCCGCGCCGTCCCGGGCCTGTCCGCCGGCCCCCTCATATCCGCTGTCCCATCCCGTTCGCCCGGTCCGTGCCGTCGAGCCGGCTCAAGCCTTCAGTTTGTAGCCGAAGCCGCGGACCGTCTCGATCCGGTCCTGGCCGATCTTGGTGCGCAGCCGCTGCACATGGACGTCGACGACGCGGGTGTCCCCGCCCCAGCCGTAGTCCCACACGCGCTCCAGCAGCTTGTCGCGGGACAGGACCGTGCCGGGCGCCGACGAGAACTCCAGGAGCAGCCGCATCTCGGTCGGCGTCAACGCCACCTGCGTACCGCCCTTGGTGACCTCCATGCCCTCGGTGTCGATCTCCAGATCGCCGAAGTGCAGCACGGCACCGGAACCGGCGTCCGCCGCCGCGCCGCCGGAGCCGCCCGCCGCCGGACCGCCCGCATGCCCGAAGCGGCGCAGCACGGCCCGGATCCGGGCCACGAGCACCGCCCCGTCGAACGGCTTCGTCACGTAGTCGTCGGCACCGGCCTCCAGGCCCAGGACGACGTCGATGGAGTCCGCGCGCGCGGAGAGCATGATCACCGGGACGGTCGACTCGTCCCGGATCCGGCGGCACAGCGAGACGCCGTCGAGCCCCGGCACCATCACGTCGAGCAGCGCGATGTCGGGCCGGTCCGCGCGGAACGCCTCCAGGCCCGCGAGCCCGTCCGGCATCGCGGTGACCACGAAACCGTCCCGCTCCAGGGCGAGCTGGGTGGCCTCGCGGATGACGTCGTCGTCCTCGACGAACAGGACGTGGGTCTGCTCGCCCCTGCGCTCAGCCATGTGGTGCTGTCCCTTCCGTTCCCGTACCGATCCGAGCCGCCCGCCGGGCCGGGTCAGCCGTCCTGCGCGGGCGACGGCGACTCCCCGTCCACCGCGTGGCTGTAGTCGTTGTGCGTGCGCTCCACCTCGGTGAAGCGACCGCCGCTCCAGCGGTACGTGAGGATCTCCTCGCCCGACGGAGAGGCGACGGAGTCGCCCTTCTCGTACACCTGCTTGGTGACCACGAGATCACCTCGGTCTATCTCCGCGTACACCGGGGGTTCCTCGGCCTGGAAGACATTCTTGTACGTGCCGTCGTCGTCGCGATACACGTACGTGCCGATGCCGACGGCGTCGCCGCAGGTCATCACGTTGACCACGATGTCGTTCGACGTACCGCCGGTCAGGTTCCCGTAGCTCACGTCGACCGGGTACTCCTTGGCCACACACGGCTTCAGGTCGCGCTTGATGTCGGAGCTGACCTTCGGGTCGCTCTTCACCAGCCGCACCGCGTTCACCGACGCGGGGGTCGGCGACGGGGACGGGGAAGCGGCGGCGGCGTCCGGTGCGGGGCTGACCGTGGTGCCCGGCGCGGTCGAACCGACCGGGGCGGTGCGGGCCGGCCCCTCGTCGCGGGCGCCGGTGCCGCCCGCCGAGCAGGCCACGAGGGCCCCGGCGAAAAGCCCGAGGGCGGCGAGCCCGGCCAGTACCGGACTCCCCGCCTTCACCGCCCGAGTGGCGTGCCGCAAGATCTTCCCCAAGGCTCCACAGAGCCCCACCCCAAAGGCACGTATGCCTAGGCCGCGCAACGCTCCCGCTCCTCACGACGGTCGAGCGCACCCGCCACCAGTTCCTCCCGGTTCCGGCTCTCCAGCTCTTCGCGGAGCCGGGCGAGGGCCCGGTGCAGCGTGCTCTTCACGGTTCCGGCCGACATTCCGAGGGCGGCGGCCGTCTCCTCTGTGGACATCTGCTCCCAGTGTCGCAGCACCACGACACTGCGCTGCTTCGGAGCCAGCACCTTCATGACGTCCATCAACAGGGCTCGGTCCGCGTGCTGTTCGGTGGAGTCGTCGATCGTCGACTCCGGAAGCTGCTCGGTCGGGACCTCCTCCAGCTTCCGGGCCCGCCACCACTCGGTCCGCGTATTGATCATGACGCGGCGCAGATAGGCGTCGGCGAGACGCTTGTCCGCTATCCCGTCCCACCGCCCGTACGTCCGCACGAGCGCCGTCTGCAGCAGGTCCTGGGCGTCCACGGGGTCCGGCACCAGACGCCGGGCGCTGCGCAGCAGAGCGTCCTGCCGCGTCCGGACGTACTCCTCGAACTCGAGCACCTCACCACCGTGCGCCATGATGAACCGCCTCCCGTATCCCGCTTGCTCCCCGTGGTCCGCACTGGTCGTGTGCGGTGTTGAGAAGAAGCTACGGAGGCGTTGTCACGGCACTGTCCGTTCCAGCCTTCGGCGAACGCACGGCTGTACGTCGGTTCTGTAACGGAGCTGAGAATCGGCTGAATGTCCGCGCCGACCCGAGAGCGTCCCGGGCCGTTCTCAGCCGGCCGGAAGCCGGTACAGACCACCCGCGAGCGGCTCCACCAGACCATCGCTGACCAGGCCGTCCAGCGCCCTGGCCCGCTGCACCGGCTCGTCCCAGACCCGGTCGAGCGCCGCCTGCGGAACCGGAGCGACCGCGTCCCGCAGTACGGCGAGCAGCTTGCCCCGTACCTGACGGTCCGTCCCGGCGTACGTCTGCCCGCGCCGCGGCGGACCGTCGTGCGCGGGCTTCCCGGCGAGCCGCCACGCGCACAGCGCGGCGATCGGGCAGCGGTGGCACTCCTCGTTCTTCGCGGTGCACACGAGCGCGCCCAGCTCCATCGAGGCGGCGGCCCACCTGGCGGCGGTGTCGTCCTGCTCCGGCAGCAGCGTGCGGGCCAGCTTCCGCTCGGCGGCGGTGGTCGCGTTCGGCGGGAACTGCACCCCCGCCACGGCGCGGGCGAACACCCGCCGCACGTTCGTGTCCAGCACCGCGTGCCGCTGCCCGTACGCGAACGAGGCGACCGCCGCGGCCGTGTACTCCCCGATGCCCGGCAGGGCGAGCAGCTGGGCGTGCGCGGTCGGCACGTCGCCGCCGTGCCGTTCCGTTATGGCGACGGCCGCGCCGTGCAGCCGCAGGGCGCGGCGCGGATAGCCGAGCCGGCCCCAGGCGCGGACGGCTTCGCCGGGGGCCTCCTCGGCCAGGTCGGCGGGGCGCGGCCAGCGCGCGAGCCACTGCTCGTAGACCGGCAGGACCCGGCTCACCGGGGTCTGCTGCAGCATGAACTCGCTGACCATCACGCCCCACGGGCCGGCCTCTGGGCGGCGCCAGGGCAGGTCGCGGGCGTGCTCGGAGAACCAGTCGATGACGGGTTCGTGAAGATCGGTCCGCTCGGCGGGTGCGTTCTCGGGAGTCTTCGTGGGCGCAGTCATGGCACTGCCGATCCTGCCACGACCGGGGGCGGGCCCGTGGCGGGTGCCGCCCGGGCCGTCACCCGGGGGCCCAGGATTGTTACCGGCCCGCCCCGGGCGGGCAGGACATGACGATCGGCACCGCCCTGCCGGGGCTCGTCCTCGCGGCGTCCGGCGCCGGCCGTCCGGAGGTCAGGAACCGCGTCCGGGCGGCGATCGTGGCCTACGAAGCGGGCCTGCTCACGTGAGGTGACATCACGTCAGCAGGCCCGCTCCGCACCGGGTGTTCGAGGGATCAGCGGCGATGCGCCCCGCGGCGCGGCGCCGTGCCCGACCCCGCGGCGCGGGTGGCCGGGCCGGGGCCCGCGAACCACAGCACCAGGCCGTTCCGCGACCCCCGCATCGTGGTGACGAGCCGCGCCCCCACCGGCGCGCACAGCCGGGAGACGAGGACGGCGACGAGCGTGCCGAGCAGCAGGCCCACCGCGACGTCGTGCGGGTAGTGCACGCCCACGAAGACCCGGGAGAACGCCATCAGGATCGCCATCGGCACCGTCAGCCAGCCGATCTTCGGCCAGGCCAGCGCGAGTCCCACGGCCGCCGCGGCGGCGATGGTGGAGTGATTGGACGGGAACGACCAGTCCCCGTAGGCGGGGCAGTCGATCAGCGGCGCCAGCGCCCCGCTCACCGCCCGGCAGGGCCGGTCCTCGTCGATCCCCGACTTGGCCACCTCGCTGATCACGTACGCCACGGCGGTGCCCAGCGGGGCGAGCACCGCGACGGCGAGGGCCCGCGGATCACCGCGCCGCGCCCGCCACCAGGCGACGACGAAGAGCACGGCGAACAGCAGCAGCCCCAGTTCGGTCCACACCTCCATCAGGTGCTGGAACCACGACGGAGTGTCGTGGGCGAACTGCAGGATGTCGCGATAGAGATCGGAGTCAATGGTTCCCATGGTGCCGGACAGTATGCAATACAAGGTGAGAGCCACCTCCGGCGACGGTCGCGGCCCGCACCTGACGAAAGACAGGGGTCGCCGTGTGCTCGCGTGAGACGGGGGCATGATGATGATCCTGAAAACTTGCCGTCCGGTGCGGCGGGTGGACACCGGACAACCGCCCGATCTCTCGTAAGGTTTGAGCCGTGGGATCTCTGCGCAATCCGATCGGGCCGCTTCCCTCCTCCATCTACTGGCGCCGGAGGGCTGTTCTGGCGTCCCTGGTGGCGCTGCTCGCGCTGCTGGCCGTCTGGATCGTCAGCCCGGGCGGCGGGGGCGGGAACAATGGCGCGGGGGGTGCGAACGGCAAGCACCCGACGCAGTCCATCACGCCCGGACCCTCCGGTTCCGGCCCCGCGATCAGCCAACACCCCGGCGGGCGCGACTCATCGGGCGGCTCCGGGTCGGGCGGCGACGCGGGCAGCGGTTCCGGCGACGGCTCGGGGGACGGGAGCGGTGCCGGTTCGGACGGCTCCGGCGGCTCGGACGACTCGGCGGGCGGCGACGGCGCGGGCAGCGGCGGCGGTACGGCGTCGGGCGACCAGGTCCCGGCCGGATCCAAGCTGCCCGACTGCACGGCGGGCGGGGTGACCCTGTCGGTGCGCAGCCTCCACAACTCGTACGCGCCCGGGGAGAAGCCGCGCATCGAGCTCGCCGCGAAGAACTCCACGGACACGGCCTGCAAGGTCGACCTGGGCCCGCGCACGGCGGTCGTGACGATCACCAAGGCGGACGGCGACAAGGAGTTCTGGTCGTCGAAGGACTGCCCGGCCGGCAACGCCGCGGGGCTGCTGCTGCGCGTCCCGGCGGGCGGCAAGGTCACGCACACCCTCACCTGGGACCGCCACCGGAGCGCCCCGCAGTGCGCGACCCCGCCACCCGGCACGGCCACCCCGGGCACCTACCTGGTCGAGGCGAAGGCCCCTCAACTGACGGGCACCCAGACCTCATTCGTCCTCAAGGCCGACTAGCGACGCCGACGAGCGCCCCGTAAGGGGCGCGGGGAACTGCGCGAGCAACCGGCCACAACGGAAAGCCGACGACGCACCCCCGAAAACGACGGCGACCACGCCACCCGCCAAACCGGCGGAGCTACACGTAACGCTCCAGAATCGACGACTCCGCAAGCCGCGAAAGCCCCTCCCGCACGCTGCGGGCCCGTGCCTCCCCGACCCCGTCCACGGTCTGGAGGTCGTCGACACTGGCGGCGAGCAGCTTCTGCAGACCGCCGAAGTGCTCCACGAGACGGTCGATGATGGCCCCGGGCAGCCGCGGCACCTTGGCGAGGAGCCGGAACCCGCGCGGCGAGACGGCCGAGTCCAGCGCCTCCGGCGATCCCGTGTACCCCAGCGCCCGCGCCACGATGGGCAGTTCGAGCAGCTCGCCGTGGTGCAGCGAGTCCAGCTCCGAGAGCGCCTCGTCGACCGTGCGGGAGCGCTTGGCGGTCGGCTCGGGCACGTAGTCCCGTACGACCAGCTCGCGCTCGGGCTCCACGCCCGCGATCAACTCGTCGAGCTGGAGCGCCAGCAACCGCCCGTCGGTGCCCAGCTCCACCACGTACTCGGCGATCTCCGTGGCGATCCGGCGCACCATCTCCAGGCGCTGCGCGACGGCCGTGACGTCCCGGACCGTGACCAAGTCCTCGATCTCCAGGGCGGAGAGCGTGCCCGCCACCTCGTCGAGCCGCAGCTTGTAGCGCTCCAGGGTCGCCAGGGCCTGGTTCGCCCGGGACAGGATCGCCGCCGAGTCCTCCAGGACCCGGCGCTGCCCGTCCACGTACAGCGCGATCAGCCGCATCGACTGCGACACGGAGACCACCGGGAAGCCGACCTGCTTGCTGACGCGGTCGGCGGTGCGGTGCCGGGTGCCGGTCTCCTCGGTGGGGATCGTCGGGTCCGGCACCAGCTGCACACCGGCCCGCAGGATCTTGCTGAGGTCGGAGGAGACCACGATGCCGCCGTCGAGCTTGCACAGCTCGCGCAGGCGCGTGGCGGAGAACTCCACGTCCAGGACGAAACCGCCGGTGCACATCGACTCCACGGTCCGGTCGGAGCCGAGGACGATGAGACCGCCGGTGTTGCCGCGGAGGATGCGCTCCAGGCCGTCGCGCAGGGCCGTACCGGGCGCCACCGCGCTCAGTGAGGCGCGCATCAGACCGTCCGCACCGGAACTCCCGCCGGACTTGCCGGGAGCGTTCGCCCGGTCGTTGGCTGCCACTGCACTCCTCCGGATCGCAGGCTTTTGGGGTGCCCTGGGGTTCTTCGCCTTCGTCCGTCGCGTTCGTACGCACGGGCGAGACCTGGGCAAAGTCTACCGGCGGTCCTCCGTCTCCCGTGGGGCCTCTCGGCGACGGCTCTTCGGCAGCACCCGCAGCGCGTCCCCTATATCGGCGACTTCCAGGACCTTCATACCGGGCGGGACCTTGCCCGGATCGCCCGGTACGAGGGCATGGGTGAAGCCGAGCCGGTGCGCCTCGGCGAGCCGGCGCTGCACGCCCGTGACCCGTCTGACCTCGCCCGCCAGGCCCACTTCTCCGATCGCCACCAGGTTCTTGGGCAGCGGGGTGTCGCTCGCCGCGGAGGCCAGCGCCAGCGCGATCGCGAGGTCGGCCGCGGGCTCGGTGAGCTTCACGCCGCCGACCGTCGCGGAATAGATGTCCCTTTTGCCCAAGGCGCTGATTTTGCCCCGCTGTTCGAGAACCGCCAGCATCATCGAGACACGGGAGGTCTCCAGGCCCGACGTGGTGCGCCGGGGAGAGGGGATCTGCGAGTCGACGGTGAGCGCCTGCACCTCGGCGACCAGCGGGCGGCGGCCCTCCAGGGTGACCGTCAGACAGGTCCCCGGCACCGGCTCGTCGCGCCGGGTCAGGAACAGGCCGCTGGGGTCGGCCAGGCCCGTGATGCCCTCGTCGTGCAGCTCGAAGCAGCCGACCTCGTCCGTCGTCCCGTACCGGTTCTTGACGCCGCGGACCAGGCGCAGCCGCGCGTGCCGGTCGCCCTCGAAGTTCAGCACCACGTCGACCAGGTGCTCCAGGAGGCGCGGGCCCGCGATGGTGCCCTCCTTGGTGACATGGCCCACGAGCAGCGTGGACATGCCGCGCTCCTTGGAGGCGCGGATCAGCGCCCCGGCCACCTCGCGGACCTGGGCCATGCCGCCCGGCGCCCCGTCGATCTCCGGCGAGGCCACCGTCTGTACGGAGTCCAGGACCAGCAGCGACGGCTTCACCGCGTCCAGGTGGCCGAGGACGGCGGACAGGTCCGTCTCGGCCGCCAGGTACAGATGGTCGTCGATGGCGTGGATGCGGTCCGCGCGCAGCCGCACCTGGGACGCCGACTCCTCGCCCGTCACATAGAGCGTCTTGTGCTGCTCGCTCGCCGACTTCGCGGCGACGTCCAGCAGCAGCGTGGACTTGCCGACGCCGGGCTCGCCCGCGAGCAGCACCACCGCGCCGGGCACCAGGCCGCCGCCGAGCACCCGGTCCAGCTCGGGCACGCCGGTGGTGCGGGCCGTGGCCTGCCGGCCGTCGACCTCGCCGATGGGCAGGGCGGAGGTCGTGACGCGGCCGGGCGCGGTCGTGCGCACCGCAGGGGCGCCGTACTCCTCGATCGTCCCCCAGGCCTGGCACTCGGCGCAGCGGCCCAGCCACTTGGCCGTCTGCCAGCCGCACTCGGTGCAGCGGTACGACGGTCGTTGCTTGCCGCTGTTCGCGGATTTGGTACGGGCAGCCATGGGCGAAACCGTAGCGGGCGCCACTGACATTCCGGCGGCCGCACGGTCACGGCGTCAGCGCGGAGTCCGGAGTTCCTGTCCTCTTTTGAGGGATCGTTTCACCCGTAAGGATTAAATGTGCTCAAGGGGGCGGAAGCGGCCTTAGCGGCCGCCTACGGTCGCACGGGTGACAAGCAGGCCGGAAACCCCGACACAGACCACCGGCGCACACCGGGCGCACCGCGCCGGGGCCAGGCGGCCGGTGCCGCGCGCTGCCGCGCAGCGCCCGCCCGCGCGCTACGAGCCGTTTCTGGACGGCCTGTTCACCTACTGCCTCTCGGTGCTCTGCGACCACGACGAGGCGATCGCCGCCCTCGGGGACGCGCTCGCCCTCGCCGAGCGGCGCGGCTCCCGCGGCCCCGACGCGGAGAGCGACCGCAGGGCCTGGCTGTACGCGCTGGCCCGCTGGTCGTGCCTGCACCGGCTGACGGAGGCCAAGCGCCGCAGGCAGCGGGCGCACGCGGCCGGGTCGGTCCCGGATCCTCAGGGCACCGCGCAGGCGCCGCCGGACGGCCTCCTCCAGGAGGAGCGCCGTCGTCAACTGGCGCTGCTGGCCTGGCCGGAGGCCGCGGGCACCACCCCCGAGCAGCGCGAGGCGCTGGAGCTCGCGGTCCGCCACAAGCTGTCCGCCGCCGAGGTCGCGGCCGTGCTCGGCTCCGATCCGGGCGCCACGCGCGAGCTGCTCTCCGTCGCCGCGTGCGAGGTCGAGCGCACCCGTGCCGCCCTCGCCGTCGTCGAGACGGGCACCTGCCCCAGCGTCAACCGCCTGACCGGCGACCACCAGCTGCTGCTGTCCGCCGCGCTCCGCCGCGAGCTGGTGCGGCACGTGGACGACTGCCCGCGCTGCCGCCGCACCGCGGAGCGCGCCGTCCCGGGCGCCTGGCCGGGCACCTCGGTCACCCCCGCCGCGCTGCCGCTCGCCGAGGCCCCGCGCGCCGCCCTGCACCAAGCGATGCACGCCGCCCACGGCGCGCACCTGCGGGCCCCGCGCTTCGACCGGCGCGGCTTCCCGATGGACCCCAAGGACCGCGCGGCCCGCCGCGACCGGCTGCGCGCGCGTGCCCTCACCACGACGGTCGTCGCCACCGTCGTCGCCGCCCCCGTCTTCGCCCTGTGGGCCGCCTACCGGGGCGCCCCGCTGACCGGCGAGGGCAGCGACGGCCGCTCGGTGAGCGCCAGTGAGGCCGAGGGCGGCCCGGACGGCGAGCGCGCCGATGACGGCGGCGGATTCGGCTACGAGAACGCGGGCAACGCCAGCACGAAGCCCGACCCCCGCTTCAGCTCGGACAGCCGCTCGCCGGACGTCTCCGTGGAAGTGATCTCGCCGCCCACGCGCGCGGGTTCGGGCCCCGGCCGGCTCACCGTGGCGGCCCAGCCCAGCGGCGGCGCGACGCTCATCACCCTGACCGCGTCCGGCAGCGCACCCGTGCACTGGTCGGCGTCGACCGGCGCCTCCTGGCTCTGGCTGAGCCAGACGTCGGGCACGCTGCGGCCCGGCGATTCGAGCACGATCCGGGTGTACGTCGATCACGACCGGGAGCCGGCCGGGCACTGGAGCGCGCGCATCGCCGTCGATCCGTCCGGGGCGGTCATCTCCCTCGACGGCTACGGACGCAGCCCGGGCGGCGGCCACCACCACCCCGGGCACGGCGGCGGCTCGTCGTCCCCGTCCGAGCCGGACCCCACGCCGACGCCCAGCGACCCGGGCACCACCGACCCGGATCCCACCCCGACGCCGAGCGACCCGGCGACGAGCGAGCCCGAGCCCACCGCGTCCGACACGGCGAGCCCGGGCCCGGGGGACTCGACGGCGCCGACGCAGTCCCCCTGAGGGCCCGGGCCGTGGCGGCCAGGGCCGACTCCGGCAGGGTCAGGAGGCGGGGTCCGCCGGGTGCGGGGCGACCAGCGGCAGCCCCTTGGGCAGGGCGGCCAGCCGCTCCTCGCACAGCTCGACCAGCTTCGCGTACCCCTCGGGGCCCATCAGCTCGGTCAGCTCCGGGCGGTAGGAGACGTACACCGGGTCGCCGGCGCCGTGCGCCGAGGTCGCCGACGTGCACCACCAGTGCAGGTCGTGGCCGCCCGGGCCCCAGCCGCGCCGGTCGTACTCGCCGATCGAGACCTGGAGCACGCGCGTGTCGTCCGGCCGGTCGATCCACTCGTACGTCCGCCGGACCGGCAGCTGCCAGCACACGTCCGGCTTCGTCTCCAGGGGCTCGCGCCCCTCCTTGAGGGCGAGGATGTGCAGCGAGCAGCCCGCGCCGCCCTTGAAGCCCGGGCGGTTCTGGAAGATGCACGAGCCGTTGTACGGGCGGGTCTGCCGCTCGCCGTCCTCGTCCTTCGACACCCAGCCGGTCTCCGTGCCGATGTCATGGTGCTGCCAGATGTCGGGAGTGAGCCGGTCCACGAACCCCGCCACGCGCTTCTCGTCGTCCTCGTCCGAGAAGTGGGCGCCCAGCGTGCAGCAGCCGTCGTCCGCGCGCCCCGCCTGGATGCCCTGGCAGCCGCTGCCGAAGATGCACGACCAACGAGAGGTCAGCCATGTCAGATCACAGCGGAAGACCTGCTCGTCGTCGGCCGGATCGGGGAACTCGACCCAGGCGCGCGGGAAGTCGATGGCCTTCTCGTCCTGCTTCAAGTCCTGGCCCTGCTTCAGCAGTGCCGACTTGGCCTTCTTGTCGCTCTTACCGCTTTTGTCGGCCTTGGCCTTTTTCGTCTTTGGCACCGCTCCAGAGTAAGCGCGCGGAGGAGTTCGGTCGGACCTTCCCTGCCGGGGGACCTCACGCGCGCAGTAGCGTTCCGTACATGAGACTCGGTGTCCTCGACGTGGGTTCGAATACGGTCCATCTGCTGGTGGTGGACGCACACCCGGGTGCCCGGCCGCTGCCCGCGCACTCGCACAAGGCCGAGCTGCGGCTCGCTCAACTCCTCGACGAGCGCGGGGCGATCGGCCCCGACGGCGTGGAGCGGCTCGTCGGCACGGTCACCGGCGCCCTGGAGGCCGCCGAGGACAAGGGCGTCGAGGACCTGCTGCCGTTCGCCACGTCGGCGGTGCGCGAGGCGACCAACGCCGACGAGGTGCTGGCCCGCGTCAAGGACGAGACCGGCGTCGAACTACAGGTGCTCAGCGGCGCGGAGGAGGCCCGGCTCACGTTCCTGGCCGCCCGCCGCTGGTTCGGCTGGTCCGCGGGCAAGCTCCTCGTCCTCGACATCGGCGGCGGCTCGCTGGAGATCGCGTACGGGATGGACGAGGAGCCGGACGCGGCGGTGTCGCTGCCGCTCGGCGCCGGGCGGCTGACGGCCGGCTGGCTGCCCGGTGACCCGGCCGACCCCGCGGACGTGAAGGCGCTGCGCCGGCACGTGCGGGCGCAGATCGCGCGCACGGTGGGGGAGTTCAGCCGGTTCGGGGCGCCGGACCACGTCGTCGCCACGTCCAAGACGTTCAAGCAGCTGGCCCGGCTCGCCGGGGCGGCCCGCTCCACCGAAGGGCTCTACGTTCAGCGGGAGTTGAAGCGCAGATCCCTGGAGGACTGGGTGCCGCGGCTCGCCGCGATGACGGAGACCGAGCGCGCGGAGCTCCCCGGCGTCTCGGAGGGCCGCGCCGGACAGCTGCTCGCCGGGGCGCTGGTCGCCGAGGGCGCGATGGACCTCTTCGGCGTGGAGACCCTGGAGATCTGCCCCTGGGCCCTGCGCGAGGGCGTCATCCTGCGCCACCTGGACCAGATGCCGCCGACGTAGGGGCTGCCCGCGCGGTTCCGCGGGGAACCGCGCGGGCGCCCCCACCGACCGGAACGCGCCAACCGCGGACGCGCGCCCGCACCCCGAAAAGGACCGCCTCCCCACCCCGAGGAGAAGGCCCGTACTCTGTCTCCGTGGCAGAACCAGTGGTGCGCATCCCGGATGCGAAGGTCGCCCTGTCGACGGCCTCGGTCTATCCGGAGTCCACGGCGACGGCCTTCGAGATCGCCGCACGCCTGGGCTACGACGGCGTCGAGGTCATGGTCTGGACCGACCCCGTCAGCCAGGACATCGAGGCCCTGCGCCGCCTCAGCGACTACCACCGCATCCCGATCCTGGCCGTCCACGCCCCGTGTCTGCTGATCACGCAGCGCGTCTGGTCCACCGACCCCTGGACGAAGCTCCAGCGCGCGAAGACCGCGGCCGAGCGCCTCGGCGCCTCGACCGTGGTCGTCCACCCGCCCTTCCGCTGGCAGCGCCAGTACGCCCGCGACTTCGTCAGCGGCATCTGGCGGATGGCGGACGAGACGGACGTCCGGTTCGCCGTCGAGAACATGTACCCGTGGCGTTACCGGGACCGCGAGATGCTCGCGTACGCCCCCGACTGGGACGTCACGAAGGACGACTACCGGCACTTCACCGTCGATCTCAGCCACACGGCGACCGCCCGCACCGACGCCATGCACATGATCGACCGGATGGGCGACCGCCTCGGCCACGTCCACCTCGCCGACGGCAACGGCTCCAACAAGGACGAGCACCTGGTCCCCGGCCGCGGCACCCAGCCCTGCGCCGAACTCCTCGAACGCCTCGCGACCGGCGGCTTCGACGGCCATGTCGTGATCGAGGTCAACACCCGGCGGGCCATGTCGAGCGCCGAGCGCGAGGCCGACCTCGCCGAGGCCCTGGCCTTCACGCGCCTGCACCTGGCCTCCGCGGTCCGGGTGCCGCGTTCATGACGGAACCCGCGCGCCGCAGGGGACGCCCGTCCCGTACGGGCACGGGGAGCGGCCCGGGCACCCGGGAGCTGATCCTCGCCGCGGCCCGCGAGGAGTTCGCCGAGCGCGGCTTCGAGAAGACGTCCGTACGGGGCATCGCGAAGGCGGCCGGCGTCGACCCGGCGCTCGTGCACCACTACTTCGGCACCAAGGAACAGGTCTTCGCCGCGTCGATCGAGGTGGCCTTTGCCCCCGCCCTGCAAGCGCCCGCCGCGGTCGAGGACGGGCCGCTCGACGCGGTCGGGGAGCGGCTGACCCGCTTCATCTTCGGGATCTGGGAGAACCCGGCCACCCGGGCCCCGCTGCTCGCCATCGTGCGCTCCGCCGTGAACAACGAGACCGCGGCCGCCGTCTTCCGGCGCCTGATCGCGGCCCAGCTGCTCTCCCGTCTCGCCCGCCGCCTCGACGTGCCCGAGCGCGAGGCCGAGCTGCGGGTCTCGCTGGCCGCCGCGCAGCTGGTGGGCACGGCGATGCTCCGCTACGTGATCAAGGCGGAGCCGCTGGCGTCCGCCGACGCCGAGGACGTCATCGCCCGGCTCGCGCCGGTGGTCCAGCGGCACCTCACGGGACCTTAGCGGCGCGGCGGCCGGTCCGGAGTCGTGAGACGCCTGTCCCGTCATCCGGACACATGGTCCGGATGACAGAGCGGCGGCGTACGCTCGTGAGCCAGTCTTTTCTGTCTGACGGTCCGCCCGCGCGGACCCGAACTGAAGGAGCGAGCGGCGATGCCCGAGCTGAGGTCCCGCACAGTCACCCACGGCCGCAACATGGCGGGCGCCCGCGCCCTTATGCGCGCCTCCGGTGTACCCGGTGCGGACATCGGCCGGAAGCCGATCATCGCCGTCGCCAACTCGTTCACCGAGTTCGTGCCCGGCCACACGCACCTGGCCCCGGTCGGCCGCATCGTGAGCGACGCCATCACGGCGGCGGGCGGCATCGCCCGTGAGTTCAACACGATCGCGGTCGACGACGGCATCGCGATGGGCCACGGCGGCATGCTCTACAGCCTGCCCTCGCGCGACCTGATCGCCGACTCGGTCGAGTACATGGTCGAGGCCCACTGCGCGGACGCGCTGGTCTGCATCTCGAACTGCGACAAGATCACCCCCGGCATGCTGATGGCGGCGCTCCGCCTCAACATCCCGACGATCTTCGTCTCCGGCGGCCCGATGGAGTCCGGCCGCGCCACCCTGGTCGACGGCACGGTCCGCACGCTCGACCTGGTCGACGCCATGTCGGAGGCGGTCAACGACAAGATCTCCGACGAGGACATCCTCCGTATCGAGGAGAACGCCTGTCCGACCTGCGGCTCCTGTTCCGGCATGTTCACCGCCAACTCGATGAACTGCCTGACCGAGGCCATCGGCCTGAGCCTCCCGGGCAACGGCTCGGTGCTCGCCACGCACACCGCCCGCAAGGCGCTGTACGAGCGCGCGGGCGCGACCGTCGTCGAGCTGACCAGGCGCTACTACGGCGAGGACGACGCCTCGGTCCTGCCGCGCAACATCGCCACGCACGCGGCCTTCGAGAACGCCATGGCGCTCGACATCGCCATGGGCGGCTCGACCAACACGATCCTGCACCTGCTGGCCGCCGCCCAGGAGGCCGAGGTCGACTACAACCTCGACCACATCAACGCCGTCTCGCGCCGCGTCCCCTGCCTGGCCAAGGTCGCGCCGAACGTCGCGGGCTCGAAGACGTACTACATGGAGGACGTGCACCGCGCCGGCGGCATCCCCGCGATCCTCGGCGAGCTCTACCGCGGCGGCCTGCTCAACGAGGACGTCACCACCGTCCACACCCCGTCCATCAAGGAGTGGCTGGACACCTGGGACATCCGCAGCGGCTCGACCTCCGAGGAAGCCCTCGAACTGTGGCACGCGGCCCCCGGCTGCGTCCGCTCCGCCGAGGCCTTCTCGCAGTCCGAGCGCTGGGACACCCTGGACGCGGACGCCGCGGGCGGCTGCATCCGCGACGTCGCCCACGCCTACTCCGCGGACGGCGGCCTCGCGGTCCTCAAGGGCAACCTGGCGGAGGACGGCTGCGTCGTGAAGACGGCCGGCGTCGACGAGTCGATCTGGACCTTCGAGGGTCCGGCCGTCGTCTGCGAGTCGCAGGAGGAGGCCGTGCAGAAGATCCTCACCCAGCAGGTCAAGGAGGGCGACGTCGTCGTCATCCGCTACGAGGGCCCCAAGGGCGGCCCGGGCATGCAGGAGATGCTGTACCCGACCTCGTACCTGAAGGGCCGCGGCCTGGGCAAGGCCTGCGCCCTGGTCACCGACGGCCGCTTCTCCGGCGGCACCTCGGGCCTGTCCATCGGCCACGCCTCCCCCGAGGCGGCCTCCGGCGGCACGATCGCGCTCGTCGAGGACGGCGACCGCATCCGCATCGACATCCCCAACCGCACCATCGAACTGCTGGTCGCGGACGAGGAGCTGGCCGGCCGCCGCGCGGCCCTCGACGGGGTCTACGCCCCGAAGAACCGCGAGCGCAAGGTCTCCCAGGCCCTGCGCGCGTACGCCGCGATGGCCACCAGCGCCGACAAGGGCGCGGTCCGCGACGTGTCCAAGCTCGGCTGATCCACCGCCTCACCAGTCCTCGGGACGGCTCCCGTCCATCCCGAAGACACTGCCGTCGGGCGCGCTCGCGAACACCTTCCCGCCGATGACCACGGGCGCCGGCAGATCGGCGACCAGCCGGTCGGAGCGCGGGGCGGGCCGCGGGCGCGTCTGCGCGAGCGGCGCCCCGGTCCGCGCGGACGCCGCGAGCAGCCGCCCGTCGGCCGCCGTGTAGTAGAGGCCGTCGCCCGCCGCGACCGGTCGGGAGAGGCGGCTGACCGAGGTGTCCCGCTGCCAGCGCACCGCGTCCGCCTCCGCCGTCTCCGGCCGGGTGTCGACGGCGTACAGCAGGCCGCCGACCGCGTACACGTACACCGTGCCGCCGCTCCCGGCGGCCTGTGCCTGATCGACGGGCACGGGCAGCGGGACCCGATGGACCGTCCGCTTCTCCGTGTCGACCCTGACCACGGCGTCGGCCAGCTGCCGCAGGTCGAAGGAGAGCAGGTGCAGCGCGCCGTCCCCGGCCGCGAAGGGCTGCAGGTCGCCCGCCGCGCGGGTCGACCACGTCACCCGCCCGTCGCTCGCGGCCACCGCGCTGACCTCGGTCGCCGAGCCGTCCGCCGTCGGCGTCGCCCTGAAGAACGTCCTCGAGCCGTCGGCCGCCCACTGCGCCCCGGCCCGGCCGAGGTCCCGGGTCCAGCGCGGCCGCCCGGTCGCACTGTCCAGCGCCCGTACGGTGCCGTCCGGTGCGATGAGCAGCGTGGTGCCCGCGGAGTGCTGGACCGCGTCGACGCCTGCGGTGTCGCGGGTCCAGCGCGCCCTTCCGGTACGGGGATCGAGCGCCGTCAGCCGGTCGTCGGCGACGACGTGCAGCAGCCCGCCGGACAGCACCGTCGGTGCCTGCGGCGCCCCGCCCGCCCGGTGCCGCCACAGGACCCGGCCGTCCGCCGGATCGAGCCGCGCGGCGACACCGTCGCCGGTCACGCAGTACAGCGCGCCCGCGCCCGCGGTGCAGACGGGCGGACCGCCGCCCGACGCGTCGAGCCGGACGCTCCAGGGGGTGAAACCGGCGGCGGAGGCGCTGAGCCCGGACCGCGCCGGGCCCTCCCCGTCGCCCGGGGCCAGCGCGCCGACGGCCAGCGCCGCGACACCCCCGACGAGGAGAACACCCGCGGAGGCGCCCAGCACCATCCGCGACCGCCGCCCGCGCCCCGCAGCGGTACCGGTACCGGCGTCGGTGTCCGCCGCGCGACCGGTACGGGTGCGGAACCGCCCACCGCCGGAAGCGGGCCGCGCCGGGCCCCGCTCGCTCGGATCCGGCGTGCGCTGCGCGGGTATCCGCGGCACCGGCGGCAGGTCCTCCGGGAGCTGCCGCAGACAGTCCATGATCTCGGCGGGGGAGGGCCGCCCGGCCGGATCCTTGGCCAGACAGCGCCGGATCAGCGGCACGAGCGCGTCGGGCACGCCGGACAGCTCCGGTTCGTCGTGCACCACCTGGTACGCGACGAGGTACGGGCTGTCCGAGTCGAAGGGGCCGCGCCCGCTCGCCGCGTGGGCCAGCACGGCGCCCATCGCGAACACGTCGGCGGCCGGGCCCACTTCGCGCGGCCGCTGGAACTGCTCCGGTGCCATGAAGGGCGGCGAGCCGATCAACTTGCCCGTCTCCGTGCGCAGTTCACTGTCCACGGGGCGCGAGATGCCGAAGTCGATGACCTTCGGACCGTCGGCGGCGAGCAGCACATTGCTCGGCTTGAGATCCCGGTGCACCACGCCGACCCGGTGGATGTCGTGCAGCGCCTCCGCGAGCCCGGCCCCGAGCCTGCGCACCTCGGCGACGTCCAGCGCGCCGTTCCGCTTCACGCGCTCCGCGAGGGTGTCGCCGGGGATGAACAGCGTGGCCATCCACGGCAGACGGGCGCCGGGATCGGCGTCCACGACCGGCGCGGTGAAGGCGCCGCTGACCCGGCGCGCGGCACTGACCTCCTGCCGGAAACGGGCCCGGAACTCGGGGTCCGCCGCGTAGTGGGCGTGCACGACCTTCACGGCGAGCCGCAGCCCCGAGGCGGACGTGGCCAGATGGACCACGCCCATGCCGCCCGCTCCCAGGCATTCCTCCAGGCGATAGCGACCGGCATATCCCGGACGCTCCGCTTCCGGCCCGGGTCCGGTGCTGCGCAGCGGCGGCATCGTCCACCCCCGTGTACTTGAGTCCGCAAGCGCGACGCACGGAGCCTAGTCGATGGTGCGTGCGATACCGGAGGGGCTTGCTAGCCTGCGCGCGTCGCACCGCGCGACGCGCGTCACGGACGTCAACGGGGGAGATTCACATGGCTGTTGAGAACACTGGCATAGCGGACATCGACGGCGCGGAGGCGGTTGCCGCCACGGCCACCCGCTACCCGGTCGCCCCGGGCGTCCGCCTCAAGGTGCGCAGCGGCCCCGGCACCCACTACCAGCTCGTGCGCACCCTCCCGCTCGGCGCCAGCGTGCCGATCACCTGCCAGAAGCCCGGCGAGTGGGTCACCGGCACCTACGGCACCACGAACCTCTGGGACAGCATCGGCAGCGGCCAGTACGTCTCGGACTCCTACGTGAAGACGGGCAGCGACGGCTACGTCGCACCGCGCTGCGCCTGACGGGCCGCACCGGGCGCGGGCCGGGAGGTCCCGCGCACCCCGCGCCCCGCCCGGTGATAATCGACCCGTGAGCGACGAAACCGGCACCCCCACTCCGAGCACTCCGACCCCGAGCATCCCCGGGCCGAGCACCCCCGGCCCGCGCCCCGAGGAGATCCGTTTCTTCGGTACGACCTGGGTCGACCACAGCGGCCACTACGGGCTGCGCCGCGCCGGTGTCGGCATCGGCGCCCTCGTCCTGGCCGTCGCCGGCTGCTTCGTACTCCGCTTCGCCTACCAGGGCCTGGCCCTGGCCGACGTGGGCTCCTTCGTGAACGTGCTGCTCGTCGCCGCGTTCGCGATCTGCAGCGCCCTCGGCTTCAGCCGCACCTGGGGCGGCTTCTCCGAACGCCCCGACCCCGAGAAGCAGGCGTCCCTGCGCGGCTTCCTCGCGATCGGCTTCGTCGGCGTCCTCGTCGCGTACGCCGTGCGCTGCGTGACGGAGGCCCCGGGCGAGAAGCTGCGGCGCCGGGAGTACGAGACCGCCCGCGAGCAGTACGCGCGCCGCAGCGAGCGGCGCACCGGCAACCCGGCGAAGAAGAAGTCCGGCGGCAAGCAGCGCAAGGGCTGACCGCCTCCTGACATCGGGCGCCGCGCACGGCGACGATGGCGGCATGACTGACGAAACGCCGCCGGCCGCCCGCCCTGCCGCCGACTTCGCGCTCTCCTTCGACGGGGTCGCCGCCCAGTACGCCACGGCCCGCCCGGGCTACCCGCCCGCGCTCTTCGACACCGTCGAGGAACTGGCGGGCACCTCCCTGCGCGGGGCACGCGTCCTCGACGTGGGCGCGGGCACCGGCATCGCCACGGCCCCGCTGCGCGACCGCGGCGCCGACGTCATCGCCGTGGAACCGGGCCCCGGCATGGGCGCCCAGTTCCGCACGGCCCTCCCCGGCGTCCCGCTGGTCCGCGCCTACGGCGACGCCCTGCCGTTCGCCGACGCCACCGCCGACCTCATCACCTACGCCCAGTCCTGGCACTGGACCGACCCGGCCCGCTCGGTCCCCGAGGCCCTGCGCGTCCTGCGCCCCGGCGGCGCGCTCGCCCTGTGGTGGAACGTCCCCGACCCCGACGTCGCCTGGGCCGCCGCCCAGGAGCGCCGCCTCCAGGAACGCCTGCCCGGCTACCACCGTCACGGCGTCAGCGCGGACGCGGCCCGCCTCGTCGCCGCCCTCGGCCTGACCCCGGCCCCCACCACCGTCTTCCGCCGCCTGCGCTGGACCCGCCGCATCCCGGTCGACCTGCACCTGGCCCACCTCGCCAGCCGCTCGTACTTCGTGGTGCTGGGCCCGGAGCGCGCCAAGCCGGTCCTGGAGGACGAACGCGCCCACCTCCTGCGCCACTTCCCCGACGGCATGATCGACGACGCCTACGCCGTGGAGCTCACCGTCGTACGCCGCCCTTGACCGGGCCATCCGCGAGCGAGATATTCATCGAGTGATGAATAAAAGAGCGAGCCGGTCGCCGTCCGGCACCCCGGAAGGGCCTGCGGTCCAGGCCACCGGCCTCTCGGTCGTCCGCGGCACCCGCCGGGTCCTGCGCGACCTCGCCTTCACGGTCCCGCGCGGCCGGATCACCGGCCTCCTCGGCCCGTCCGGCTGCGGCAAGTCGACCCTGCTGCGCGCCCTCGTCGGCACCCAGGCCAAGGCCACCGGCACCCTCACGGTCCTCGGCAGGCCCGCGGGCCACCCGAGCCTGCGCTCCCGCGTCGGGTACGTCACCCAGGCCCCGTCCGTCTACCTCGACCTGACCGTCCACCAGAACCTGGACCACTTCGCCGCGATCCTCCTCCCCGGCACCGGCCGCGCGGCAGCCGCCCGCCGCCGCGCGGAGACCGACCGCGTCCTGGCCGCCGTCGACCTCACCACCCACACCCAGGCCCTGGCCGGCACCCTCTCCGGCGGCCAGCTCAGCCGGGTCTCCCTCGCGGTGGCCCTCATCGGCACCCCCGACCTCCTGGTCCTGGACGAACCGACGGTCGGCCTCGACCCCGTCCTCCGCCGCGACCTGTGGCGCCTCTTCCACGACCTCACCCGCACCCACGGCACCACCCTCCTCGTCTCCTCCCACGTCATGGACGAGGCCGAGCGCTGCGACCGCCTGCTCCTCATGCGCGACGGCGAACTCCTGGCCGAGAACACCCCCGAGGCCCTGCGCGCGAGAACCGGCACCGACACGGTCGAGGAGGCCTTCCTGCACTTGGTGGACGCGGCATGAACCTCCACCGCACCACCGCCACCACGACCCGCGTCCTGCGCCAGCTCCGCCACGACCCCCGCACCATCGCCCTGATGCTCCTGGTCCCGTGCCTGATGCTGCTCCTGCTGCGCTACGTGTTCGACGGCAGCCCCGGCACCTTCGACTCCATCGGCGCCTCGCTCCTCGGCATCTTCCCGCTGATCACGATGTTCCTGGTGACCTCGATCGCGACCCTGCGCGAACGCACCTCGGGCACCCTCGAACGCCTCCTCGCGATGCCCATGGCCAAGGGCGACCTCATCGCGGGCTACGCCCTCGCGTTCGGCGCCGTCGCGGTCGTCCAGTCGGCGCTCGCCACGGGCCTCGCGCTCTGGGTCCTCGACCTGAACGTCACCGGCTCGGCCTGGCTGCTCCTCCTGGTGGCCCTCCTCGACGCCCTGCTCGGCACGGCCCTCGGCCTCTTCGTCTCGGCCTTCGCGGCCACCGAGTTCCAGGCTGTCCAGTTCCTCCCGGCGGTGATCTTCCCCCAGCTCCTGCTCTGCGGCCTGTTCACCCCGAGGGACCGCATGCAACCCGTGCTGGAGGCGATCTCGAACGTCCTCCCCATGTCGTACGCGGTCGACGGCATGAACGAGGTCCTGCACCACACCGACCCCACCGCCGCCTACCTCCGCGATGTTCTGATCGTCGCGGGCTGCACCGTCCTGGTCCTGGTCGTCGGTGCGGCCACCCTGCGCCGCCGCACGCCCTGACGCCCGTCCGCCCACCGGACAGCCGCCGGGCCCCGGACCGCCCGATGCGAGGATGCCCGACGACGGGACGACGCATCACACGCACCACGGGAGGTCCACGCCCATGAGCCACAAGGTCGCCGTACTCGGCACAGGCAAGATCGGTGAAGCCCTGCTCAGCGGAATGATCCGCGGCGGCTGGGCCCCGGCGGACCTCCTGGTGACGGCCCGCCGCCCGGAGCGCGCCGAGGAACTGCGCGCCCGCCACGGCGTCACCCCCGTCACCAACCAGGAGGCGGCCAAGCAGGCCGACACCCTGATCCTGACGGTGAAGCCCCAGGACATGGGCACGCTCCTCACCGAGCTGGCCCCGCACATCCCGGCCGACCGCCTGATCATCAGCGGCGCGGCCGGCATCCCGACCACGTACTTCGAGGAGCGCCTCCCCGAGGGCACCCCGGTGGTCCGCGTCATGACGAACACCCCGGCCCTGGTCGACGAGGCGATGTCCGTCATCTCCGCCGGCACCCACGCCACGGAGGAGAACCTGGCCCACGCCGAGAACATCTTCGGCTCGGTCGGCAAGACCCTCCGCGTCCCGGAGTCCCAGCAGGACGCCTGCACGGCCCTCTCCGGCTCGGGCCCGGCCTACTTCTTCTACCTGGTCGAAGCCATGACCGACGCCGGCATCCTCCTCGGCCTCCCGCGCGACAAGGCCCACGACCTCATCGTCCAGTCCGCGATCGGCGCGGCCACGATGCTCCGCGACAGCGGCGAACACCCGGTCAAGCTCCGCGAGAACGTCACGTCCCCGGCCGGTACGACCATCAACGCGATCCGCGAGCTGGAGAACCACGGCGTACGGGCCGCGCTCATCGCCGCCCTCGAAGCGGCCCGCGACCGCAGCCGCGCCCTGGCCTCAGGCAACAACAGCTGACACCTGCCTTTCGCACGGGCCCGGGGCAAGGAGTTGACACGCCCCGGGCCGGACCGTAGTGTGCTCCGAGTTGTCCGACGTGAGCGCCGACTCCGGTTGGTCCCCGGACAGCCATTCCGCAAGACCCACTCAAACGCACAACGACTGGTTTCTCCCTGTCGTCGTGACACCGTTTGCGCGCGCTTTTGCGAAATGAGGAATCTCCGTTCGAAAGACCGGAGGGCCCGAACCCCGATTAGCTCGGGAGCCGGGATTCCGCTAAAGTCTCACTCGTCGGAACGGCCCAACAGGCCGGGAAGACAAGCCCGCTGACTGGGAATCAGGCCCGAAAGGATCTGATAGAGTCGGACTCGCCGGAAAGCCGAAAGGCCGGAAAGCGAAGCAGGACCCCGGGGAAATCGGCCGGTGAAACGGTCTGATAGAGTCGGAAACGCAAGAACAAAAGAAACACCGAAGGGAAGCGCCCGGAGGAAAGCCCGAGAGGGTGAGTACAAAGGAAGCGTCCGTTCCTTGAGAACTCAACAGCGTGCCAAAAATCAACGCCAGATATGTTGATACCCCGTCTCCGGCCATCAGGCTGGGACGAGGTTCCTTTGAAAAAGTCCTGCCGGTCACTGACTGGTAGGCGCACAGCGAGGACGCTGTGAACCGGAAGATTATTCCTCTTCCGGTTCCGCTCTCGTGGTGTCACCCCGATGACGGGGAAACATTCACGGAGAGTTTGATCCTGGCTCAGGACGAACGCTGGCGGCGTGCTTAACACATGCAAGTCGAACGATGAAGCCCTTCGGGGTGGATTAGTGGCGAACGGGTGAGTAACACGTGGGCAATCTGCCCTTCACTCTGGGACAAGCCCTGGAAACGGGGTCTAATACCGGATACCACTCCTTCTCGCATGGGAAGGGGTTGAAAGCTCCGGCGGTGAAGGATGAGCCCGCGGCCTATCAGCTTGTTGGTGAGGTAGTGGCTCACCAAGGCGACGACGGGTAGCCGGCCTGAGAGGGCGACCGGCCACACTGGGACTGAGACACGGCCCAGACTCCTACGGGAGGCAGCAGTGGGGAATATTGCACAATGGGCGAAAGCCTGATGCAGCGACGCCGCGTGAGGGATGACGGCCTTCGGGTTGTAAACCTCTTTCAGCAGGGAAGAAGCGAAAGTGACGGTACCTGCAGAAGAAGCGCCGGCTAACTACGTGCCAGCAGCCGCGGTAATACGTAGGGCGCAAGCGTTGTCCGGAATTATTGGGCGTAAAGAGCTCGTAGGCGGCTTGTCACGTCGGTTGTGAAAGCCCGGGGCTTAACCCCGGGTCTGCAGTCGATACGGGCAGGCTAGAGTGTGGTAGGGGAGATCGGAATTCCTGGTGTAGCGGTGAAATGCGCAGATATCAGGAGGAACACCGGTGGCGAAGGCGGATCTCTGGGCCATTACTGACGCTGAGGAGCGAAAGCGTGGGGAGCGAACAGGATTAGATACCCTGGTAGTCCACGCCGTAAACGGTGGGAACTAGGTGTTGGCGACATTCCACGTCGTCGGTGCCGCAGCTAACGCATTAAGTTCCCCGCCTGGGGAGTACGGCCGCAAGGCTAAAACTCAAAGGAATTGACGGGGGCCCGCACAAGCAGCGGAGCATGTGGCTTAATTCGACGCAACGCGAAGAACCTTACCAAGGCTTGACATACACCGGAAACGTCTGGAGACAGGCGCCCCCTTGTGGTCGGTGTACAGGTGGTGCATGGCTGTCGTCAGCTCGTGTCGTGAGATGTTGGGTTAAGTCCCGCAACGAGCGCAACCCTTGTTCTGTGTTGCCAGCATGCCCTTCGGGGTGATGGGGACTCACAGGAGACCGCCGGGGTCAACTCGGAGGAAGGTGGGGACGACGTCAAGTCATCATGCCCCTTATGTCTTGGGCTGCACACGTGCTACAATGGCCGATACAATGAGCTGCGATACCGCAAGGTGGAGCGAATCTCAAAAAGTCGGTCTCAGTTCGGATTGGGGTCTGCAACTCGACCCCATGAAGTTGGAGTTGCTAGTAATCGCAGATCAGCATTGCTGCGGTGAATACGTTCCCGGGCCTTGTACACACCGCCCGTCACGTCACGAAAGTCGGTAACACCCGAAGCCGGTGGCCCAACCCCTTGTGGGAGGGAGCTGTCGAAGGTGGGACTGGCGATTGGGACGAAGTCGTAACAAGGTAGCCGTACCGGAAGGTGCGGCTGGATCACCTCCTTTCTAAGGAGCACTTCTTACCGAGTTCGCTCGGTCAGAGGCCAGTACATCAGCGAATGTCTGATGCTGGTTGCTCATGGGTGGAACGTTGATTATTCGGCA
Organism: Streptomyces sp. HUAS MG91; assembly: GCF_040529335.1. GTDB lineage: Bacteria > Actinomycetota > Actinomycetes > Streptomycetales > Streptomycetaceae > Streptomyces > Streptomyces tabacisoli. Next base: position 3,792,001 of record NZ_CP159534.1, on the reverse strand, counting down.
CGATCGGTTGTCTTTCACTAGTACTGCTTCGGCGTGGAACGTGAGAAGAGAACGGGTCGGGCCGGGCACGCTGTTGGGTATCTGAAGGTACGGCCGATAAGGCTGCCTTCAGTGCCGGCCCCAGTGCACTCGAACCGCAACTGGTTCGGGGTGATGGGTGGTTGGTCGTTGTTTGAGAACTGCACAGTGGACGCGAGCATCTGTGGCCAAGTTTTTAAGGGCGCACGGTGGATGCCTTGGCACCAGGAACCGATGAAGGACGTGGGAGGCCACGATAGTCCCCGGGGAGTCGTCAACCAGGCTTTGATCCGGGGGTTTCCGAATGGGGAAACCCGGCAGTCGTCATGGGCTGTCACCCGCTGCTGAACACATAGGCAGTGTGGAGGGAACGCGGGGAAGTGAAACATCTCAGTACCCGCAGGAAGAGAAAACAACCGTGATTCCGGGAGTAGTGGCGAGCGAAACTGGATGAGGCCAAACCTCAAGCGTGTGAGACCCGGCAGGGGTTGCGCTTGGGGGGTTGTGGGATCTCTCTTTTACAGTCTGCCGGCTGTGAGACGAGTCAGAAACCGTTGATGTAGGCGAAGGACATGCGAAAGGTCCGGCGTAGAGGGTAAGACCCCCGTAGTCGAAACATCAGCGGCTCGTTTGAGAGACACCCAAGTAGCACGGGGCCCGAGAAATCCCGTGTGAATCTGGCGGGACCACCCGTTAAGCCTAAATATTCCCTGGTGACCGATAGCGGATAGTACCGTGAGGGAATGGTGAAAAGTACCGCGGGAGCGGAGTGAAATAGTACCTGAAACCGTGTGCCTACAAGCCGTGGGAGCGTCGGACATCAAGCTTGCTTGGTGTCTCGTGACTGCGTGCCTTTTGAAGAATGAGCCTGCGAGTTTGCGGTGTGTTGCGAGGTTAACCCGTGTGGGGAAGCCGTAGCGAAAGCGAGTCCGAATAGGGCGATTCAGTAGCGCGCTCAAGACCCGAAGCGGAGTGATCTAGCCATGGGCAGGTTGAAGCGGAGGTAAGACTTCGTGGAGGACCGAACCCACCAGGGTTGAAAACCTGGGGGATGACCTGTGGTTAGGGGTGAAAGGCCAATCAAACTCCGTGATAGCTGGTTCTCCCCGAAATGCATTTAGGTGCAGCGTCGTGTGTTTCTTGCCGGAGGTAGAGCACTGGATAGGCGATGGGCCCTACCGGGTTACTGACCTTAGCCAAACTCCGAATGCCGGTAAGTGAGAGCACGGCAGTGAGACTGTGGGGGATAAGCTCCATGGTCGAGAGGGAAACAGCCCAGAGCATCGACTAAGGCCCCTAAGCGTACGCTAAGTGGGAAAGGATGTGGAGTCGCAGAGACAACCAGGAGGTTGGCTTAGAAGCAGCCACCCTTGAAAGAGTGCGTAATAGCTCACTGGTCTAGTGATTCCGCGCCGACAATGTAGCGGGGCTCAAGCGTACCGCCGAAGTCGTGTCATTGCAGCAATAGGGCCAACGCCTGCTGTGATGGGTAGGGGAGCGTCGTGTGCCGGGTGAAGCAGCGCCGGAAGGCAGTTGTGGACGGTTCACGAGTGAGAATGCAGGCATGAGTAGCGATACAAACGTGAGAAACGTTTGCGCCGATTGACTAAGGGTTCCTGGGTCAAGCTGATCTGCCCAGGGTAAGTCGGGACCTAAGGCGAGGCCGACAGGCGTAGTCGATGGATAACCGGTTGATATTCCGGTACCCGCTGTGAAGCGTCAAACATCGAATCCAGTGATGCTAAGGCCGTGAAACCGCCGTCCTCGTCTTTGACGTGGTTCGGAGTGGTGGAGCCGCCGCCCAAGTTGGTAGTAGGTGAGTGATGGGGTGACGCAGGAAGGTAGTCCATCCCGGGCGGTGGTTGTCCCGGGGTAAGGGTGTAGGACGTCAGGTAGGTAAATCCGCCTGGCACATAGTCTGAGACCTGATGCCGAGCCGATTGTGGTGAAGTGGATGATCCTATGCTGTCGAGAAAAGCCTCTAGCGAGTTTCATGGCGGCCCGTACCCTAAACCGACTCAGGTGGTCAGGTAGAGAATACCGAGGCGTTCGGGTGAACTATGGTTAAGGAACTCGGCAAAATGCCCCCGTAACTTCGGGAGAAGGGGGCCACACCTGGTGATCACTCTTGCAGTGTGAGCTGGGGGTGGCCGCAGAGACCAGCGAGAAGCGACTGTTTACTAAAAACACAGGTCCGTGCGAAGCCGTAAGGCGATGTATACGGACTGACGCCTGCCCGGTGCTGGAACGTTAAGGGGACCGGTTAGTGCACTTTCGGGTGTGCGAAGCTGAGAACTTAAGCGCCAGTAAACGGCGGTGGTAACTATAACCATCCTAAGGTAGCGAAATTCCTTGTCGGGTAAGTTCCGACCTGCACGAATGGCGTAACGACTTCTCGACTGTCTCAACCATAGGCCCGGTGAAATTGCACTACGAGTAAAGATGCTCGTTTCGCGCAGAAGGACGGAAAGACCCCGGGACCTTTACTACAGTTTGATATTGGTGTTCGGTTCGGCTTGTGTAGGATAGGTGGGAGACTTTGAACCAGCCACGCCAGTGGTTGGGGAGTCGTCGTTGAAATACCACTCTGGTCGTGCTGGATGTCTAACCTCGGTCCGTGATCCGGATCAGGGACAGTGTCTGATGGGTAGTTTAACTGGGGCGGTTGCCTCCCAAAGAGTAACGGAGGCGCCCAAAGGTTCCCTCAGCCTGGTTGGTAATCAGGTGTTGAGTGTAAGTGCACAAGGGAGCTTGACTGTGAGACCGACGGGTCGAGCAGGGACGAAAGTCGGGACTAGTGATCCGGCGGTGGCTTGTGGAAGCGCCGTCGCTCAACGGATAAAAGGTACCCCGGGGATAACAGGCTGATCTTCCCCAAGAGTCCATATCGACGGGATGGTTTGGCACCTCGATGTCGGCTCGTCGCATCCTGGGGCTGGAGTCGGTCCCAAGGGTTGGGCTGTTCGCCCATTAAAGCGGTACGCGAGCTGGGTTTAGAACGTCGTGAGACAGTTCGGTCCCTATCCTCTGTGCGCGTAGGAATATTGAGAAGGGCTGTCCCTAGTACGAGAGGACCGGGACGGACGAACCTCTGGTGTGCCAGTTGTCCTGCCAAGGGCATGGCTGGTTGGCTACGTTCGGGAGGGATAACCGCTGAAAGCATCTAAGCGGGAAGCCTGCTTCGAGATGAGTATTCCCACCCCCTTTGAGGGGTTAAGGCTCCCAGTAGACGACTGGGTTGATAGGCCGGATCTGGAAGCACCGTGAGGTGTGGAGGTGACCGGTACTAATAGGCCGAGGGCTTGTCCTCAGTTGCTCGCGTCCACTGTGTTGGTTCTGAAACCACGAACAACCGTCGTAGCCTTTTGGTCACGGCTCCGGTTGACAGTTTCATAGTGTTTCGGTGGTCATAGCGTGAGGGAAACGCCCGGTTACATTCCGAACCCGGAAGCTAAGCCTTACAGCGCCGATGGTACTGCAGGGGGGACCCTGTGGGAGAGTAGGACGCCGCCGAACAAATTTTGAGAGAAGCCCGGACCGGGAACGGTCCGGGCTTTTCTGCGTTTACGGGGTCGTAGGGTCGTCGTATGCGCTACGAACTGGTCATCTTCGACAACGACGGTGTGCTCGTCGACAGTGAACCCCTCTCCAATACGCTGCTCGCCGGCTATCTCACCGAGCTCGGGCACCCCACCTCGTACGAGGACTCCCTGCGCGACTACATGGGCGCCGCCCTGCACCGCGTACACGACCTGGTTCTCGAGCGGACCGGGGAGCGGCTGCCCGATGACTTCGACGATGTTTTTCACGGCCGGGTGTTCGCCGCGTTCGAGCGGGAGCTTCAGCCGGTGCCCGGGGTCGTCGAAGTACTGGAGAAGCTGAGCGCCGACGGAGTGCCGTATTGCGTGGCGTCCTCGGGGAGCCATGAGCGGATTCGGGTCGGGCATCGTACGACCGGGCTCGATCGGTGGTTCGGGGACGGGCGGGTTTTCAGTTCCGAGGATGTCGGGCGGGGGAAGCCGGCGCCGGACCTCTTTCTCCACGCGGCCGAGCGGATGGGAGTCGCCCCGGAGAAGTGCGTGGTCATCGAGGACAGTCCGCTCGGGGTGCGGGCGGCCGTCGCCGCCGGGATGGACGTGTACGGGTTCACCGCCATGACGCCGGCCGAGCGGCTCACGGGGGCCGATGAACTCTTCGACGATATGCGTGACTTGGCCGGACTCCTGGCATGACCTCGGTGGAATTGGGTGCTTGATCTATCTACCCAGCGGTAGGCCTGGCGCATACGCTGAGCCGCCATGACCGATGGGAACGCAGGCATAACAAGCGCGATGCGATGGGGCCGAAGAACGCTGGGATTCAGCTTCTTCGCCCAAGGGGCGGCGTTCGCGCTCCTGGTGACCCGGATTCCCGCCATTCAGGACCAGTACGGGATCTCGGACGGGCTGCTTCCCGTCTTCCTCGCCGCCGTGCCGATCCTCGCCGGTGTCAGCAGCGTCTGCACCGAGCAGCTCGTGAAGCGGGTCCGGCCGAGCCGGATGCTGCGATGGGCGCAGCCCGTGGTCCTCCTGGCGCTGCTCGGTGTCGGCGCCGGGGACACCATGGTCGAGGTCGCCGTGGCCCTCGGCGCGTTCGGCCTGGCCGTGGGCGCGCTCGACGCCTCGATGAACATGCTCGGCGTCAGCCTGCAACGCGCGTACGGGCGCAGCATCATGCTCGGGTTCCATGCCGCGTACAGCCTCGGCGGCATCGTCGGGGCGTCCGTCGCGTGGGCCGGGGCGCACTGGGATCTGACGCTGTTCATGTCCTACCTGCCGGTCGCCGCGGTGCTGCTGCCGCTCTGCCTCATCGGCAGCCGGTGGTACGTCGACGCCCGCGACGGCGGTGCCGCCGAGGTCGAGGTCGAGCAGGGGCAGGCCGGCGGGATCGTCTTCAAGATGCTGCTGCCGCTGTGCCTGGTGATGGCGTTCGCGTACATCGGGGACTCGACCGTCTCCAACTGGAGCGCGAAGTACTTGCAGGACGTGCTGGGGAGCTCGGAGCAGCTGTCCACGGTCCCGTACAACGTGTACATGGTGATGACCCTCGTGGGGCGCGCCGTGGGGGACGTGGGAGTGCGGCGGTTCGGGCCCGTGGCCGTCGTGCGGGTGGGGACCGTGATCGCGGCCGGCGGGTTCGGTGTCGTGGCCGTGGCGCCCGGGGCGTGGGTCGGGATGCTCGGCTTCACGCTGCTCGGGCTCGGGCTGTGCGTGATCGTGCCGCAGACCTTCGCGGCGGCCGGGCGGCTGTTCCCCGGGGCCTCCGACGCCGCTGTCGCGCGGCTCAATATCTTTAACTACGTTGGTTTTCTGGTGGGTTCGCCGCTCGTGGGTGCTTTGGGCGATGCGTGGAGCTATCGCGGGGCGATGCTCGTTCCGATGGCGTTGGTGCTGGTGACCCTGGTGTACGCCCCTTCGTTCGGGAAGGGCGGCGACCGATACGGTGGCGGGCATGAGCGGCCGCGTGCAGTTGATGTGGGACCCAGCGGTAGCGGGGTATGACTTCGGGCCCGGACACCCGATGGATCCCGTCCGGCTGGAGCTGACCCGGAGCCTGGTGGGGGCCTTCGGGCTCGACCGGGCGGGGGAGGTCGAGGTCGTGGCCGCGGCGCGGGCCGGTGAGTCCACGCTCCGGCTCGTGCACCGCGAGGACTACGTGGAGGCGGTCAAGGCCGCCTCCCTGGATCCGGCCGCGGCGGATCCCGCGTACGGGCTCGGCACCACCGACGACCCGGCCTTCGCCCGGATGCACGACGTGTCCGCGCTGATCGCCGGGCAGTCCGTGGGCGCCGCGGAGGCCGTGTGGCGCGGGGACGCCCTGCACGGGGTGAACTTCACCGGCGGGCTGCACCACGCCATGCCGGGCGCCGCGTCCGGGTTCTGCGTGTACAACGACGCGGCGCTGGCCATCGCGCGGCTCCTGGAGCTGGGCGTCGAGCGCGTCGCGTACGTCGACGTGGACGTGCACCACGGGGACGGGGTCCAGGCCGCCTTCTGGGAGGACCCGCGTGTGCTCACCGTCTCGCTGCACGAGCATCCCCGGACGCTGTTCCCGCAGACCGGGTGGCCCGAGGAGACCGGCGCGGACGGGGCCGCCGAGGGGACCGCGGTGAACGTCGCGCTGCCGGCCGGGACCGGGGACGCCGGGTGGCTGCGGGCCTTCCACGCCGTGGTGCCGGAACTGCTCGCGGAGTTCAGGCCGCAGGTGCTCGTCACCCAGCACGGGGCCGATACGCACTTCGAGGATCCGCTCGCCCATCTCGCCGTGTCGCTCGACGCGCAGCGGGCCGTGCAGGTCGCCTGTCATGAGCTGGCGCACACGTACGCCGACGGGAAGTGGGTCGCGCTCGGGGGCGGGGGGTATGCCGTCGTCGATGTCGTGCCGCGGTCCTGGACGCATCTGGTGGCCGTCGCCGCCGGGCGGGACATCGCGGCCGAGACCGTGATTCCGGAGTCGTGGCGGCAGGAAGTCTTCGCTCGTACGCGGCAGTTGGCTCCCGCCCGGATGACCGATGGGCGGTGGCCCGTGGAGTTCCGGGGGTGGGAGGAAGGGTACGACCCCGCTGATCGGCTGGATCAGGCGATTCTGGCTACGCGGAAGGCCGCGTTTCCCTTGCGGGGGTTGCTGGCTTAGCGGGGCCGTGGCGGGGGTCCGTCGAGGCGCCTGCCCGGCGCTGGGGTGCCGCCTTGCCCACCCTGCCGCCCCTGGCGGCAGATTGCCCAAGGCGGCGGGCTCGGTTACTCCCTCTGTGGGGTGTTTTGGGGTTTTGGGGGTGCTCGGGCGGTCAATGGGCCAGCATCGCAAAGGTGTTGAGCACCGGCGCCCTCCGTGCGCATCTGTTGGCGGCTCGGCTTGCCGGGCCCGTGGCGACCTCCCGCGAGGAGAGTCTGCGCAGTTACCGGCTCTTCGAGGCGCGGGACCCGCGTGTGCTGCTCGGGCTCGATCCCGAATGGGCCTGGGGGCAGCGGGACCTGCTCGCCCTCATGGCCGACAAATGCGGGGTCTCGCCGGATCCGGGGCACACCTCGGGGTACGACATCATCGATCCGGAACGTACGCTGGCGGCGCTCGACGCCTTCGGCGACCGCCTCGGAAGGGCCGCCGACGCGCGGTCTCCCGTCCTCATCGGGACGGGACATCCGCATCGGCTGCTCGGTTTCTACGCCTCTTTGGCCAGCGCCCTGTCGGCGGCAGGCTGTCCCGTCCTCACTCCGGCGCAGGGTCTCAGTGTCGACATAACGACCCGGTTCGGTCTACGCACGTACAACCTTGACTACGTACAAGGTGTCGCGCTGGTAAGGGAACCGGAGGCGTGGCCGCCCGGAAGTGAGACGGGCGCGCACACGCACTCCCCCCTCCCGGTTCGTACCGCTCTGACCGTTCTCGCGGAGGCCGGAGAACCGCTTCCCGGGCTTGTCGTGGGGGACCACGGATGGGTCTGCGGTGCAGGTCAGTTGGGGTTCGACGCCATCGGCCTGGCCGATACGGATGATCCGGCCCTGTTCGTCGGTGAGGCCGAGGGGCAGGTGTCCGTCGTCGTTCCGCTTGATGACGCTGTGCGGTCTGATTACTACCGACCGCTTACTCGCTATGTACTCAATCGAGCGTGTCTGTCACAGTAGGCGGCCGATCGCATCTCCTCTTCCCCACTCGCACCACACGCCCCTACATTGGGGAGTGAGCACGCAACGACGTTGAGTCACCGGAAGGGGAAGCCGGTGGCCGTCGAGTGCGGAAGGTTCAGGTGTGACATGGCTGCTGGTGAGAGTAGGCCTCTGAACGAGGTGCAGTTCCTGACCGTGGCGGAAGTCGCCTCGGTCATGCGAGTGTCCAAGATGACCGTGTACCGGCTGGTGCACAGCGGTCATCTGCCCGCGATCCGGGTCGGCCGGAGTTTCCGCGTCCCGGAGCAAGCGGTTCACGAGTACCTCCGCGAGTCCTATGTGGGGGTGGATGCGGGCTGATCCGTAGCCGGCGAAGCCCTCGATTTCTGGCTCGGCACTCGGGCGGGGTAGGCTGGCCCCCCGTAGGTCGTGTGGGCCCCAATGCAGCCCCGCACCGAGTGATGGTCCCCGCTTTGCGGGGCTTGTCCGAGAAGTGAGCGAGGGTAGTCGTGGGCTCTGTTATCAAGAAGCGCCGTAAGCGGATGGCGAAGAAGAAGCACCGCAAGCTGCTGAAGCGCACCCGCGTGCAGCGTCGCAACAAGAAGTAAGCGACTGCTGCGTCAAGCGCGTCATCTGTGGCCCTTTCACCGTTCGGTGGGAGGGCCACAGTGCGTTGGCCGGTCGGCCGATGTACGTACGGCTGTGGCTGTCGTCACTTCATGCATCGTCCGGTCATCACAGCGCAACATCGAACCGCTAACGTGAGGCGCGGGCAGTGATTGCGGAGCGCGGCGGGGCTGCGACGGAAGGTAGGCGCTGATCTTGGGCAAGGTCGTGCTCGTGACCGGGGCGGCCCGGCAGCTGGGGGGCCGGTTCGTGCGGCGCATCCAGCGGGACCCCGACGTGGAGCGGGTCATCGCGGTGGACGCCGTGCCGCCCGCGCACCATCTCGGCGGAGCGGATTTCCTCCAGGCCGACATCCGGCAGCCGGCGATCGGTCGGGTGCTCGCCGAGCACTCCGTGGACACCGTCGTGCACATGGACGTCACCGGGACCCCGCTGGCCAGCGGCGGCCGCGGCTCGGTCAAGGAGACCAACGTCATCGGCACGATGCAGCTGCTCGGCGCCTGCCAGAAGGCGCCCAGTGTGCGGCGCCTCGTGGTGAAGTCCAGTACGAACGTGTACGGGTCGGCGCCGCGCGACCCGGCCGTCTTCACCGAGACGACACCGCCCAAGTCGCTGCCGAGCGGCGGGTTCGCCAAGGACACCGTCGAGGTCGAGGGGTACGTGCGCGGGTTCGCCCGGCGCCGCCCCGATGTCGCCGTGTGCGTGCTGCGGTTCGCCAACATCCTCGGCCCGAACGCCGATTCACCGCTCGCCCAGTACTTCGCGCTGCCCGTGCTGCCGACGGTGTTCGGCTACGATCCGCGGCTTCAGTTCGTGCACGAGGACGATGTGATCGAGGTGCTGCGCATCGCCTCGCACGAGCCGCGGCGGGCCACCCTGAACAGCGGGACCTTCAACATCGCCGGGGACGGGGTGCTGCTGCTCTCGCAGTGCTCGCGCCGGCTCGGGCGGCCGACCGTGCCCGTCCTGCTGCCGGCCGTGACCTGGGTGGGCGGCGCGCTGCGTACGCTGGGTGCCACGGACTTCTCGCCCGAGCAGATCCGGTTGCTCACGCACGGGCGGGTGGTGTCGACGGTTCAGATGCGCGAGACCCTGGGGTTCCGGCCCGCGTACACGACCGCGGAGACCTTCGCGGACTTCGTACGCGGCCGGGGACCCGGACTGCTGCCACCCCAGGCCCTGGCGTCAGCCGTGGACAGGGTGGCCGCGCTGCCCTTCCTGGGCGGTGCCCGCACGCCGAGCCGGCCCCCGACGCAGAGCGCCAACTGAGGAGCGCATCAACGATGGCGGATGCCAAGGTCATTCCGTTCGACGACGACAGGTCGCGGGGGGCGACCGGCAAGGCTGCCGCACGCCGCAGGGGGCCGGGTGGCCGGCGCAGGGGCGGCGAGCCCGTGGCCGTGCGCGAGATGGCGGCCGTGCCCGTGCAGGAGCCGGCGCCGGCGCTCGACGCCGAGGCCGCAGGGGAGAGCCCGGCACCGGAGCGACTGGGCGGCTGGGACCGGAAGATCGCGGGCGGACTCGCCTTTCTGCGGCGCCGGATCACCGGCGATTACGACGTCGACGAGTTCGGCTACGACAAGGAACTCACCGACCAGGTCCTGATGTCGCTGCTGCGGCCGATCGCGGAGAAGTACTTCCGGGTCGAGGTGAAGGGCATCGAGAACATCCCGTCCGAGGGCGGGGCGCTGATCGTCTCCAACCACTCCGGGACGCTGCCGCTGGACGGCCTGATGATGCAGGTCGCCGTGCACGACAACCATCCCGAGAACCGTCATCTGCGCCTGCTCGCCGCCGACCTGGTCTTCATGCTGCCGGTCGTCAACGAGCTGGCCCGCAAGGCCGGTCACACCCTGGCCTGCGCCGAGGACGCCCAGCGCCTCCTGGAGAGCGGGGAGCTGGTCGGGGTCATGCCGGAGGGCTTCAAGGGCATCGGCAAGCCGTTCAGCGAGCGGTACAAGCTCCAGCGGTTCGGCCGGGGCGGCTTCGTCTCGACCGCGCTGCGCGCCGGGACGCCGATCGTGCCGTGCTCGATCGTCGGCGCGGAGGAGATCTATCCGATGGTCGGCAACGCCAAGACGCTGGCGCGGGTGCTGGGATTCCCGTACTTCCCGATCACGCCGACGTTCCCGTGGCTGGGGCCGCTGGGGGCGGTGCCGTTGCCGACGAAGTGGACGATCCAGTTCGGGGAGCCGATCCCGACGGACGGGTATCCGCCGGAGGCGGCGGAGGACCCGATGCTGATGTTCAACCTGACCGACCAGGTACGCGAGCAGATCCAGCACACGCTGTACAAGTTGCTGGTGCAGCGGCGGTCGGTGTTCTTCTGAGGGTGCGTGCAAAAGGGCCCGGGGACGTGGTCCTCGGGCCCTGATGGCTGTGCCGCTAGCCGGCGTCCTCGCTGTCGATGCCGAGGCCGGGCAGCAGGCCCGGCAGCAGCGGGGGCAGGGTCACGTCCGGCTTGGCCGGGCCCGTGGTGCCCTCGCCGGACTTGCCCTCGGACGGGGTCGGCGTCGACTCGTCCTTCGGGGGGTCGAGCAGGCCGCCCGTGGTCTCGCCGAGCAGGCCGTCGTCCTTGCCGCTGCTGGAGCTGGACGGCTTGGGCTTGGCCGAGGACGAGTGCCGGTCGTGGCCGGTGGTGCCGGACGGGGCCGAGTGCTCGGTGCCGGGGGTGTCCGTGGCGGTGCCGCCGCCCCGGTCCGTACCGCCCTTGCTGCCCTGACCGGGAGCCTGGGGCAACAGTGAGCGCAGCGGACCGACCTCTTCGTCTATGGCGGCGAAGACCGAGGCCACCTGGTCGCGTACGTCGCCGAGCTGGACCGGCAGCTTGTCGCTCAGGGCCGTCCAGCTCTTGCGGTGCGACTCGGCGAAGGCGGAGAGGACCTGGATCGGGCCGAGCGAGCCGTCCCGCTTGTAGGCCGCGCTGAGCAGCTTGTGGCCCTCCGACGCGTCGTACTGCATGCCCGACAGGGCCCGGCGGACCTCGCCGACGGACTCGTGGTCGAGGTGGCCGGTGCGGCCGCGGTCCATCAGTCGACGGGCCTCGTTCAGCCGCGTCGACGCCTGGTCCAGATAGATCTGGCCGCGGTCGGAGTCACCGTCGGCCATGCCCAGCTTGAGGTCCTCCATGCCGCGCTTGAGGCCGTAGAGGTGGTCACCGGGCAGTGCGTTCGAACTCGCGGCCGCCACACCGCCGAACGCGCCCGCGGCCACACCGACGGTGAGCCCGCCGGCGGCGATGCCCTTGGTCAGGCGGGAGCGGGGCCGCAGCTTCCGCAACGGGCTGGCGCGATGGGCGCCCTTGGCCTTCGCCGAGCGTTGCTCCGGTACGGCTGGGCCTGGAGCGCCCTCCGCGAACATGGCCTCCATGGCGGCAACGAGCTGGGCTCGCTGCACCACCTTGACCTCGGGATCGAGCTCCGGTTTCGGCAGTTCGCCGAGGCCTTCGGTCAGGGTCAGAAGTCTGCCCTGCTCGGACTGCTCGGACGGGGCGGCCGGTCCTTCCGGCTGCTGCGACACCGCGTCCTGGGCGGACTCGTCATCCAGGGCCTGGGCGAAGGCGTTCGCCCGCCGGTGTGCCGAGACATGTGCGATCACTGGCGGCACCTCCTCTCGTCATGACGGTCGACTCCCCAGGTGATCCTGGGGTTGCACATCGGAAGAGTTTGCACACGATCGAGTGAGTGAAACCGATCCGGATGTGACCACAGGGAGCCTGCATCCCGCACAACGATCGGCGCGGCACTTGGGTTACGGACCGACGGATGATCCGACCGCGATCGCATCTCTCTTTCACGGAAGGTGAGTTGGAGGATGCGAACCGTGACGGTCGGTCAGCGCGCGTCGTCGGGGAGGAGCCGGGCGAGGGTGCGGACGGCCCGGTACTGGAGGGTCTTGATCGCGCCCTCGTTCTTGCCCATGACGCGGGCGGTCTCGGCGACGGACAGCCCCTGGAGGAAGCGGAGCGTCACGCACTCCTGCTGCTGCGGGTTCAGCCGGCGCACGGCCTCGAGGAGTGCCGCGTTCGAGAGGGACTCCAGGACCGAGTCCTCGGGGGAGCGCTCCACCTCGTTGGCATCCAGCATCTCGCCGGTGGTGACCTCCAGGCGGAAGCGGCTGGACTTGAAGTGGTCGGCCACCAGGTTGCGGGCGATCGTCACCAGCCAGGCGCCGAAGTCGCGGCCCTGCCAGGTGAAGGTGCCGATCCGGCGCAGCGCGCGCAGGAAGGTCTCACTGGTGAGGTCCTCGGCGGTCGCCTTCCCGCCCACGCGGTAGTAGATGTACCGGTACACGGTGTCGCTGTACTGGTCGTAGAGGCGCCCGAACGCGTCGGCCTCGCCGCCCTGGGCGCGCTCGACCAGGTCCATCATGCGCGCGCTGTCGCTGTCCGCGGCGGGACGGCGGGCGGTGGAAGTGCCGGACGTGCCGGCGGCGCCGGAGCGCGCTCGTCTGCCCGCCGTGGCCGCGCCGCTGTCGGCCATCGCGAAGCATGGACGGGCGGGCGCAGGGACGGCGAGGGCGGGGACGGCGTACGCGGTGGGGACGAAGCCGCGCAGACGGTCGACGACCGTTGCGCGCAGCGTAGCCAGGCCCGAGGCGTCAACCCCGACGTGTTGAAACACGGGACTCCCAGAGGCAGAGCTTCCATCACGTGCAGTGCGGGACCGTTCACTCGTCGTACTGGCGAGTGGGTACCGGAATGCGTCTGAGGAGAATAACGCTTCGTGCAGGGAGCGCTACACCCAGTTGCTCAAATCATCGATTACGTCACTTCTGTAGCTGATCGGAGATGGTTCAAGCATCGGAGAGTGACCACTTGTTGATCGGATTAGGTCATGTTCCGGCAGCGCTCGTGACGCGTTGTGGCCGAGTGGTATCCGCGTGACTGGCCGTGTCCGGCTCCGGGTAAGACGTTCGGAATGCGCTCCCGAGGAGGGCGGCGGAGGGTCAGCGGCGGCGGCGCTGCAGGGCGATGACGGCCGCCGTGCCGCCCGCGACGGCGCCCACGCCGGCCGCCGCCGGGATGCCGACCTTGGCCGCCTTGCGGCCGGTGCGGTAGTCGCGCAGCCGCCAGTCCCGCTCCTTGGCGTAGGTACGGAGTTTGGCGTCCGGGTTGATCGCGTACGGGTGCCCGACGAGGGAGAGCATCGGGATGTCGTTGTGGGAGTCGCTGTACGCGGCGCAGCGGCCCAGCTCCAGGCCCTCGGCGGCGGCGAGGGCGCGGACGGCCTCGGCCTTCGCGGGGCCGTGCAGCGGCTCACCGACGAGCCGGCCCGTGTAGACCCCGCCGATCGACTCGGCGACCGTGCCGAGGGCGCCGGTCAGGCCCAGGCGGCGGGCGATCACCGTGGCGATCTCCACCGGGGCGGCCGTGACCAGCCACACCTTCTGCCCGGCGTCCAGGTGGGCCTGGGCGAGGGCGCGGGTGCCGGGCCAGATGCGCTCGGCCATGTACTCGTCGTAGATCTCCTCGCCGATGGACATCAGCTCGGAGACCCGGTGGCCCTTGACGATGGACAGGGCGCTGTTCTGCGCGTCCTGCATGTGCTCGGGATCCTCGATCCCGGCGATCCGGAACCATGCCTGCTGCCAGGCGAACCGGGTCAGCTCGCGGCGCTGGAAGAACTTCCGCTTGTACAGGCCGCGGCCGAAGTGGAAGATCGCGGCGCCCTGCATCACGGTGTTGTCCAGGTCGAAGAAGGCCGCGGCCTTGTCGTCGCCGACGACCGGGAAAACGGGTTCCTGTTCCTCTTGGTCCCGTTCCTCTTCGCCCGGCGGCGCCTGGTTCTCCAGCTGGTCGGCGTCCTCCAGTTCCAGGGAGGACTTGCGCGCGGCCTCGGCCGAAGCCTCGCCTGCCAGCACGCTCCGCGCGGTGGCGGAGCGCCTACGGGGTGTGAGCCATCCGAGAGCGGCCATGCCGTGAGCATAGCCAGTTTGTTCGGTGGTTCCGGAGTCGAGCGGATTTCGAGAAGCTGTCGCTCTGTGAAATCCAGGCGTCGTGAGGGGCCCGGACAGGGGGCCAGAATGGCCGGTATGAGTCCCATCTTTCGCCGGAGCGAGAAGAAGAATCCAGCCGACCGGGTGGTCACGCTGATCGGGAAGCCCGGGTGTCATCTGTGCGACGACGCACAGGAGGTGATCGAGAAGGTCTGCGCCGAGGTCGGCGCGTCCTGGGAGAAGAAGGACATCACCGAGGACGCGGAGCTGCACCGCTTGTACTGGGAGCAGATCCCGGTCGTCCTCGTGGACGGGGCGCAGCACGACTTCTGGCGCGTACAGGAGGAGCGACTGCGGCGGGCGCTGACGGGCTGAGGGGGTGCGCAGCCGTCGCACACGTCACTGACCGACGAGTCCAAACAGGCTCAAATGTCGCTTAGGATCGAGGGCGGTTTTGGTCTCGGGGGCGTGGATCGTAAGGAGTGTGTGCGGTTTTGCCCCCCACAGGTGAGCAACGAAGCTGCCTGCGCGCCGGTTCCACCAGGGCGCGCCGGGGGCGCGTGACCCCGGTCACGTTGGCCGGGCAAATCGGACACCATCTTTGTGCACGCGTTCACAAAGACATAGCCTGCATTCGACGGGGCGGTCTGGGAACGAACGGCCGCCTGCAGCCCCGCTCTACCCGCAGGAGCACCGTGGCAACTGGCCGAACTCACCGACCGGCGACCCGCAGCCGAGGAATTCCCGAGGCCACCGTCGCCAGGCTTCCGCTGTACCTCCGCGCGCTGACCGCACTGTCGGAGCGCTCGGTACCCACGGTCTCCTCCGAGGAGCTCGCGGCCGCGGCGGGGGTCAACTCCGCGAAGCTGCGCAAGGATTTCTCGTACCTCGGTTCGTACGGGACCCGGGGCGTCGGCTACGACGTCGAGTATCTCGTGTACCAGATCTCCCGCGAGCTGGGCCTCACCCAGGACTGGCCGGTTGTCATCGTCGGCATCGGTAACCTCGGTGCGGCGCTGGCCAATTACGGCGGGTTCGCCTCCCGTGGCTTCCGGGTCGCCGCGCTCATAGACGCCGATCCCGCGATGGCCGGAAAGCCGGTCGCCGGGATGGCCGTGCGGCACACCGACGAGCTCGAGAAGATCATCGACGACAACGGCGTCTCCATCGGCGTCATCGCGACCCCGGCCGGTGCCGCGCAGCAGGTCTGCGACCGGCTCGTCGCCGCCGGAGTCACCTCCATCCTGAACTTCGCGCCCACCGTGCTGTCCGTGCCGGACGGGGTGGACGTGCGCAAGGTCGATCTCTCCATCGAGCTGCAGATCCTCGCCTTCCACGAGCAGCGCAAGGCCGGCGAGGGGGCCGTCGACGGGGAGAGCCCCGCCGAGGGCGCCGTCGGCGTCGAGGGCCCGGCCGCCAAGGTCACCAAGCCCGCCGCGCAGTCGGCCGAGAAGAACCGCAAGGGACCCGACGGGGACGTGCCCGCCGTGATGCCGGCATGAGTCTCCTCGTCGTCGGGCTGAGCCACCGCAGCGCCCCGGTCAGCGTCCTGGAGCGGGCCGCGCTCCAGGCGGACACCCAGGCCAAGCTGCTCCAGGACACCCTCGCCGCCGAGCCGGCCGCCGAGGCCGCGGTGCTCGCCACCTGCAACCGCATCGAGCTGTACGCGGACGTGGACAAGTTCCACGCCGGTGTCGCCGAGCTGTCGACGCTGCTCGCGCAGCACAGCGGTGTGGGGCTCGAGGAGCTCACTCCCTATCTGTACGTGCACTACGAGGACCGGGCGGTCCACCACCTGTTCTCGGTGGCGTGCGGGCTCGACTCGATGGTCGTGGGCGAGGGCCAGATCCTCGGCCAGATCAAGGACACCCTGGCGCGCGCCCAGGAACTGCACTCCGCGGGCAAGCTGCTGAACGACCTGTTCCAGCAGGCGCTGCGGGTCGGCAAGCGGGCCCACTCGGAGACCGGCATCGACCGCGCCGGTCAGTCGCTCGTCACCTTCGGCCTCGAACAGCTCGCGCTCGCGCGGCCGGTGGAGGACTGGGCGGCCGGGAAGCGCGCCCTGGTCATCGGCGCCGGGTCGATGTCCTCGCTGGCCGCGGCCACGCTCGCGCGGGCCGGCGTCGCCGAGATCGTCGTCGCCAACCGCACCGCCGAGCGGGCCGACCGGCTGGTCGAGATCCTGACCGAGGGCGGGGCCGCGGCCCGGGCCGTCGCGATGGACGCCGTGGCGGACGAACTGACACGTGCCGACGTCGCCATCTCCTGCACCGGCGCCACCGGCCTGGTGCTGACCGCCGACGCGGTGCGCGCCGCCGTCGCCGGGCGTACCCCCACCGCGGGCGCCGAGGTGCCCGCCCCCACGACGTCCGGCACCGGCAAGGCCGTCACCGACGCCGGTCCGGCCGAGGTGGTCCGTGGCGGGTTCTCCGTCGAGGGCGAGGCCGCCGTCGCCGGGATGGACGCCGCCGAGCTGGAGCAGCACGGCGCCTGGGTGGACAACGCCCCGGGCCGCCGGGTGCAGGCTCCCGAGGCCTCCGAGGCGGACGCCATCGCGGCGCTGGCCGCCGTCGGCCGCGTACCGGAGATGCGCCGCGAGCGGGCTCCCGAGCCCGTGCGCGATGTCGCCCTGGCCCTGCTGGACCTGGCGATGCCGCGCGACATCGACGCGGCCGCGCACCGCCTCGACGGGGTTCGCCTCGTCGACATCGAGTCGCTCGCCGACGCCTCGGCCGACGCCCCGATGGCGGCCGACGTGGACCAGGTGCGCTCGCTGGTGGCCGAGGAGGTCACCGCGTTCGGCGCGGCCCAGCGGGCGGCGACCATCACGCCGACCGTCGTCGCGCTGCGCACGATGGCCGCGGACGTGGTGGCCAGCGAGATCGCGCGGCTCGACGGGCGGCTGCCCGGCCTCGACGGCAAGCAGCGCGCGGAGATCACCCAGACCGTGCGGCGCGTGGTGGACAAGCTCCTGCACGCGCCGACCGTACGGGTCAAGCAGCTCGCGGCCGAGCCCGGTGGCGCCGGGTACGCGGACGCGCTGCGCACCCTTTTCGACCTGGACCAGGAGACGGTCGACTCCGTCTCCCGGGCAACCCCCCAAGACCGTGAATCCGCTACCGGCACGGCAGGCAAGAATCGAGGCCCGGCATGACCGCCGAGAGAGCACTGCGGCTGGGCACCCGGCGCAGCAAGCTCGCCATGTCCCAGTCGGGGCATGTAGCCGAAGCCGTACGGCAGTTGACCGGCCGCGAGGTCGAGCTGGTCGAGATCACGACGTACGGTGACACGTCCCGCGAGCACCTCGCGCAGATCGGCGGCACCGGCGTCTTCGTGACGGCGCTGCGCGACGCGCTGGAGCGCGGTGAGGTCGACTTCGCCGTGCACTCGCTCAAGGACCTGCCGACCGCGCAGCCCGAGGGGCTCGTGCTGGCGGCGCTGCCCGTCCGCGAGGACCCGCGCGACGTGCTCATAGCCCGCGACGGCCTGAAGTTCACCGAGCTGCCCGCCGGCGCACGGGTGGGCACCGGTTCGCCGCGCCGCATGGCGCAGCTGAACGCGTACGCCCGCAGCCACGGCATGCGCATCGAGACCGTGCCGATCCGCGGGAACATCGACACCCGCGTCGGCTACGTCGAGAAGGGCGAGCTGGACGCCGTCGTGCTGGCGGCCGCCGGGCTCAACCGCATCGGTCGGAGCGCGGAGGTCACCGACTTCCTCTCCACCGACATCGTCCTGCCCGCCCCCGGCCAGGGGGCTCTGGCAGTCGAGTGCACCGCGACCAACGGTGAACTCGCCGCCGCGCTCGGAGAACTGGACGACCCGTTCACCCGGGCCGCCGTGACCGCCGAGCGGTCCCTGCTCGCCGCCCTGGAGGCCGGCTGCAGCGCACCTGTGGGTGCGCTGGCCGACCTGCTGGCCGACGGGCAGATTGCCAAGGAAATGCGCCTGCGCGGCGTCGTCGGCACCACCGACGGCTCCGAGCTGGTGCAGCTGACCACCACCGGTCCCGTGCCCTCGTCGCAGGACGAGGCGCTGGCGCTCGGGCGGGAACTCGCCGCCGAGATGCTGGCCAAGGGTGCGGCCGGTCTGATGGGGGAGCGAGCACTTTGAGCCCCACCACCGCTGAATCGACCGCCTGTGCACCTGGGCACGTCACCTTCCTGGGTGCCGGTCCCGGTGATCCAGGACTGCTGACCCTACGGGCCGTGGAAGCCCTGACCCGAGCGGATGTGCTGATCGCCGAGCCCGAAGTGCTCGACGTCGTGCGCACGCATGCCAGGGCAGGCGTGACCGTCCTCGACTCGACGGGCGCGCCGGCGCAGCCGGGTCTCGCTGACGAGGCGTCAACTGCCGTCGCGGTCCCGGCTCTGAGGGACTGGGCCAATCTTGTCATGGAGGCCGCGCGGAGCGGCAAGCGGGTCGTCCGTGCGGTCACGGGGGACCCCGGGCTCGACACGTACGCGGCCGAGGAGATGCTCGCGTGCGCCGCGCAGGGCATCGGTTTCGAGGTCGTCCCGGGCATCGCCGCGGCCGTGGGCGTGCCCGCGTACGCCGGTGTGCCGCTGCGCGACGCCGAGGGTACCGACGTGCGGTTCGTCGACGCCCGTACCGCATCCGACCGCTGCTGGACCGAGGTCGGCGCGTCCGACTGCACGGTCGTGGTGTCGACGACGCTGGACTCGGTGGCGGCCGCCGCCGGTGAGCTGGTCGCCGCGGGCCGCAAGCCCGACACCCCGCTGTCGGTGACCGTCGCGGGGACGACGACGCGGCAGAAGACGTGGTCCGCCACGCTCGGCACCATCGCGCAGACCTTCAAGCAGGCCAAGGTGCTGCCGTCGCCGGAGGGCAATCGTCCGGTGATAGCCGTGGTCGGGGAGCGCAGCGCCACCGCCCAGCGCGACCAGCTGTCCTGGTTCGAGTCGAAGCCGCTGTTCGGCTGGCGGGTGCTCGTGCCCCGGACGAAGGAGCAGTCGGCGGCGCTCTCCGACCAGCTCCGCTCCTACGGCGCGGTGCCGCACGAGGTCCCGACGATCGCCGTCGAGCCGCCGCGCACCCCGCAGCAGATGGAGCGCGCGGTCAAGGGCCTGGTCACGGGCCGCTACGAGTGGATCGCCTTCACCTCGGTGAACGCGGTGAAGGCCGTCCGGGAGAAGTTCGAGGAGTACGGGCTCGATGCCCGTGCCTTCGCCGGGATCAAGGTCGCCGCGGTGGGCGAGCAGACGGCGAACGCGCTGATCGCGTTCGGTGTGAAGCCGGACCTGGTGCCCAGCGGTGAGCAGTCGGCCGCCGGTCTCCTGGAGGACTGGCCGCCGTACGACCCGGTCTTCGACCCGATCGACCGTGTCTTCCTGCCGCGCGCCGACATCGCGACCGAGACGCTGGTCGCCGGGCTGATCGAGCTGGGCTGGGAGGTGGACGACGTCACGGCGTACCGGACCGTGCGCGCCTCGCCGCCGCCCGCCGAGACGCGGGAGGCCATCAAGGGCGGTGGCTTCGACGCGGTGCTGTTCACGTCGTCGTCCACCGTGCGGAACCTGGTGGGCATCGCGGGCAAGCCGCACAACGTGACGGTCATCGCCTGCATCGGCCCGGCCACCGCCAAGACGGCCGAGGAGCACGGCCTGCGGGTCGACGTGATGGCTCCCGAGCCGTCCGTCACCAAGCTGGCCGCCGCGCTCGCCGACTTCGGCGCCCGGCGCCGGCTGGCCGCCATCGAGGCCGGTGACCCGGTGACCCGGCCGAGCGAGCGGCGGCCCGGGGCGCGCCGTCGGCGGGCCGCGCCGTAGGGCAGAGTTGAGGGGCGGGCGCCCGGTTTCGACCGGATGTCCGCCCCGCTTCCTTTTCATGGGTACGTGTAGGTACGTAGAAGTACGTGTAGGTACGAGGTGACAGTTCAGTGACTCGGTACGGCTCTTTCCCCGGTTCCCGGCCCCGGCGGCTGCGGACGACTCCCGTGATGCGGCGCATGGTCGCCGAGAACCGGCTGCATCCGGCCGATCTGATCCTGCCCGCGTTCGTGCGCGAGGGGATCGACGCGCCGCAGGAGATCGGCTCGATGCCGGGCGTGTACCAGCACACCCGTGACTCCCTGAAGAAGGCCGCCGCCGAGGCCGTCGAGGCGGGCGTCTCCGCGATCATGCTGTTCGGCGTGCCGCTGGACGAGAAGAAGGACGCGGCGGGCACCGTCGGCACCGACGCCGACGGGATCCTCCAGGTCGCGCTGCGCGATGTGCGGGCCGAGGTGGGCGACGACCTCATCGTCATGTCCGACCTGTGCCTGGACGAGTTCACCGACCACGGGCACTGCGGGGTTCTCGACGAGCACGGGCGCGTCGACAACGACGCCACGCTTGAGCGGTACGCCGAGATGGCGCAGGTGCAGGCCGACGCGGGCGCCCATGTGGTGGGGCCGTCGGGGATGATGGACGGTCAGATCGGCGTCATCCGCGACGCGTTGGACCAGATCGGGCGCGAGGACGTGGGCGTGCTCGCGTACTCGGTGAAGTACTCCTCCGCCTTCTTCGGGCCGTTCCGTGAGGCCGTCGCGTCGTCGCTCCAGGGTGACCGCAAGACGTATCAGCAGGACCCGGCCAACGCGCGTGAGTCGCTGCGGGAGTTGGCGCTCGATCTGGAGGAGGGGGCCGACATGGTGATGGTCAAGCCGGCCGGGCCCTACCTCGACATTCTGGCGAAGGTCGCGGAGGCGTCGGACGTGCCGGTCGCCGCGTATCAGATCAGTGGTGAGTACGCGATGATCGAGGCCGCCGCGCAGCGCGGGTGGATCGACCGGGATGCGGCGATCATGGAGTCTCTGACCGGGATCAAGAGGGCCGGGGCGAGCATGATCCTCACGTACTGGGCCACCGAGGTGGCGCGGAAGCTCTAGGGCGCCGCCGGTCGCGGGTTGTTCTTCGGGTGCGCCACCGTCGTGGCTGGTCGCGCAGTTCCCCGCGCCCCTGAGACATGACTCGGCCGCGGCGGCTTCCCCTCCGCGCCGCCGCGGCCGATCCCCGTCGGGAATGGAAGTCTCAGGCGGTCTCGCCCGTGGCGTGGTAGTCGTCCGTGGACGCGTCGCCCTCGCCGGTGGCGTGGTTGTCGTTCGGCTTCACGACGACGGGCTTCCCGGTGACGGGCTTCGCCGCGGCCAGGGTGGGCTCGGTCTCCGCGCCGGTGGCGTGGTAGTCGTTCGGCTTGACGGTGCCGGTCTCGTCGGCCATGAAGGTCAACTCCTCGATGTGGGACGGTAGGGAGCGCGCCCGCCCGGCAGTTCCCCCGAGGACTGCCGGACAGACAGCGCAAGGCCGTTCACCATAAAGGTGAGACCCAGGCCCCGAGCCACCTGCCCCCCGTGGCGGCGACTCGGTAGTTCAGAGAGTGCCGGGTCGCGATAAACGAATGATGAACGCGCCCGGGGAACGGCCCGGAGGGTCAGCCCGCCGGTACGGCGCTGAGCAGCCGGCGCACCTCGTCGGCCTCCGCGCCCCCGCGCTCGTCGAAGATCGACAGGGCTTCGCGCCAGCATACGCGGGCCCGGCCGGTCTGGCCGATGCCGTGCAGACCGCTGCCCAGCGTGGTCAGCACGTTGGCGCGCCGCCAGTCGCCGCCGATGCCGTGGAGCACGGAGAGGGCCTGTTCGGCGTGGGCCGCGGCCTGGGCCGGATTGCTGTCGGCGAGATGGACTTCGGCCAGCCGGTACAGGGTCATGCCGTGCCACAGCCGCTGCCGGGCGTCCTGGAAGACGCGCAGGGCCTCGGTGAGGGTCGCGAGGGCCTGCGCGATGTCCCCGGCCTGCGTCAGGGCGAGGCCCAGCGCGTACTTCGCGTTGGCCAGCCGCAGCGCTCTGCCCGACGTGTCGCCCTCGTAGATGGTCAGCCCTTCCCTGGCCAGGGCGACCGCGGAGCGGTTGCGGCCCGTCGCGAGGTGGACCCGGGACAGGTTGCACAGCACGCTCGCCTCGCCGGGCTTGTTCCCGTCCTTCTGGAAGGCGTGCAGGGCCCGCGTCAGATGCTCCTCCGCCTCCCGGTGGCGGCCGGTGTACAGGGCGATGATCGCGCGCTGGTTCGGGGCGTGGCTGCACACGATCGGGTCGTCGATGGGCGTGCCCACCCGCAGCGCCCGCTCGGCCTCGGCGTCGGACTCGTCGAACTGGCCGGAGACTTCGAGGATGTGGCTGAGGGTGACGCGCGCCCGCCCCTCGGCCCAGGCGTCGCCGGCCGCACCCGCGGATTCGATCAGCGACCTGAGGGCCTGGACGCACTGGCGCGAGCTGATGCCCGACTCACCCAGGTCGGCGGAGACGACGAGGAGGTCCGCGGCCCTGCGCAGCATGCCCGGCGAGGTGGCCTGCTGGGCCGTGGCCAGGATGCCGTTCGCCTCGGAGAACAGCCAGTCGAGGGCCTGCGCGCGGTCGTCGAACCGCAGCCCCGGGTAGCTCCCCGGGGCCAGGTGGTCGAGGACCCGCTCGCCGGGCCGCTCGATGGCGTAGACCCCCGCGGCGGTCGCCAGGTAGAAGTCGAGGAGCCGGGACATCGCCGACTCGGCGTGGCCGGTGCGGAGTTCGTCGCGCTCGGCGCACGCACGCGCGTAGAGCCGTACGAGGTCGTGGTAGCGGTAGCGGCCCGGCGCCGCCGACTCGATGAGGGACGTGTCGACGAGGGACTCCAGGATCTCTTCGGTGTCCTCGACGGTCAGGTCGAGGACCGCCGCGGCCGCCGCCAGCGAGATGTCCGGCCCGTCCGCGAGGCCCAGGAGGCGGAACGCGCGGGCCTGGGCGGGCTCCAACTGCCCGTAGCCCAGCTCGAAGGTGGCCTTCACCGCGAGGTCGCCCGCCTGGAGTTCGTCCAGGCGGCGCCGCTCGTCGGCCAGCTTCGCCGCCAGGACCGAGACCGTCCAGGTGCGGCGGGCGGCGAGGCGGGAGGCCGCGATGCGGATGGCCAGCGGCAGGAAGCCGCACGCCGCCACCACGTCCAGGGCCGCCTTGCGCTCGGCGGCGACCCGCTCCTCGCCGACGATGCGGGTGAACAGCTGGAGGGCCTCCTCCGGGGACATGACGTCCAGGTCCACGAGGTGGGCGCCGGCCAGGTCGACCATCCGGACCCGGCCCGTGATCAGCGCCGCGCAGCCCTCGGTGCCGGGGAGCAGCGGTCTGACCTGCGCCGCGTCCCGCGCGTTGTCCAGCAGGACCAGGACGCGGCGGCCGTCGAGCGCCGAGCGGTACAGCGCCGCCCGCTCGTCCGGGGAGTCCGGGATCGCGGAGTCGGCGGTGCCCAGCGCCCGCAGGAACGAGCCGAGGACCGCCTCCGGCTCGGCCGCGTGCGGGCCGGTGCCTTGCAGGTCCACGTACAACTGGCCGTCGGGGAAGGCGGCGCGGGCCGCGTGGGCCACGTGCACCGCCAGCGTCGTCTTGCCCACGCCGCCGATGCCGGCCACCGCCGAGACCGCCATCACGCCGCCCGCGCCGGACTCCGACGAGGCGGCGGACAGCGCCGCGCTCAGTTCGCGGACGAAGCCGGCGCGGCCCGTGAAGTCGGGCACGGTCGCGGGCAGTTGGGCCGGGCGGACCGGGGCCGCGGCGGGTTCGGCGGGCGGCGCGGCGGACTCGGCGAGGCCGGGGTCGGCGCGCAGGATGCGCTGCTGGAGCTCGGACAGGCCGGGGCGCGGGTCCACGCCCAGCTCGTCGGCGAGCAGGCGGCGGGTGTCCGCGTAGACGGCCAGGGCCTCGGCCTGGCGGCCCGAGCGGTACAGCGCCAGCATCAGCAGTTCGCGCAGCCGCTCGCGCAGCGGGTGGGCCGCGGTGAGCGCGGTGAGTTCGGAGACCGACTCCGCGTGGCAGCCCTGCTCCAGGTCCATGTCGAGGCGGGCTTCCAGGAGTTGCAGGCGCCATTCCTCCAGGCGGGCGCGCTGGGTCTCCGCGTACGGGCCGGGGACGCCGGCGAGCGGTTCGCCGTCCCACAGGCCGAGGGCCTTGCGCAGCAGGGCCCTCGCCTGGCCCAGGTCGCCGGAGTGGCGGGCCTTCTCGGCGTCCGCCCACAGCTCCTCGGCCACGGCGAGGTCCAGGGCGTCGCGCCGGGGGAGCCGGATCGCGTAGCCGCCGGAGTCGCTGGCGAGCACGCCCGGGTCGAGGACCTTGCGCAGCCGGGACGCGTAGGTGCGCAGCGCCGCGAGGGCCTGCGACGGGGATTCGCCGCCCCACAGCGCGTCGATCAGCTCGGACGCCGTCGCGGTGCGGCCCTCGCGCAGCAGCAGCGCGGCCAGCAGGGCGCGCTGCTGCGGGGATCCGGCGGCCAGCGGTTCGGCGCCGCGCCAGGCGTGGACCGGGCCGAGGACCTGGAAGCGCAGACCGGATCCGGGCGCGGCCGGTCCGGCGCCCTCAGGCGCGCCGGACCGTCGCTGCTCCGGAACCCGCGGTCCACCGTCCATCGTCGCCGCCCCCCTGCCGCCGCACCAGCACCTGCTCGTCCCGTACTCCCGCGCCGGTGGTCCGACGCCTCTGCCCTCGCTGTCCAGGCGGCGCGCCGTTGTCGGCGCGCCCCCGGGGCAGCTCCGTCAGTTTGCCTTGTTCATGGCAGATACGTCAGCCGCGGGAGACTGTCATCACAGACATCTCACGCGTACGACTCTCACCATCCGCGCAAATCCGCCCGACGCCCACTAGCTGACGGGTCGTCAGTTCGGCGCTACCGTGAATCCATGGAGACCACGGAGACCGCAAACACCCAAAGTGCCCCGGAATCAGTCGACTTGCCGCGCATCATCTCCGTCGACGACCACACCGTCGAGCCGCCCACCGTGTGGTCCGACCGGCTGCCGAGGAAGTTCGCCGACGTGGGGCCGCGCATCGTCCGCGCGCCCCTGAAGGAAATGACCTTTCTGGGCGGAAAGTTCGCGCCCGTCATGGGCCGGCCCGGGGACGACGGGCCGATCGGCGACTGGTGGGTGTACGAGGATCTGCACCGGCCCCTCACCCGGCTCGACACCGCCGTCGGCTACGACCGGGACGAGATCAAGCTGGAGGTCATCACCTACGAGCAGATGCGGCCGGGTTCCTTCGACGTCGCCGCCCGGCTGGCCGACATGGACGTCAACCACGTCCAGTCCGCGCTCTGCTTCCCCACCTTCCCGCGCTTCTGCGGGCAGACCTTCACCGAGGCCAAGGACCGGGAACTGGGGCTGCTCGGGGTGCGCGCGTACAACGACTGGATGGTGGACGAGTGGTGCGGGCCGGCTGCCGCCGGGCGCCTGATACCGCTCACCCTCGTCCCGCTCTGGGACGCCGAGCTGGCCGCCGCCGAGGTGCGGCGCAATGCCGCTCGCGGGGTGCGTGCCGTCGCCTTCTCCGAGATTCCGCCGCATCTCGGGCTGCCGTCCATCCACACCGACGACTGGGATCCGTTCCTCGCCGCGTGCGACGAGACCGGGACCGTCATCGCCATGCACATCGGCTCCAGCAGCAAGATGCCGTCGACGTCGCCCGACGCGCCGCCGGCCGTCGGGTCCACCATCACCTTCGCCAACTGCTGCTTCTCGATGGTCGACTGGCTGATGAGCGGGAAGTTCGAGCGGTTCCCGAACCTGAGGATCATGTACGCCGAGGGGCAGATCGGGTGGATCCCGTACATCCTGGAGCGGGCCGATGTGGTGTGGGAGGAGAACCGGGGGTGGGGTGGCGTCGCCGACAAGGTGCGCAAGCCGCCGAGTGAGTATTTCGCGGAGCACGTGTACGGGTGCTTCTTCGACGACGCCTTCGGGTTGCGGAACCTGGACTCGATCGGGGTGGCCAATGTTCTGTACGAGACCGACTATCCGCACTCCGATTCGACCTGGCCGAAGTCTCGGGAGGTGGGGGAGGCGCAGATGGGGCATCTTGCGGCTGATGTGGTCGAGCGCATTGTGCGGGGGAACGCCATTGATCTGCTCGGGCTGACTCCGGGTGGGCTCTGGGGGCCCTCAGCGCCGTGATCTGACCCGGGCCGGGGTTGCGCGGGGTTGTCTTGCGCGGTTCCCCGCGCCCCTGAGATGCGCACTTCGTGCGGCCTCTCATCCAGGGAGGCGCGCCAACCCAAGGGTGCGGGGAACTGCGCAGCCGGGGCCTGTGGGGTCGTACCCCTTGTCTGACGGGGTGTCAGGTACGAGGATGTGGGGCGCCGGGATGTGACGGTCCGTCAGATAGAGGGGTACCGGGTATGGCGCGGCTCGCTTACGGGATTCAGCTCCCCATTCAGTCCCAGAGCACCATGTACGCCGAGAAGTGGGAGGACGGAGCCGGAGTCGACGACCTGGTGGAGATCGCGCGGGCCGCCGACCGCGGAGGCTTCGACTACATCGCGGTCTGCGACCACGTCGGCATCCCGCGCCGCCTCGCCGACGCGATGTCGACGACCTGGTACGACCCCGTCGCCACCCTCTCCTACCTGGCGGGCGTGACCGAGCGGACCAGGCTGCTCAGCCACGTCGCCGTCGTCGCGCTGCGCCACCCGCTGCTCTCCGCCAAGAGTTACGCGACCCTCGACCACCTCAGCGGCGGACGCCTGATCCTCGGGGTCGGGGCCGGCCACGTACAGGAGGAGTTCGAGGCGCTGGGCGTCGACTTCGCGCGGCGCGGGGCGGTGCTGGACGAGACCGTCGACGCGCTCAGGGCGGCGCTCACGCAGGAGGAGTTCCCGTCCTACAAAGGGGAGTTGTTCCAGTTCGAGGGGCTGGGGCAGAAGCCCCGGCCCGCTCAGGCGCGGGTCCCCGTCTGGGTCGGCGGGTCGTCGGCGCCCGCCGTGCGCCGCGCCGCGCTCAAGGGCGACGGATGGCTCCCGCAGGGCGACCCGCGGGAACAGCTCGCCGAGAAGATCCGGACCATCGGGCGGCTGCGCGCCGACGCCGGGATCGAGGCGCCCCTGACCATCGGGGCCATCGCCGAGCCGCTGTACATCGGCGAACCCTCCTGGCACGTCGGACGGCGCACCCTCACCGGCTCCCCGGACGAACTGGCCGAGTCGCTGCGCGCGTACGCGGCGATGGGCGTGCACCAGATCCAGGTGCGCTTCCGCAGCCGCGGCCGGACCGAACTCGTCGACCAGATCGCCGCCTTCGCGGACGGCGTGGCACCCCAACTCACCTGAGGAGCAAGGGCATGGGCAAGCTGGACGGGCGCGTCGTTCTCATCACGGGCGCGGCGCGCGGGCAGGGCGAGAAGGAGGCGCGGCTGTTCGCCGCCGAGGGGGCGAAGGTCGTCCTCGCGGATGTCCTCGACGATCAGGGGGAGGCCGTCGCCAAGGAGATCGGCGGTCACTTCGTCCACCTCGACGTCAGCAAGGAGGAGGACTGGGGCGCTGCGGCGCGCGCCGCCAAGGACGCCTTCGGGAAGATCGACGGGCTGGTCAACAACGCGGGCATCCTGCGCTTCAACGAACTGACCAGCACCCCGCTGGAGGAGTTCCAGCAGATCATGAACGTCAATCAGGTCGGCGCCTTCCTCGGGATCAAGACCATCGCCCCCGAGATCGCCGCCGCGGGCGGCGGGTCGATCGTGAACACCTCCTCGTTCACCGGGATCACGGGCATGGCGCTGGTCGGCGCGTACGCCGCGAGCAAGCACGCCATCGTCGGGCTCACCCGGGTCGCCGCCCTGGAGCTCGCGGCCAAGAAGATCCGCGTCAACGCCGTCTGCCCGGGCGCCATCGACACCGCGATGAGCAACCCCGCCCAGCTCGACCCGGGCGGCGACATCCAGGCCGGCACCGAGGCCCTCGACGAGCTGTACCGCAAGCTCGTGCCGCTCGGCCGGGTCGGCAGGCCCGAGGAGGTCGCGCGGCTCGCGCTGTTCCTCACCGCCGAGGAGGACTCCGCGTACATCACCGGGCAGCCGTTCGTCGTCGACGGCGGCTGGCTCGCCGGGGTCAGCATCATCTAGCCGACGGCATTGCCTGACGATGCGTCAGCTATTGACGGTCACAGGTCGCAGTGGAACAGTCATCCCATCCAATCTGACGGATCGTCAGAAACTGACGAGGACGGTGAACCTCCTTGGAATTCGGGCTCTTTGTACAGGGATACGTGGGCAAGCAGGCGCTGACCGACCCCACCGCCGAGCACCGCGCGCTCATGAACGAGACCGAGTACGTCATCCAGGCGGACAAGTCCGGCTTCAAGTACGCCTGGGCGTCCGAGCACCACTTCCTGGAGGAGTACTCGCACCTCTCGGCGAACGACGTGTTCCTCGGGTACCTGGCGCACGCGACCGACCGGATCCACCTCGGCTCCGGCATCTTCAACCCGCTGGCCCAGGTGAACCATCCGGTGAAGGTCGCCGAGAAGGTCGCCATGATGGACCACCTCAGCGAGGGGCGGTTCGAGTTCGGCAGCGGGCGCGGCGCCGGCAGCCACGAGATCCTCGGCTTCATCCCTGGTGTGACGGACATGAACTACACCAAGGAGATCTGGGAAGAGACCATCGCCGAGTTCCCGAAGATGTGGCTCCAGGACGAGTACGTCGGGTTCCAGGGCAAGCACTGGTCGCTGCCGCCGCGCAAGATCTTCCCCAAGCCGCACGGCACGTCGCACCCCGCCATGTGGTACGCGGCCGGGTCCCCGCCCTCGTACGCGATGGCCGCCAGGAAGGGGCTCGGCGTGCTCGGCTTCAGCGTCCAGAAGGTCTCGGACATGGAGTGGGTCCTTGAGCAGTACAAGACCGCCATCCAGGACCCGGACCCCATCGGTGACTTCGTCAACGACAACGTCATGGTGACGTCGACGGCCATCTGTGCCGAGACCCATGACAAGGCCGTCGACATCGCGGTGAGCGGCGGGCTCAACTACCTCCAGTCGCTGGTCTTCCGGTACCACGACACGTTCCCGCGGCCCGAGGGCATTCCCGAGTGGCCCGAGGTCCTTCCCGAGTACAACCGGGAGATCATCGAACTCCTCATCGCCGAGGAGCTGATGATCTGCGGTGACCCGGGCGAGGTGCTTCAGCAGTGCAAGCGCTGGGAGCAGGCCGGGGCCGACCAGCTCTCCTTCGGGCTGCCGATCGGGATCTCGCACGAGGACACGCTGAACTCGATCAAGCTCATCGGGGAGCATGTGATCCCGAAGATCGACACGGATCCGGTGCATCGGACGACCCGGTTCCGGTCGGCCGCGTAGCGCTCCGCGACTGCCCCGGTTCTCCTCCTCCCGGACAGGAGGGCCGGGGCTCCCCTCTTGTCGCTGTCACGGGGCTCCGCCCCGGACCCCGCTCCTCAATCGCCGGAGGGGCTTGGTTTGGGGCTCTGCCCCGGACCCCGTTCCTCAATCGCCGGAGGGGCTTGTTGTGCCCCGCCGAGGGGCTTGTTGTGACCCCGCCAGGAGGAGCTTGATGTGCCCCGTCGGGGGCTTGATTCTGCTGGGCTCGATCGTTGAGGAGCAGGCATGCTCGACCACCTGATCAAGGGCGCCACCGTCGTCGACGGGACCGGTGCCCCCGCCTACGTCGCCGATGTCGGCATCCGTGACGGGCGCATCGCCGTTATCGCCGAGCCCGGAGCCGTCGCCGAGCGGGCGCGGACGAGCGAGGACGCCTCGGGGCTCGTGCTCGCTCCCGGGTTCGTCGATCCGCACACGCACTATGACGCGCAGCTGTTCTGGGACCCGTACGCGACGCCCTCCCTCAACCATGGTGTGACCACGGTCGCGGGCGGCAACTGCGGCTTCACGCTCGCCCCGCTCAACCCCGAGCGGCCCGACGACGCCGACTACACGCGGCGGATGATGTCGAAGGTCGAGGGGATGTCGCTGGTCGCGCTCGAAGAGGGGGCGCCCTGGAGCTGGAACTCGTTCGGGGAGTACCTCGACGCCCTCGACGGACGGATCGCGGTCAACGCCGGTTTCATGGTGGGGCACTGCGCGCTGCGCCGGTACGTGATGGGGGCGGACGCCGTCGGCGGGCAGCCCAGCGAGCAGCAGATGGACGCCATGCTCGCGCTGTTCCACGAGGCCATGGACGCCGGTGCCTGGGGGCTGTCCACCACCCAGTCCTCCACGCACTCCGACGGTGACGGCAAGCCGGTCGCGTCGCGGCACGCGCTGCCCGCCGAACTCATCGCGCTCAGCAAGGCGGTCGGCGAGCACGAGGGCACCCAGATCGAGGCCATCGTCGCCGGGTGCCTCGATCAGTTCAGCGACGACGAGATCGACCTGTTCGTCGAGATGAGCGCCGCCGCCGGGCGGCCCCTGAACTGGAACGTGCTGACCATCGACGCCGCCGTCCCCGAACGCGTACCGCGCCAGCTCGCCGCGAGTGAGCGGGCCCGCGAGTCGGGCGGCCGGATCATCGCCCTGACCATGCCGATCCTGACCCCGATGAACATGTCGCTCGGCACGTTCTGCGCGCTCAACCTCATCCCCGGCTGGGGCGACGTCCTCGGGCTGCCCGTGGACGAGCGGATCGAGCGGCTCCGGGACCCGGACGTGCGCGCCGAGATGCTGCGCCGCGCCGACAGCAAGGAGGCCGGCGTCTTCCGGCGGCTCGCCGACTTCGGGCGGTACGTCATCGGGGACACCTACTCGGAGGCGAACGCGGGGCTGACCGGGCGCGTGGTGAAGGACATCGCCGCCGAGCGCGGGCAGGAGCCCTTCGAGGCCCTGGTCGAGATCTGCGCCAACGACCGGCTGCGGACGGTCCTGTGGCCGATGCCGACCGACAACGACCCCGACTCGTGGGCGCTGCGCGCCGAGGCCTGGGGCCACGAGGACGTCATGCTGGGCGGCTCCGACGCCGGGGCGCACCTGGACCGGATGTGCGGGGCCCCGTACACGACCCGGTTCATCGGGGACTGTCTGCGCGGGCGCAGGCTGGTCTCCCTGGAGCAGGCCGTGAAGATGCTGACCTCGGACCCGGCCGAGCTGTTCGGGCTGCGCGAGCGCGGGACGGTCCAGGAGGGCTTCCACGCCGATCTGGTGCTCTTCGACCCGGAGGCCATCGACGCGGGCAAGGCGACCCTGGTGCACGACCTGCCCGGCGACAGCCCCCGCCTCGACTCCAAGGCCATCGGCATCACGGCGGTGTGGGTCAACGGGGTCGAGGCCATCCGCGGCGACGTCGTCAGCGGCGCCGTGCCCGGCAAGGTG
This sequence comes from Streptomyces sp. HUAS MG91, assembly GCF_040529335.1. GTDB lineage: Bacteria > Actinomycetota > Actinomycetes > Streptomycetales > Streptomycetaceae > Streptomyces > Streptomyces tabacisoli. Next base: position 3,760,679 of record NZ_CP159534.1, on the reverse strand, counting down.
CTCCGCTCGGGGCAGGACACCCGGACGGTGAGCACCAAGTGAGCGCTGTGGACGACACCTCGGGAAAGCTGTTCATCGGGGGCGAGTGGGTCGAGCCCGCGGGCGGTACGTACGACGTGGTCGACCCGGCGAGCGAGCGGGTCGTCGGCGCCGCCCCCGAGGCCACGCGGCAGCAGGTGCACGACGCCGCGCGCGCCGCCCGCGACGCCTTCGGGCCCTGGTCGCGCACGACGCCCCAGGAGCGGGCCGCGATCCTCGACCGGGCCGCCGACCTGATGCAGCGCGATTTCGCGGCCAACGCCGAGCTGGCGCAGGCCGAGAGCGGCGCCACCACCGGGACGGCGCGCGGGATGCAGGTCGGCGTCGGCGTCACCCGGTTCCGGCGGTACGCGCGCGGCGCCCTCGAACCCGTCGAGGAAGGGCTGGCGCCGCAGATCAACGAGGCCGGGCCGATGGGGAAGGCCGGGGTGATGGGCGCGCTCGCGGTGCGCCAGCCGGTCGGCGTCGTCACCTGCATCACCTCGTACAACAACCCGTGGGCCAACCCGGCGGGCAAGGTCGCGCCCGCGCTCGCCATGGGCAACACCGTCGTCGTGAAGCCCGCCCCGCAGGACCCGCTCTCCGTGTACCGGATGGCGGCCGCGCTGGCGGAGGCCGGGGCGCCGCCGGGTGTGGTGAACGTGGTCAGCGGGGCAGCCGTGGACGTCGGCGAGGCGGCCGTCGACGCTCCGGACGTGGACATGGTCAGCTTCACCGGCTCCACCGCCGTCGGTCAGCGCATCGGCGAGGTGTGCGGGCGCTCCATGAAGCGGCAGCTGATGGAGCTGGGCGGCAAGGGCGCCGCGATCGTCTTCGGCGACGCCGACCTGGACTCGGCCGTCGCCGGGATCGGCACCACGTACGCCTTCTACAGCGGGCAGATCTGCACGGCGCCGACCCGGGCGCTCGTGCACCGCTCGGTGTACGACGCGTTCGTCGACAAGCTCACCGCGTACATCGGGTTCATGAAGGTCGGCGACCCGAGGGAGCGGGGCACGGTCGTCGGGCCGGTCATCTCGGCGGCGCACCGCGAGCGCGTGGAGTCGTACGTGGAGCTGGGGCGCAAGGAGGGGGCGACGGTGGTCGCGGGCGGGGAACGGCCCGCCGGTCCCGGCACGGACACGGGGTTCTACGTCGCGCCCACGCTGCTCGCCGGCTGCACCAACGACATGCGGGTGGTGCGCGAGGAGATCTTCGGGCCGGTCGTGACGGTCGTCCCCTTCGACGGGGAGGGGCCGGGCGACGAGGACGAGGCGGTGGCGCTGGCCAACGACTCCGACTACGGGCTCATCGACTACGTCTGGTCCGGCGACGTCGCCCGCGCCTTCCGGGTCGCGCGGCGGCTGCGGGCCGGCGGGGTCGGGGTGAACACGGTCGGGCGGAACATGGAGGCGCCGTTCGGCGGGTTCAAGAAGAGCGGGGTGGGGCGCGACGTCGGCTCGTACGCGCTGCACGCGTACAGCGAGCTGCAGTCGATCGTGTGGCCCGGGTGACGTGACCCGGGCGACGTGACCCAACCGTCACGGGAAAATTTTGAACGGGGCATATCGGACCCGGCTGCGATTACCGAATATCGGACACCGGGCCGATCTCCTTGCATTGACAGCCGCAGTCTGTAATTGTCCAGCTGAGTCGAAAGTGATTGCCCGGATTGCCCATCGATTGGCAAGTGGTGCAGACGGTGTGAATCCCGCCAGATGTGGAAACCGCAGGATTTAACGTCCTGTTCATGACTCAGCTGGACGTGCGGCCCCAGGAGGGCACAGGGAAGAGCGGGGGCAAGGGCCTCGGCGGGAACTCCGTCGGGCTGCTCGGCAGTGCCGTCATCGGCATCTCCACGGTCGCGCCCGTCTACTGCCTCACCTCGACCCTCGGCTCCACGGCCGGCGAGGTCGGTCTCCAGATGCCCGCGGTGTTCCTGGCCGGGTTCCTGCCGATGCTGCTGGTCGCGTTCGCGTACCGGGAGCTGAACAAGGTGATGCCGGACTGCGGCACGTCCTTCACCTGGACCGTGAAGGCCTTCGGGCCGCGCGTGGGCTGGATGTGCGGCTGGGGTCTCGTCATCGCGACGATCATCGTGCTGTCGAATCTGGCCGGCGTCGCGACCTCGTACTTCTGGCTGCTCGCCGGAGAGATCACGAACAGCGCCTCCGTGGCGGACCTCGACGGCAACAAGGCCGTCCACATCCTCACGTGCCTGGCCCTGATCGCGGCGGCGACCGCGATCAGCTATCGCGGGATGACCGCCACGAAGGGCGTGCAGTACACCCTGGTCGGCCTTCAGCTGGTGGTGCTCGCCGTCTTCGTCGTGATGGCGGTGTCGAAGGCGGGCTCGGCGGACTTCCCGACCTCGGCGCACTTCTCCTGGTCGTGGCTGAACCCGTTCTCGGTGCAGTCCTTCGGCGCGTTCACCGCCGGGCTGTCCCTGTCGATCTTCATGTACTGGGGCTGGGACACCTGCCTGACCGCCAACGAGGAGACGATCGGCTCCGACCGGACGCCGGGGCGCGCCGCGCTCATCGCGATGGTCGTCCTCGTCGGCTCCTACCTGGCCACGGGCGTCGCCGCCCAGATGATCGTCGGCTCCGGCGGGAAGGGCCTCGGCCTTGCCAACCCGGACACCTCCGACAACGTCTTCGCCGCGCTGGCCGGTCCGGTGATGGGCCCCACCCTCGGCATCCTGCTCTTCGTCGCGGTCCTCGCCTCGGCGGCGGCCAGCCTCCAGACGACGTTCATCCCCGTCGCCCGTACCGTCCTCGCCATGTCGACCTACGAGGCGCTCCCGGCCTCGTACGCCCGCGTCCACCCGCGCTTCAGGACGCCGGGCCGGGCCACCGTCACGGCGGGCGTCGCGACGGCCGTCTTCTACACGGTCATGACGCTGGTCTCCGAGCACGTCCTCGTCGACACGATCTACGCGCTCGGCCTCATGATCTGCTTCTACTACGCGCTGACGGCGTTCGCCTGCGCCTGGTACTTCAAGGCGGAGCTGACCGCCTCCCTCCGCGACTTCGCCTTCAAGGGCCTGTTCCCGGCCCTGGGCGGCCTCCTGCTGTCGGCGGTCTTCGTGAAGACCCTGGTGGACATGTGGAACCCGGAGTACGGCAGCGGCTCCTCGGTCTTCGGCATCGGCTCGGTCTTCGTCATCGGCGTCGGCCTGCTGCTCATCGGCGTCCTGATCATGCTGGTGATGGGCCGCAGGAGCCCGGCCTTCTTCCGCGGCGAGATCCTGAACCGCCAGACCGAGGTGCTGGTGGTGGAGGAGTAGGGCGGCGGATGCTGGGCGCATGACGGACGCGCCCCTGCTCTTCCTCGACGTCGACGGCCCGCTGATCCCCTTCGGGAACCCGGCGGGCCATCGCACGTACCCGGGCCCCTGGACCCCGGGCCCGCACGAGAACCCCCTCCTGCCCCGTGTCGACCCGGCCCTCGGGCCGCTGCTGCGCGCGCTGCCGTGCGAGCTGGTGTGGGCCACGACCTGGGGCGCCGAGGCCAACGCGTCCGTGGCCCCGTGGCTCGGCCTGCCCGCGCTCCCGGTCGTGGAATGGCCCGACACGGCGGACGAGCCGCCCGGGGACGGCACGCACTGGAAGCTCCGCACCCTGGTGGCGTGGGCCGCCGGGCGTTCGTTCGTCTGGGTCGATGACGAGGTCGGTCCCGCGGACCGGGTGTGGGGGCGGGACCGACTGGCGGGTGCCGCGCTGTTGTACCGGGTGGACCCGGGGCGCGGGCTGCGCGGTGACGATGTCGAGGCGATCGGGGCCTGGCTCGCTAGGCCATGCTCTGCGCGCCGTCCAGCGACTCCCGGATGATGTCGGCGTGGCCGCAGTGCTGGGCGGTCTCGGCCACGAGGTGCATCAGGACGCGGCGGATCGACCAGGCGGTGCCGGGCTCGTGCCACGGGGCCTTCGGCAGCGGCCAGGACGCGTTCAGGTCGGGCAGCGAGACCACCACGGCGTCGGTGTCGCGGGCCGCCTCCTCATAGGCGGCCAGGACGCCCGCCAGCGTCTCGCCGGGCAGCATCCGGAAGCTCTCCGCGCGCTGGGCCCAGTCCTCCTCGGTCATGGCGGTGAAGTCGGGCATCGCCGACGGGCCGTGCTGCATGAACCGCACCCAGCTCCGCTCCACCGAGGTGAGGTGCTTGATCAGCCCGCCCACGCACAGCTCACTGGCGGTGGTCCGCAGACCGGCCTGCTCGTCGGTGAGGTCGCGCGCTGTGAACCGGAGGAAGTGCCGCTGCTTGGCCAGCCCTTCGAGCCAGTCGGCGTGCTCGCCGGTGGGGACCGCGGTGGTGTGCTCGTCCTGTGCGCGGGTGAGCGTCTCTTCGGTGGTCATGATGTCCGCCTTCCGTGAGCTGCTGGGAACCGTCCCCGGGTCCTCTCGGGGCCGCTGGGGTGCCGGCTGTGCCACGGTAGGAGTCATCTAGGCCAGCCTCCGTCCTAGATGCGCCGGGCGCGGCTCACGCCCCCAGGAAGATCGGGTTCGTGAACGCCGTCAGGGCGCCGGGCAGCCCCGGCACCGTCGCCGGGTGGCGGACCTCGGCCCGGACGTAGGCCGCGTAGGACGGAGTCGTGTGCCAGGTCGCCGTGCCCGTACCGGAGTCGGGCAGCGGTGCCGACGTGAACAGGGTGCCCTCGTCCGTGACGATGTGCAGGGTGCAGCCGGGGGCGCCCCTGACCTCCAGGGTCACCGTCACCGGGGTGTCGGCGGCGACCGCGAGGCGCTCCCCGAGACCGGCCGTCCGGCCCCGGCCGCCGCTCGCCGTGAAGGCGACCTCGACGTCCTTGGTCTCGGCGACGTAGGCGTGCCCCGCCCTGATGCCCGCCTGGATCGCGGCCCACGTCAGATCGTCGGCGAGGACCACCGTCTGGGGGCCGCCGACCCGGTCCGGATCGCGGTGGGCGTCGCTGTTGCCCATCGCGGGCAGCCAGGAGCCGCGGCCGCCGCTGCCGCGTGAACGGGCGTAGGAGACAAGGGTGTTGTCCCAGTCGGCCAGGGAGACCTCGTCGTCCGCCGTGTACGGGCCGTTCCACACCTCCACCGCGTCCGCCTCGCCGAAGCCGAACTTCCAGCCGCAGCCGATGCACGTCGCGTGCGGATGCGCCGGGACGACCAGACCGCCCGCCCGCCGGATCCGGTCGGCGTACTTCGCCCAGCGGTTGTCCCGCGCCCGGTAGCGCCAGTCCACGAACGTGCCCGGGTCGGTGCCGAGGGCGACGACATGGCCGTTGCGGGTAGTGATCTCCTCGCCGAGCATCACCAGCAGGTCGTCGCCCGCCACGTCCGCCCAATGCGCGTGCGCGGACTGGGTGTTGTGGTCGGAGGTGTTGATGAAGTCCAGGCCCGCCGCCCGCGCCAGCGCGCCGATCTCGGCGGGCGTGCGCCGGCCGTCCGAGTACCAGGAGTGCAGATGGCAGTCGCCGCGGTACCAGGCCCGGCCGCGCCCGCGCGCCCGCTGGGGCGGATAGGACGGCACGGGCGTCTCGCCGGGCTCGCCGTGGGTGAGCGTCACCGTGACCGTGTACGGCAGTCCGTCCGGCGCCACCGTGTACGGGCCCAGCGCGATGTGCCAGGTCCCGGCCCGCACCGGCCCCGGCACATAGCCGGGCGTCGCGTCGTCGGCGCGCACGAAGAACTCGCTGCGGGCCCCGCCCGACCAGCCCCGGAAGCCCTCGCCGCCGAGCGCCGTGCCGCGCTCGTCGAAGAGGCCGATGTCCAGCGCGTTGTTCTGCGTACCCGCCGGCACCGTGGCCTTCGTGTACGTGTACGCGACCCTGATCTCCCGTACCCCGCGCGGCACCTCGACCGGCAGGTACACGAAGTCGGGCGCGCCCGGCGGCAGCGTGCCCGTCAGCGTGCGGGTCGACGAAGAGCCCTCGGCGGCGTCGGCGAAGCTCATGGTGCCGAGCGTAAGCGCGGTGGCCGCGCCGGTCACCAGCAGCGCGCGCCTGCCGAGGTCTCCTCTGTCGTCTCCGTGATCGGCGTCCGTGCACATGTGGCGGCTCCCCAGAGTGTCGGATGTGGCCCGGGCAACTCTGGTATTGAGCCGTTAACCGCTCTCCAATGGAAGGGGAGCGGCGGATTACGACCGGGAGCGTTTGCGGAACAGGCCCACGACGACCAGCACCACGAGCACCAGCAGAATGATCAGGATCAGGCCGACTTTGCCGATCGACCCGCCGTGCCGCGATTTGTGCCGCCGCTTGGATTTGCCGATCCGCGTCACCGACTTGGCCACCGTGACCTTGCGCGGCGCCGACGCCGACGCGGGCTCGTGCCCCGCCGCAGCGGCGGCCGCCGACACCGTCACGGCTCCGGTGCGCGGGGCCGCCGTCGCCGGTACGGCCCCGAACAGCAGCGCTCCCAGCAGCACCAGCACCGCCGCGGGACGTGAACGCACAGACATCGGAATACCCCCGTGAAGAATGACGCGATGAGAACTCCGTACCGCCTTTCGCAAAAGGCCGGTAAAGAGCTGTCGCGGAATGCGATCAGGGGAGCGTAGCCCTGCCCATGGACTCCTGGAACCCCCGCCGGTAGGAAAGCCGCATGCGGATCTCGACCACGATCTTCCTGACCGACGAGACCATCACGCCGGTGCGCCTCGCCCGCGAACTCCAGCAGCGCGGCTTCGCCGGGCTCTACCTCCCCGAGCACACCCACATCCCCGTGGAGCGCACCACCCCGTACCCCAACGGCGGTGACCTGCCCCGCGAGTACACCCGCACCCTCGACCCGTTCGTCGCCCTCGCCCAGGCCGCCGCCGTCACCGACCGCCTCACGCTCGGCACCGGCGTCACCCTGCCCATGGAGCACGACCCGATCGCCCTGGCCAAGCAGATCGCCACCCTCGACCACCTCTCCGGCGGCCGCTTCACGCTCGGCGTCGGCTTCGGCTGGAACCGCGAGGAGGCCGCCGACCACGGCGTCACCGACTGGCGCGCCCGCCGCGACCTCGTCCTCGAACGGATGGGCGTGATGCGGGCGCTGTGGGCCGACGGACCCACGGCGTACGAGGGCGAGTCCGGCCCGGGCGTCCGCGCCAGCCACGCCTTCCCCAAACCGGTGCGCGGCGGCGCGCCCCGCACCCTCGTCGGCGGCGCCGCCGGCCCGAAGCTCTTCACGCACATCTGCGCCTACGCCGACGGCTGGATGCCCATCGGCGGCGCCGGGCTGAGCCGGACCCTGCCCGAGCTGAAGGAGCGCTGGCAGGAGGCGGGCCGGGACCCCGACGCGCTGACGATCGTGCCGTACGCGGTGCTGCCGACCCCGGGCAAACTCGCGCACTACGCCGAGCAGGACATCGAGGAGGTCGTCCTGCAACTGCCGCCGGGGGACACCGCGACCGTGCTGAAGACGCTGGACGACTATGCCCAGTACGTGTGAGGGGCCGCGCGGAACGCCCCCGGGGTGCGCTCTCGTGGGCCGCGGGGCACCGCTCGTATGCTCAATTCATGAGTGATCAGGACGCCGTACCCCAGACGCAGCAGACCGACCGGCCCACGGCCAACGCGATGCGCCGCGCCCTGAAACGGGCCAGGGACGGCGTCGCGCTCGATGTCACGGAGGCCGCCGTGCTGCTCCAGGCGCGCGGCGCCGACCTGGACGACCTCACGGCGTCGGCCGCCCGGGTGCGCGACGCGGGCCTGGAGGCCGCGGGCCGGCCCGGCGTCATCACGTACTCCAAGAGCGTCTTCATCCCGCTCACCCGGCTGTGCCGCGACAAGTGCCACTACTGCACGTTCGTGACCGTCCCCGGCAAGCTGCGGCGCGCCGGGCACGGGATGTTCATGTCGCCGGACGAGGTCCTGGACGTCGCGCGCAAGGGCGCCGAACTCGGCTGCAAGGAAGCCCTCATCACCCTCGGCGACAAGCCCGAGGACCGCTGGCCCGAGGCCCGCGAGTGGCTCGACGCGCACGGCTACGACGACACCATCGCCTACGTGCGCGCCATATCCATCCGCATCCTGGAGGAGACGGGCCTGCTCCCGCACCTCAACCCCGGGGTGCTCTCCTGGACCGACTTCCAGCGCCTCAAGCCCGTCGCGCCGAGCATGGGCATGATGCTGGAGACGACCGCCGAACGCCTGTGGTCCGAGCCCGGCATGCCGCACCACGGCTCCCCGGACAAGGAACCGGCCGTGCGGCTGCGGGTCCTGGAGGACGCCGGCCGCTCCTCGGTCCCCTTCACCAGCGGGCTGCTGATCGGCATCGGCGAGACCTACGAGGAGCGCGCCGAGTCGCTGTTCGCGCTGCGCCGCACCGCACGCTCGTACCACGGCATCCAGGAACTGATCATCCAGAACTTCCGCGCGAAGCCGGACACGGCGATGCGCGGCATGCCCGACGCCGACCTCGACGACCTCGTCGCCACGGTCGCCGTCGCCCGGCACATCATGGGCCCGTCCGGCAATCTCCAGGCCCCGCCGAACCTGGTCGACGGCGAGTACACGCGGCTCATCGGCGCGGGCATCGACGACTGGGGCGGCGTCTCCCCGGTGACCATCGACCACGTCAACCCCGAGAAGCCGTGGCCGAAGCTGGAGGAGCTGGCCGGGCAGTCGGCGCAGGCCGGTTTCGAGCTGCGCGAACGGCTGTGCGTGTACCCGGAGTTCGTGACGCGCGGCGAGCCGTGGCTCGACCCGCGCCTGCTCCCGCACGTGCGCGCGCTGGCCGACCCGGACACCGGCCTCGCGATCGCGGACGCGCCGGTCGTGGGCCGCCCGTGGCAGGAGCCCGACGAGGGCTACGTCGCCTCCTCGGGCCGCACCGACCTGCACCGCACCATCGACACCGACGGCCGCACGTCCGACCGCCGCGACGACTTCGACGAGGTGTACGGCGACTGGGAGGCGCTGCGCGAGCAGGCGGCGCCCGGCATGGTCCCGTCCCGCATCGACGGCGACGTACGGGAGGCGCTGGCGGTCGCGGCCGACGACCCGACGAAGCTCACCGACGACCAGGCCCTCGCCCTGCTGCACGCGGACGGCCCGGCCCTCGACGCCCTCTGCAAGGTCGCCGACGACATCCGCAGAACGGTGAACGGCGACGACGTCACGTACATCGTCACGCGGAACATCAACTTCACGAACGTCTGCTACACCGGCTGCCGCTTCTGCGCCTTCGCCCAGCGCCGCACGGACGCCGACGCGTACACCCTGTCGCTCGACCAGGTCGCGGACCGGGCCCAGCAGGCGTGGGAGGTCGGCGCGGTCGAGGTCTGCATGCAGGGCGGCATCCACCCGGACCTGCCCGGCACGGCCTACTTCGACATCGCGAAGGCCGTGAAGGAACGCGTGCCCGGCATGCACGTCCACGCCTTCTCACCGATGGAGGTCGTGAACGGCGCGACCCGCACCGGCATGTCCATCCGCGAGTGGCTGACCGCCGCCAAGGAGGCGGGCCTCGACTCGATCCCCGGCACGGCCGCCGAGATCCTCGACGACGAGGTCCGCTGGGTCCTCACCAAGGGCAAACTGCCCACGGCCACCTGGATCGAGGTCATCAAGACGGCCCACGAACTGGGCATCCGCTCCTCGTCCACGATGATGTACGGGCATGTGGACCAGCCCCGCCACTGGCTCGGGCATCTGCGGACCCTGGCCGGCATCCAGCAGGAGACGGGCGGCTTCACGGAGTTCGTGACGCTGCCGTTCATCCACACCAACGCTCCGGTCTACCTGGCGGGCATCGCCCGCCCCGGCCCGACCACCCGCGACAACCGTGCCGTCACCGCCATGGCCCGCATCCTGCTCCACCCGCACATCCCCAACATCCAGACCAGCTGGGTGAAGCTGGGCACCGAGGGCGCCGCCGAGATGCTCCGCTCCGGCGCCAACGACCTCGGCGGCACCCTGATGGAGGAGACCATCTCCCGCATGGCGGGCTCCTCCTACGGCTCGTACAAGTCCGTCAAGGACCTGATCGCGGTCGCCGACGCGGCGGGCCGCCCGGCGAAGCCCCGGACGACCCTGTACGGCACCGTCCCGGACGAACGGGTCCACGCGGCGGCGGCCTCGGACGGGCATCTGCCGGAGCTGCTGCCCGTGTTGGAGGACTGAGGGCGGGCGCCGCTCAGACCAGCAGGTCGCGCTTGAGGTCGCGGAGTTCGCTCTTGCTGAGGCCGAGGCCCTGGCGCTCGTACGCGTCGAAGGAGCCGAAGGTCTTCCTCACCTCGTCGAAGCCGGAGTTCAGGTACTCGGCGCGGACGTCGAGGAGCGGCTTGTAGACCTTGGCCTGCTCCGGCGGCATCGAGGCGAGGGCCGCCGCGTTGGCCTCGGCGCGGTAGTCGTTCGAGGCGAGGTAGTCGGCCATGACCGTCTCGCGGGGAACGCCGAGCGCGGTGAGCAGCGCGGCGTTCGCCCAGCCCGTGCGGTCCTTGCCCGCCGTGCAGTGGAAGAGGACGCTGTCGCCGTCGGCGATGCCGCCGAAGACCTTCTGGTAGGCGCTCTTCGCGGAGGCGCCGCTGACCATGAACTTCTCGCCCTCGGTCATCATGGCGACGGCCGCGGCCTCGGTCGTGGGCAGCGTGGTGCCGGTGTCCTGGCCCGCGAGGACGTCCGCGACCACGTACGAGGTGCCGCTCGGGACCCGGTCGGGCGCGGCGGAGCGCTCGGAGGCCATCCGCAGGTCGAAGTCCGTGTCGATGCCGAGCCGCTTCAGCTTGGCGAGGTCGGCGCCGGTCAGCTTGTCGAGCGCGTCCGAGCGGTAGATCTCGCCCATCTTCACCCAGTGGCCGTCGGTGGTGCGGTAGCCGCCGGCGTCGCGGAAGTTCACCGCGCCGTCCAGCTTGACGAGACGGTCGGCCAGGCGCAGACCGCGGCCGTGGTCGGGGGTGAGGTCGAACCACTGGCGGTCGACGTGCGCGGGCAGACCGGTGACCTTCACCTTGCCGGTGGAGCCGCCGCTCGCCACGGTGCGGCCGTTCGCCTTGACGGTGACGTGCCGGGTGCCGGGCGCCTTCCAGGTGATCTCGTACGTGCCCGGGGTCGCCGCCGCCGTCACCACGGCCTGCGTGAAGGGGATCCGGGCGGACGATGCGTGGTGCCCGGCGTGTGCGGAGTGCGCGGAGGCCGCGGGGGCTGCGAGAGTGGCCAGGAAGGCGGCGGCCGACAGAGCGGTGACCGTGCCCCTGACACGCGTCATCTGCTGCTTCGTGTGCGTCATGAGGCGGATGCTTCGGCCCGTCGGAGAGCGGGGCGCGACGGGGCGGTGAACGGAGCGGGAACCTCAGGAAGCGGACTCTTCTGTACCTTCGCGAACAGGGCAAATACGTGCCGAAGTGACCACAAGGGCGTCTCTTCCCATACCAGTTGAGGTCGCTTGGATCACTGAAGCGAACGTTCCTGGTCGATTACAGTGCTGCGAGTCGAGGGCCGCAGGGCAGCGAAGGAGAGCCATGGGCGCACCACCCGCCGCCGGGGCCGTCTGGGGCCGCGCCGAACAGCAGGACTTCCGCAGCCGGGTGCGCGGCGCGCTGCTCGGCTCCGCGCTCGGCGACGCGCTGGGCGCCCCGCTCGACGAGAAGGCCCCGGAGGACGCCCCGAAGGCGAGCGGCGCCGAGCTGCTGCCCGCCTTCGGCCGCACCGGCGCCGTCACCGCCGCCACCCAGCTCGCGCTGTTCACCGTCGACGGGCTGATCCGCGCCCAGGTGCGCCGCGACACCGGCGCCTGGCATCCGCCCACCGACGTGCACCGCGCCTATCTGCGGTGGGCCGCCACCCAGCGCGACTGGGGGCCCGACGAGCGGCGCAAGGAGGACGGCTGGCTGGCCCGCGAGGAGTGGCTGTACGCGCGCCGCGGTGCCGCCTCCGCCTGCCTGCTCGGGCTCGGCAACGACGTCATGGGCACCCTGGACAAGCCCAAGAACCCCGACGCGGACGGGCCCGAGGCGGCGACGCGGTCCGCCGGGTTCGGGCTGCTGGTCGGCTGGGAGCCGCAGCTCGTGCTCCAGCTGGCCGTCGAGTGTGCCGTCCACACCCACGGGGCGCCCGAGGCGTATCTGTCGGCGGGCGCCTACGCCGTGATCGTGCACGCCCTCGCGCGCGGGGACTCGCTGGACGCCGCCGTGCAGCGCGCTCTCGCCCTGCTCGCCGCCCGGCCCGGGCATCCGCCGGTCGTGGACGCGCTCAAGCATGCGCTGGGGGCCGTGCGGCAGGGGATGCCGAACGCCGCGCGGGTCGGGGAGCTGGTCGGTGACGGCGGGGCCGTCGGGGCGCTTGCCGGGGCCGTGTACTGCGCGCTGGTCGGGGAGGACATCCGGCACGGGCTCGGGCTCGCCGTTCACCACGACGGGCCTTCGGCTGCCGTCGGGGCGTTGTGCGGGGGGTTGTTGGGGGCGTTGCACGGGGAGACCGCGTTGCCTCCGGCGTGGGTGGTGGAGCTTGAGGGTCGGCCCACGATCTTGGAGCTGGCCGATGATTTCGCCATGGAGATGACGCAGGGGGCCGCGCTGCACGGGCCGGCCGGTGCGTCGGAGGGCTGGCTGGCGCGGTATCCCCGGGCCGCCGGGTAGTTCGTCACGCGCGGCCCGGTGGCCGCTTCTCGCGCAGTTCCCCGCGCCCCTGGAACGAGCTGCGCTCGCCCAGGGGCGCGACACCCTGCCTACAACCGCTGGACGTCGTCCTGGGCGGTGGCCGGGGCCGGGACGGCTGCGGCCGCGCCGGAGTCGTCGTCCGTGTTGATGCGCTCGATGATGTCGTCGCGCTCGGGCGTGTCCTCGGGCTTGACGAAGCCGATGCCGATGTACAGGACGAGAGACACCGCCAGCGGGATCGAGACCTGGTACTGGAGCGGGACGCCCCCGTCCACGTTCCAGCTGATCGGGTAGTTGACCAGCCAGAAGGCCAGCAGCCCCATCGCCCAGCTGGTCAGCGCGGCGGTCGGCCCGGACTTGCGGAACGGCCGCAGCAGCCCCAGCATCATCGGGATCGCGATCGGCCCCATCAGCCCGGCGACCCACTTGATGACGACGGTGATGATGTCCTTGAAGGTCGGCGAGTTGACCTGCGTGGCCACCGCCATGGACAGGCCGAGGAAGACGACGGTCGTCACCCGGGCGGCGATCAGGCCCCGCCGCTCGTTCCAGGACCGCGCCTTGGCGGAGAGCACCGGAGCGACGTCCCGGGTGAAGACGGCGGCGATGGCGTTGGCGTCCGAGGAGCACATGGCCATGGTGTGCGAGAAGAAGCCGACGATGACCAGGCCCAGCAGACCGTGCGGCAGCAGCTGTTCGGTCATCAGGCCGTAGGAGTCGGAGCCGTCCGGCTTCTGCGCGTGGACGAGCAGCGGCGACATCCACATCGGGAAGAACAGGACCGCCGGCCACACCAGCCACAGGACCGCCGACAGCCGGGCCGAGCGCGTGGCCTCGCGGGGTGAGCCGGTGGCCATGTAGCGCTGGGCCTGGTTGAGCATGCCGCCGTTGTACTCGAAGAGCTTGATGAACAGGAACGCGAGCAGGAACACCGCGCCGTACTGGCCGACCAGCGGCTTGCCGTGGCCCTGGAGCTCGGGCCGGTTCCAGGCGTCGAGGAAGCCGATGTTCTTGTCGTCGAGCTTGATGACGACCGCGACGAACATCGAGACGCCGGCGAGCAGTTGGATGATGAACTGGCCCAGCTCGGTGAGCGCGTCGGCCCACAGACCGCCGATGGTGCAGTAGACGGCGGTGATGGCGCCGGTGATCAGGATGCCCTGGTTGAGGGAGATGCCGGTGAACACCGAGAGCAGGGTGGCGATGGCCGCCCACTTCGCCGCCACGTCCACGATCTTCAGCAGCATGCCGGACCAGGCGAGCGCCTGCTGGGTCGGCAGGTTGTAGCGGTTCTTCAGGTACTCCAGCGGCGAGGCCACGTGGAGCCGCGAGCGCAGCCGGTTGATGCGCGGCGCGAACAGATTGGCGCCGATGGCGATCCCGATCGCGATCGGGAAGGACCAGGTGACGAAGGACGTCACGCCGTACGTGTACGCGATGCCGGCGTACCCGGTGAACATCACCGCGCTGTAGCCGGACATGTGGTGCGAGATGCCCGACAGCCACCACGGCATCTTGCCGCCCGCGGTGAAGAAGTCGGAGACGTTGTCCACGCGTTTGTGGGACCAGACGCCGATCGCGACCATGATGCCGAAATAGCCGATGAGCACGACCCAGTCGAGACTGTTCATGTGCCCCCTCCAGGGGTCCGCCTTGTGAACGTTGCGGCTCTTCGTCAGTACGTCCGTTTCAGCGGGCGCCCCCGTGCGGGAGTGGGGACTTCGGGGATTGAACCCCTTGTTCGGGGAGCCGGTCAAGAGCTCTCACGGTCATGGATGTGAACCGAGATCAGCAAGCCGAACGATTTTGCATTTTCGTGACCAGGCGGGGAGTTGTCGTGAACGTGACCGGGGCCACACCATGAGCGGGCACTTCGTCAGTAGCCACAAGCAGCGCACAGACGCGAACGACCGCACGGGATGCGGGTCCCGTGCGGTCGCGTGAAAGGAGTCTCGGCCCAGCGTGGTCAGTGCATGAGTTCGCCCGCGTTCACCAGGAGTTGCTGGCCGGTGATCGCGCGGGCCCGGTCGGAGGCGAAGAAGACCGCCGCGTCCGCCACATCGCCGTCCGTGGCGAGTTCGGGCAGCGCCATCCGTTCGGTGAGCCGCCCCAGGACCTCCTCCTCCGGCACCTTCTCGGTCTGCGCCGTGAACTGGACGAAGGCCTGCACCGGCGGGCCCCACATCCAGCCCGGCAGCACCGTGTTCACCCGGATCCGGTGCGGCCCCAGCTCCCGCGCCAGGGAGTACATCGCGCTCGTCAGCGCGCCCTTCGACGCCGCGTACGCCGCCTGCCACACCTCGTTCGGCGCGGCCACCGCCGACTGCGTCCCGATGATGACGACCGAGCCGCCGCGCTCCTTGAGGGCGGGCAGGCAGGCCCGGGTCATCCGCAGCGTGCCGAGCAGGTTCACGTCGATCACCTGGCGCCAGGTCTCGAAGTCGGCGTCCTCCAGGCCGCCGAAGTAGCTGTCCCAGGCCGCGACATGGACCACGGCGTCCACCCCGCCGAACCGCTCGCGCGCCAGGGCCGCGAGGGCCGCGCACTGCTCCTCGTCGGTGATGTCCGTGGCCCGGTACGCGGTCCGGGCGCCGTCCGGGTCCAGCTCGGCCGCGGCCTTGGCCAGATTGGCCTCCGTGCGCGCTCCGAGCACCGCGTTGCCCCCGTCGCGCACCACGGCCGCGGCCACCTGGTGGCCGAGCCCGGCGCCGACCCCGGAGACGATCACGGTCTTCCCGGCGAGCAGCTCATTCCCCATCGGTCGCCTCCTGGCTCTGGCCATCTTTCTGACGGAGCGTCAGAGTAGGGGCGTCGCACGGAGGACGGAAGGGGACCGGCATGGACACCCACAGCGAGGCGTACGCGGAACTGGCGGCCGTCGGGCCGTACGGAATACGCCCCGGGCACGCCCTGATCACCATGGTCGAACCGCATCCGGGGCACGAGTACGCGTACAACCGCTGGTACGAGGACGACCACTACTACGCCGGGGCGATGGCCATGCCCTGGATGTTCGCCGGGCGCCGCTGGGTCGCCACCCGCGACCTCCAGCTCCTGCGCTACCCGGAGAAGTCGGCGGTCGCCGAGCCGGTCACGGCCGGCTGCTACCTCTCCACGTACTGGGTCACCGAGGGCCGCTACGACGAGCACATGAAGTGGACCGTCGGCATCAACAAGCGGCTCAACCGCGACGGCCGGGTCTACCAGGACCGCACCCACGTCTTCACGGCCTTCCAGGACCACGAGGCGACCGTCTACCGGGACGGGGCGGCGGGACCGCGCGACTTCCACGCGCTCGACCACCCGTACGCGGGTCTGGTCCTGGAGGTCATCGACGTCGAGCGGCCGGAGCAGCGGGCCGGCCTGGTGGAGTGGCTGCGGGCGCGGCACCTGCCGAAGACGCTCGCGGGGTCACCGGCGGCCCTGGTCACGCTCTTCCGGCCGACGCCGCTGCCGGGCGACAGAATGACGTACGTGAAGCAGGTCGAGGGCGTCGACACCCGGCTGACGCTGCTGTGGTTCCTGGAGGCGGATCCGCGCGAGTGCTGGCAGGAGCACTTCGCGGGGCTCGGGGAGCGGGTGGCGGGCGCGGGGCTCGGAGCACGGGTGGAACTGATGGCGCCCTTCGTCCCGACCGTGCCCGGGACGGACCGCTACGTGGACCGGCTGCGCTGACACGGCCGAGCCCCCTCGGCCAGGACGGCGAACCAGTCGAGAGGGCCCCCACAGTGATACTCGCTGTGCGTATGCGGTTGTTGAGCCGTGGTGCCTCGGCACGCTGGGTGCCGGGGGCCTCTCGGCCCGGTCAGAACGTGCCCGTGCTCACCTCGTGCACGAACGCGGTCCACGAGCCGGGCGTGAAGCCGATCGAAGGCCCTTCCACGACCTTCGAGTCCCGTACCGCGATCGCGTGGACCACGGGGGACTTGACCTCGACGCATGCGCCGTTGCCCGTGGAATACGAGGACTTGATCCAGGATTCCGTGGCGCCTTGCTGGATTGCCATGTTCGCTCCGGTTTAGCCAGTGGTCGACCAGTGGTCGAATTACGTCCCGCTCCGTGATCCAGAGCGGTTCTCGCCAACGATGGTGTCTTGGTGGCGTGATCGACGCTACTCGCCAACTCGGGTGCGTGAAGCGGCCATTCACTCGACCGGATGGCATATTCCACTGGGGTCTTCCATTCGCCAGAGGCGAAGGTGTACCGTGCGGCGCCTTTGTCCCGAAGTCGCGGAGAATGCCGAATCCGTCCGGAATTCGATCTTCCAGAATAACGCCCGAAGATCGTCAGCGAGCGTACTCCTTGGCGATCTCGGAGATGAACTGTCGCGATTGCTCCACGTTCAGCGCCTGTGCCCGCAAATGTTCGTACATGACGCTGTACTTCTGTACGTCGTTGGCCTTCTCCAGATAGAGGTCGCTCGTGACGCCCTCGATGTAGACCACGCTGGAATCCGCCGCGTCGGGGAACTCCAGGATCGCGTACTGCCCGTTGAGCCCCGGGTGCGCGCCCATCTCGAACGGGATCACCTGGACGGTGACGTGCGGCAGCTGGGACTGCTCGACCAGGTGCTCCAGCTGCTCGCGCATGATGCCCCGGCCGCCGACCGTGCGGCGCAGCGCGGCCTCGTCGAGCACCGTCCACAGTCGCAGCGGGTTGTCGGGCGCCTGGATGCGCTCCTGGCGCCGCATCCGGACCTGGACGCGCTTGTCGATGTCCGACGGCGTCGTCTCCGGCAGCGCGCCGTTGATGAGCGCCTCGGCGTAGCCGCGGGTCTGCAGCAGGCCGGGCACGACCTGGGGGTCGTAGACGCGCAGGCTCGCCGCGTCCGTCTCCAGGCCGATGTACACGCTGTACGGGATGTCGCCGAAGGAGTGCCACCAGCCCTGCTGGCGCGAGTCCTTGGCCATCTGCATCAGCGAGTCCACGATGCGGTGGTCCTCGACCTCGTAGACCCCGCAGAGGTCGCGCACATCGCGCTGGCTGATGCTGCGCCGCCCGTTCTCCAGGCGGCTGATCTTCGACTGCGACACCAGCAGGCGCTCGGCGACCTCCTCGGCGGTCATGCCCTTGAGCTCCCGGAGCCTCCGCAGCTCCTGGCCCAACCGGCGTCGCCTGACGGTGGGATTGACGTTGGACGCCACGGGACGTGCACCTCCGGCTGCGTGCATTTTTTTGTACGTTGCGTATCTGCTGCTCAGCAGATTGCCACCAAAGGGCCGCCACCGCTGCCAAACAGCTGATATGCGAGCGGCCGACCCCCGACACGCGACCGCGCGGGGTGATGCCCCGGGGCCCGCTCCGCGGTGCGGAGACGGACGTCCGGTGCATCACCCCGCGCGGTACAGCGGCTCCCGAACCGGGTCTTGGGGACTGCGGTGCGGCGCTGGTGCGGGTCGTGCCGTGCCGTGGCTGCCGAGTCTCCTCAGTGCGCCGCGACGCGCGCCATGGGACCGTGGCGCGGCTGTTGCATCGGAACGCCCCGTGCGGGTTCCGGTGCGCCCCGGCCCGCCGGGGTGGCGGGCGAACGGCGTGGCTGCGCGGCCACCCCGTTCTGGACGTCCATCACGGCGTGCGCCACGAGGCCGCCCATCGGGTCGTGCCTGATCAGATCCCGCAACCGGGAGCGGGACGATCGTCCCTCGTTGCCCGGGTACAGGTGCTTGCCGAGTCCGACCGCGTGGGCCAGTGCGGCGAGCGCCGCGGTCCGTGGGTCCGGCGGGACGCCGGTACGGATCGCACTGTCCAGCCGGGCCCTGATCTCCCGGCTGATCGCCGTGTCCGTCGCCTGGTAGCGAGTCGTCGGCAGTACCCCGCACATCTGGCCGGCCACGGCATGCACCATGCCGCACCGCTCCAGGTGCGAGAGGTAGGTCTGGCGAAGGCCAAGGCGTGGCCCGCCAATCCAGTGGACTGCCCGCACGGGAGCGCCACGCCTTCGCAGCAACTCCAACGCGCAGTCCAGAGTCGGATCTCCGGTCGGCCGTGGTGCCACCACGGCGATACGATCCCCGTCTGGGGCTATCCGTCCGGCCAGCGCCAGCTCTACTAGCTGTGCTCCGGCCAGACCTAGGTCGAGCGACTGCGGCTGCGCTGTGGTACCCGTGGCCGGGTCCAGAGCGAGCAGCAGAAGCTCCTCCGGAAGTGTTCTGCGGCTCCTGCCCATCCATGCCTCCCCGCGTGGATGTCTGACAGGGTGACCCCTCTCACATTGGTCTGTCGAGAGTGCGTGGGGGCTTTGGGTGGGAACCAGTAGGTATGTCGTTCTCGTCTACCACCAGGGTTAAGCCCCCACACAGGACACTGGTACATGGTTCGGACAGCGCTGGTTTGCGTCGGCGTCTAGTGGTTAGCGGTCGAGGAGGCATCGGTGGCGGGGACCCCCGACAGGTCGGGAGAGCAGCAGGCGTCGGGAGGCCCGGGCTCGCAGGAGCGCGATCCGCGCCTTGCCGTGGCGCGGGAGACGAGCCCGGAGGTGGATCGCGCTACGGCGGTCTTCTCCGTCCGTGACGCGGCGGGGACGGGGTCCGGTTCCGGATCCGGTTCCACGAGCACGGAGACGGGGTCGCCCTCCGGGACGGGTTCCGGCGCGGACGAACCCGGCGACGCGCGGCTGCGCGCCGCCGTGGCCGCGTGGGTCTCCGGCGGCGGTACGAGTGACAGCGCGGAGGGCTCCGCCGGTGCGGGGTCCGACGGGGCCGAGCCGGGCGAGGACGCGGGTGCCGAGGACTCGGGCGCCGGGTCCGCCGATGCCGAGCCCGAGGGCGCGGACGCGGACGCGAAGGGCGCGGCTTCGGCGGACGGTGCCGAGGACGCGGAGGACACCGGCGCCGGGAAGTCGGCTGTCGAGCCCGCTGACGCCCGTCCCGAGGATTCCCGGCCCGCCGGCGCCGAGGACACCGCGGAGGACGACCACGAGGGCGCCGCGGACGCCGACGGCACCGCTGCCGAGCCCGCGGACACGGAGGCCGACGCCTCGGACGCGCAGGACGCCCAGGACGCCCAGGACGCGCAGGACGCTCAGGACTCGGACGCACGGCCCACGGCCGCCGAGGACCCGCGGTCCGAGCCTGCCGACGCCGAGCCCGCCGACTCCGAGCCTGTCGACGCCGAGCCCGCCGTGACGGAGGCCGTGGCCAAGGCGGCCGCACTGGAGGCCGAGGCAGAGGCCGCGGAGGCCAAGCTCGTCGCCCCGGACGCCGCACCCAAGGCGGCGGACGCCAAGGATGCCAAGGACGCCGACGAGCCCGAGGCCGACGACGCCGAAGAGCCCGAGGACGACGGCAAGCCCGCCGCCGACGGCAAGTCGGAGGCTGACGACGCCGAGCCCGCGACTGACGCCAAGGCCGAGCCCGCGGCCGATGCCAAGGCGACCACCCCCAAGCCGCCCGCCGTGGACCAGCCCACCGCCGTCTTCAAGGCCGTTCAGCCGCCCGTGGATCAGCCGACCACGATGCTGAAGTCGCCCGCTGCCGGAGCCGGGAAGGCCGGAGCCGGGAAGGCCGGGGCCAAGAAGGCCGGGGCGAAGGAAGAGTCCGACGCCGAGCGGACCAGCCGGTTCGTGCCGCTCAAGCCGCTCGACGACGGCGCCGGAAAGCAGACGACCGCGGAGACGCCGGCCGTCGCCGAGCCCGAGCGGACGCGGCAGCAGCCGTTGCCGCCGAAGCCGCCGCTCGACCTGCTCGCCGAGCTGACCAACACCCCGCCCCCGCCGGAGACCCGCACCCGCACCGCGGTGCGCCGGGTCAAGGTGTGGACGCCGATCGTCATCCTCCTGATCGTCGCGTTTGCGATCGTGCAGGCCGTGCGTCCGCTCCCGACGCCGACCCTCGCGCTGACCGCCGACGACTCGTACTCCTTCGACGGCGACAGCACGAAGCTGCCGTGGCCGGGCGAGGGCCAGGGCTGGATGGACGTCCAGGGCATCGGCACCATGGACGACTTCGGCAAGCAGACGCCGGTGCCGATCGGCTCGGTCGCCAAGTCCATGACCTCGTACATCATCCTGCGCGACCACCCCCTGAAGGCGGGCGCGGCCGGGCCCGAGATCACCGTCGACAAGACCGCCGAGAAGGAGGGCGGCTACGACGCCGACGGGCAGAACGAGTCGACGCTGAACACCGTCAAGGAGGGCGACAAGCTCTCCGAGAAGGACGCGCTGTCGGCCGTCATGATCCCGTCGGCGAACAACATCGCGCGGCTGCTCGCCCGCTGGGACGCCGGTTCGGAGGAGGCGTTCGTCAAGAAGATGAACGCCACCGCCAAGAAGCTCGGCATGAAGAACACCACGTACACCGACCCCTCGGGCCTGAAGGAGAGCACTGTCTCCACCGCCGAGGACCAGGTGAAGCTCGGCAACGAACTGGTGCAGATCAAGGCCCTCACCGACATCACGAAGCTGCCGTCGTGGGTGGACCCGTCGGGCAAGAAGTGGGACAACTACAACCGGCTCGTCCCGTACGACGGCGCCATCGGCATCAAGACGGGCACGACGACGAAGGCGGGCGGAAACCTGCTGTTCGCCGCCACCAAGGAGGTCGGCGGCGAGACCGTCACCGTCGTCGGCGCGATCCTCGGCCAGCACAGGGCGCCGATCATCGACACCGTCAACGCGGTCAGCAAGACGGCGATGATCGCCGCCCAGGACGCCCTGAAGTCGTCGACGATCCTGAAGAAGGGCGACGTCGTCGGGTACGTGGACGACGGCCTGGGCGGGCACACGCCGGTCGTGCTGACCAAGAACGTCACCGCCGTCGGCTGGGCCGGCAAGACCGTCCGCCTGGAGATCGCCGACCAGAGCGGCAAAACCGTTCCGCACACCGCCGACGCCGGGACGAAGGTCGGCGTGCTCAAGGTGGGCGACGGGGAGGGCGGGGCCGTCGAGGTGCCCGTCGCGCTCCAGAGCGACCTCACCGAGCCCGGCTTCGGAGCGAAAATCAAGCGCGTCGGCTGAGGCCCTTGCGGGAGGCTGGTGACCACCGGCCTCCCGCGGCGCCGGTTCACAGGTGCCGTGCTAGCGTCGCGAGACCGGGGCAGGACCGGGGCGTACGGGACGTTCCCCTCGGTCGTCACAACGGTACGTACGGGGAGTGTCAGCAGTGGCCACAGCGGAGCCGACGCGTGCCGACGACACGGGCGCGGAGCCGGGCGGCTCGGACCGCGTACGAATACGGCCCGGGCGCGAGGCGCGCGGTGCCGTGCGGGAGGCGTCGGCGCGGTTCGCCGCGCGCCATCCCGTCCTGGTCGTCACCGCGGTCGCCGGGATCCTGCACCTCATCTGGTTCTTCACGTTCGCGAACAGCGGCGGTGACCTCGCCGCGCAGGACGCCTGGGCCGAGTTCGTGGGCCGGCACCCCGACTCCGCGTACAACCTCGCCTGGTACGGCGGCATGCACCCGGTCTCGTACAGCGTGGTGTCGCCCTATCTGATGTCCGTGCTCGGCGTGCGGACCACGATGATGATCGCGGGCACGCTCTCCGCCGGTCTGCTCACCCTGATCCTGATCCGCACGCGGGCCGTCGCCAGGCCGCTGTGGCCCGCGTTCGCCGGGGTCTTCGCGCTGCTGTGCAACGCGGCGTCCGGCCGGGTCACGTTCGGGCTCGGCATGATGTTCGGGCTCGGCGCCGTCGCCGCCGTCTTCTGCTGGCCGTACCGCTGGCGGTTCAAGCGGTGGGCGAAGGCCGTCGTCGCCGCGCCGCTCGCCGGCATCGCGACCGCCTGCTCGCCGGTGGCGGGGCTGTTCGTGGGGCTCGTCGCCGTGGCGCTGTTCCTCCAGAAGAGACGGCCGGGAGCGTACGCGCTCGGGCTCGCGCCCGCCGCCGTGGTCGGACTGTCGGCGTGGCTGTTCCCGTTCTCCGGGACGCAGCCGATGTCGTTCTGGTCGGCGCTGCTGCCGATGGTCTACGGCGTCCTCACCTACGCCCTCGTCCCCAAGGAATGGGTGACGGTCCGGATCACGTCCGCCGTCTACACCCTCGCCGTGCTGCTGGTGTGGCTGATCAGCTCGCAGATCGGTTCCAACATCACCCGGCTCCCCATGCTCTTCGCGGGGGTGGCGCTGCTGGCCGCGCTGCCGTTCACGGTGCCGCGCTCCCGCAAGTGGTACGTCACGGTCGTCGCGTTCGTCGGCCTCAACGCGTGGATCGGCTTCAAGTCCGTCGACGACGTCGTGCACACCACGCCCGCCGCCTCCTGGGCCCGCGAGCTGGCGCCGCTGGTCAACGAGCTCCAGCAGGTCAGCGCCGAGCGCGGCCGTGTCGAGGTCGTGCCCGCCCGCTCGCACCGGGAGGCGTCCGCGCTCGCCCCGTACGTGAACCTGGCGCGCGGCTGGAACCGGCAGAACGACATGAAGCGCAACCCCCTCTTCTACGACGACAGCCTCAACTCCGCGAACTACCACGAATGGCTCAAGCGCTGGGCCGTGCATTATGTGGTGCTGCCGAAGGGGGAGCCGGACGGTTCCGGCGGTGAGCGCGAGCGGGAGCTGGTGCAGCGCGGGCTGCCCTATCTGAAGCAGGTGTGGGGCGACGCGAACTGGCAGCTGTTCGCCGTCACCGACCCGACGCCGCTGGCCGAGCCGCACGCCGTGGTCGACGCCGCCGAGCAGAGCGAGCTGACCATCGAGGTGACGCGGCCGGGGCGGGTGCTGATCCGGATTCCGTACTCGCCGTGGCTGTCCGTCGTGGACGCCGACGGCAAGAGTCTGGGGACGCCGCAGGAGACCGAGGCGTCGAAGCGGGCCCGGGAGAAGGACGACAGCCTTCCGCGGTCGTTCGACAACGTGCACGGGTGTCTGATGGAGACCGCGGAGGACGAGTCCGGTGATCAGTGGACCGTGCTGCTCGCGCCCAAGGCCGGCACCTATCGCCTCGCGGCGCCGTACCAGTGGTCGCGGGGCACGCCGTGCCCGGAGGAACTCCGCTGAGCGCTTCCGCTTCCGGGTTGCCCGTTCGTCCGCGGCCCCGGTGGGGGCTGGCCGCGCAGTTCCCCGCGCCCCTGGGTAGTCGTTCGTCCGCGGCCCGGTGGCCGCTTCTCGCGCAGTTCCCCGCGCCCCTGAAGCGAGCTCCGCTCGCCCAGGGGAGGCGGCGCGAAGCGCCTGCCTCAGGGGCGCTCGCGCACAAGGTCCGTCAGGCGGGACAGCTGGGCCGGGTCCTCCAGGGCCGAGCCGACGGCGACGACGCGCGCCCCGGCATCCAGGTACGCGGCAGCGTTACCCGCGTCCATGCCCCCCGTCGCCACGAACGGCACCTCGGGAAACGGCCCCCGCATCGCCCGGAACCACTCCACCCCCAGCACACTCGCCGGAAACGCCTTCAGCCAGTCCAGCCCGAGCCCCCGCGCGGCCTGCACATCGGTCGGCGTCGCCACCCCGGGCAGATGCGGCAGCCCGGCGGTGGCGCTGGCCCGCACCACGGCGGCGTTCAGCCCCGGCGCCACGGTGAACGCCGCCCCCGCCGCCACCGCCCACGACAGCCGCTCGGCGCTGGTGACCGTCCCGGCACCCACGGGTTTCCCCCGCTCGGCCCCGGCGGCGACCACCGCTTCCAGCACCCGCGCCGCCTCCTCGCTCTGCACCGGCACCTCGACGCACTCGATCCCCAGGTCCCAGGCGCGCGAGGCCAGCTCGACGGACCGCTCGGCGGACATGCCGCGCAGGATCGCCATCACCGGCACCCCGGCGAACAGCGTGTCGAAGGTGGTCCCGGCGGGGTTGTTGTCGGTCACGGTCGCCATCCCAGCTCCTTGGAGATCGTCTCGGCGGTGGTCAGCAGATCGGGCAGGACGTCACGGACGAGCACGTCGAGGCCGGCCCGCGCCTTGAGCGCGGTCACCGACACCGCCGCGACGACCCCGCCGCCGCAGTCCCGTACGGGGACGGCGACACAGTTCACGTACGACTCGTACTCGCCGTCGTCGACGGCCCAGCCGCGCGCCCGCACGGTGGCGAGCGCCGCCCGGTAGCGGGCCGGATCGGTGATCGTCGTATCGGTGCGCGGCGCGAAGTCGCAGTCGGACAAAAGGAGTTCGGCCTGCTCGGTCGGCAGGTGCGCGAGGATCGCCTTGGCGGCCCCGGCGGTGTGCAGCGGCACGGGCCGGCCGATCTCGGCGTACAGCCGCACCCCGTCCGGCGGGTCGATCTTGTCGGCGTAGACGATGCGCTCGTTCTCCAGCGCGGCGAGGTGCACGGTGTGCCCGCAGGCCGTGCCGAGGGCGCGCAGCGGCTCGGCCGCGACGTCCCGCAGCCCGAACTGCTCCCGGGCCAGGTGGGCGAGCCCGGCGAGCCGGTACCCGACCGCGTACCGCCCGTCGGGCAGCCGGCGCGCGAGGCCGCCCTCGGTGAGCGACTCCAGGATGCGCAGCGCCGTCGAGCGGTGCACGCCCAGGTGGTCGCCGACCTCGGTCTGGGTGCGGGGGCTGCGGGCGACGTACTCCAGGATGTCGATGGCCCGCCGTACGGTCTGGGACACGGGATCACCCGTTCCCTTCGGTGCGGGCGGTGGCCGGGACGTAGTCCTCGATGGAGCGCAGGGTGCGCCCGGCGAGCCGGTGGCCGAGGGCGAGCCGGTCGCGCTCGGCGGCCCCGGCGAGCAACCCGCCGAGATACCCGGCGGCGAAGGCGTCCCCCGCGCCGACGGCCTCGACGACCTCCACGGCGGGCGCGGCCACGAACTCCCGTACTCCTGGGGCGAATACGGTCGCGCCGACCGCGCCGTCCTTCACCACGAGGGTGCCGCGCGGCGCCAGACGGTCGTGCAGCTCGTCGGCGGTGGCGGTGCCCCACAGGGCCTCGCCCTCGTCCCGCCCGACGAGCACGACGTCGGCGCGGCGGGCGAGGTCGAGGAGCGCCTTCGCCGCCATGTCCGCCGAACTCCACAGTGCGGGGCGGTAGTTGACGTCGAAGGAGAGCAGCGTGCCGTGGGCGGCGGCCCGTTCGGCGATGACCCGTACGGCGTCGGCGCAGTCCTCGGACAGCGCCGGGGTGATCCCGGTCAGGTGCAGGAGCCGTACGCCGTCCAGGGCGATGCCCTCGGCGTCGGCGGCCGTCATCCGGGAGGCGGCCGAGCCGCGCCGGTAGTAGTGGACGCGGGTGGTGCCGTCCGGGCCGGGATCCTTGAAGTAGACGCCGGTCGGGGCGAGCGGGTCGACGGCCACCCGCGTGACGTCCACCCCGCGCCCCGCGACCGCCGAGACGATCCGCCGGCCGAACGGATCGTCCCCGACCCGGCTCACCCAGGCCGCGCGGTGCCCCAGATCGGCGAGGTACTGCGCCACGGTCGACTCGGCGCCCGCGACGGCGAGCCGGATCTCCCGGCTGTGCTCCAGGCCGGCGCCGTCGGCCGGGGTCAGCTGCGCCATGGTCTCGCCGAGGCAGATCACCTCGGGGCGGTGCGGGGACGGCACGGGCGGCTCCTGTCGTGCGGGACGGACGGGCTCCGGCCGACGCTAACAGTCCGTCCGCAACGCGCGTGCACATGGTGCAACAGCCTCGCCTGGGCCGTGGCGGAAACCGGGTGCGCCCGCCCCGCGCCGCCCGGCATGCTGCCCACCATGCCCTTCCTGATGCAGCCCGCCATCGCGCCCGGCACCTTCTCCCGTACCCCGCAGCCCACCCTTCGCACGGCCGACGGCGAACTCGCCCTGCGCCCCTTCGAGCCCCAGGACGCCGAGGCCGTCCACACCGCCTTCCAGGACCCGGTGCTCCAGCACTGGCACCTCCGCACGATGGACTCCACCGACGAGGCGGGGGAGTGGGTGGAGTCGGTGCGGGAGGGCTGGCGCAAGGAGACCTCCGCCCAGTGGCTGGTGGTCCGGACCGGCGACGGGGCACCGCTCGGCCGGATGGCCCTGCGGCAGCTGAACCTGGAGGACGGGGTCGCCGAGGTCGGCTACTGGGTGATGGCGAGCGCCCGCGGTCTCGGCGTGGCCCCCAGAGCGCTGACCGCGATGACGGACTGGGCCCTGGCGGCCGGCTTCCACCGCATCGACCTGGAACACTCCACCGGCAACGAGCCCTCGTGCCGGGTCGCGGAGAAGTCCGGCTACCCGCTGGAGGGCACCCGGCGCAGCTCCGCGCTGCACGCGGACGGCTGGCACGACATGCACGTCCACGTGCGCATCCAACAACTCTGACATCACTGGTGTGTTGCCCGGTTCACGTGAGGGCGAGGACGGCGACGACCGGCGCCGCGTACAGCAGCGGGAATCCCACGTGGCTGAACCAGCGGGCCCGCACCACCGTGACCACGGCCCCCGCGAAGTACAGCACCAGGCCGATCGCGGCGATCGCGCCGATCACCGGTACGGCTAGCCCGACGAGCAGGCCCACGGCCCCCGCGGCCTTGGCCGCGCCCAGCCACGGCAGCCAGCCGGCCGGGACGCCGTAGTCGGCGATCGGCTTGACCACCCACTCGGCGCGGATGAAGACGGAGACGGCCGAGAAGGCGGTCATGGCGGCGGCGATCGCGGTGAGGACGACAAAGGCGACGGACATTGAGGGCTCCTCTGCTCGGCAGGACGGTGGTTCCCCGGGGCAACAGGCTTTTCCCGGTGCGGAATCGATCCGCTGCCTGTCTGACGCGGCCCGCGCCGGATGTGTGACAGCGCCGGATTAGTGACAGAGCTGGATGCGTGACAGAGCTGGATGTGTGACAGCGCCGCCGCGGGGGACTTCGTACCGAGGCCGTCGAAGGGCTCTTGACAGGGTGAGTGCTGTTTCGCGACCTTTGAGCCCTATGGGGGATCAGTGTCGGGCCCGTGCCGTGTGTCGCTGATCCACACGCCCCTGCGGAAGGGCGGTCGGCCGCACGGTGAAGATCACCACGTACAGACCCGAGGAGCTGACCGCGTCGCTGCGTGCCGTCTGGCACGAGACCATGGACGACGCGCCGGACTACCAGAACCCCTTCCTCTCACCGGAGTTCGCGGTCGGAGTCGCCCGGCAGCGGCCCGGGGTGCATGTCGCGGTGTTGCGCGAGGGGGACGAGCCGGTCGGCTTCCTGCCCTACGAGAGGGGCCCGCTCGGCGTCGGCCGCGCGGTCGGGCTCGGCCTGTCCGACTGCCAGGCGCTGGTGCACCGGCCCGGCGTCGGCTGGGACACCCAGCAGCTGCTGAGGGCCTGCCGGCTCACGGTGTTCGAGTTCGACCATCTCGTGGAGGACCAGCGGCCGTTCGGCCGCTACGTCACCGGCACGTTCGCCTCCCCGGTGCAGGACCTGAAGGACGGCGGCCACGACTCCTACCCGGAGTGGCTGCGGGCCACCTGCCCCGGGCAGGCCAGGACGATGCTCAAGAAGGAGCGCCGCCTGACCCGGAACGCCGGGGAGATGCGCTTCGTCTACGACGAGCGGGACCCGGCCGTGCTGCGCCTGCTGATGCGCTGGAAGTCGGCCCAGTACCGCCGCACCGGCCGGGCGGACCGCTTCGCCCGCCCCTGGATCGTACGTCTGGTGAACGATCTCGCGACGGTCCAGGAGCCCCACTTCACCGGTGTGCTCTCCGTCGTCTACGCGGGTGAGCGCCCGGTCGCCGCGCACTTCGGGCCGGCGTCCCGCACGGTCTTCGCGGGCTGGTTCACCGCGTACGACCCCGCGTTCGGCTACTACTCGCCGGGCCTGATGATGCATCTGCGGATGGCCGAGGCGGCGGGCCGGCGCGGTATCCGGATGATCGACTGGGGGCGCGGCGAGATGGAGTACAAGGACCGGCTCAAGACCCGTGAACTGCGCGTCGGCGAGGGCTTCGCGGGCCGCCCGCACCCGGTGGCGGCGGCCTACCGGCTGTGGCGCCGCCCGGTCCGCGGCCTGCGCAACACGGTCCTGGCCCACCCCGCCCTCCGCCACCGCGCGGACCGCCTCCTGAAGGCGGTGGGCGGGCTGCGCACGTGAGCGCCGTCAGATCTTGCGGCCCACGCCCCCGTAGAACCCGATCCTCGCCGCGTCCGCCGGCGGCGGGGAGTCGGGCCGCCAGTACGAGATCTGGGCGAGGCCCGGATCGACCATCTCGAACCCGGCGAAGAACCGCTCGACCCGGTCCTTGGCCCGCAGATTCAGCGAGGCGGAGGCCTTGCTGCTGTATCCGGCCTCGGCGTTCCTGCGGTCGGCGAAGTCGCCCGTGGCGTGCGAGAGCACCAGATAGCTTCCGGCGGGCAGCGCGTCCCGCAGCTCGGCGGCGACCCGCTCCGGTTCGTCGGCGTCGGTGAGGAAGTGCAGCACGGCGACGAGCAGCAGCACCACCGGCTCGTCGAAGTCGATCAGCCGCCGCACGTCGGGGTGCCCGGTGATGCTTCCCGGGTCGCGTACGTCGCCCAGGACTATGCCGGTCGAGCCGGTGCGGCTGAGCAGCGCGTCCCCGTGCGCCTTCACGATCGGGTCGTTGTCGACGTACGCGACGTGCACGCTCTCCCGGGCCACCGCTTCGGCGATCTCGTGCACGTTCGGCGAGGTCGGCAACCCCGTCCCGATGTCCAGGACTTGACGCACTCCCTGTCCCACGGCGAACCGCACGGCCCGCTCCATGAACGCCCGGTTGGCGCGCACTCCGTCCCGTGCCTCGGGCGCCACGGCGATGAGATCCTCGCCGGCCTGCCGGTCGACGTCGTAGTTGTTCTTGCCGCCCAGCAGGTAGTCGTAGATCCGGGCAGGATGCGGCCTGCTGGTGTCGATCACCCCGGCCTGCATGTCGTCCCGCTGCACGTTGCGCTCCCTCCGCGATCAGATGCGAACAGCTTCGCACATCAACTACTCATGTGAGACGCTGAGTTGGGTGGTACGGAACGCCCCGTGTGGTCGGCGAGAAAATCGTCCCTGCATCGAGGACCTGCCCGCCCGGCGCCGCTCAGTCCCGCCAGACGGAGACAAGCCGCGCCACCACGGCCAGCACCACGGCCAGGACGAGCAGATACACCCCGAGCCGCGCCTCGGGCACGTCCGACGACCACACCCGCCAGGCGGAGGGCCCGTCGCCGCTGTAGGGGGAGCCGATGGCTCCCGACAGCACGGGCGCCGAACCGGCCCGACCGCGCAGGCGCAGCAGAACGCCCACGACGGCGCAGGTGGCCGCGACGGTGTACAGGACGGTGGCACTGCGCGGGCTTCGCTTGTTCACGAGTCGATCCGCCGCACGCCGTCAGGCCGACCGGGGCACGATGCTGAGCGCCCGGAACCGGTACCCGTCCTGCATGAAGCCGGGCTCTTCCCACCGGAGGCTCACCGTCTGCCCGGGCGACAGCGTGCGGAAGCCGGGCATCTGGATGTCGGAGTAGTGCCCCCAGCACCCCCCGGGCGTCTCGACGGAATCGAGCACGCCCCACCCTTCCTCATCACGCCATTCACGAACCGTCGCGATCACCATGGACGGAACGGTACGGGTTCCGGTGGAACAGGCGTACGGAATTTCCGGCGGTGCGGGGAAGCGGTCCGGCGACGGGTCCCTGTACGCCCGTTGCCCGGTCCGCCCGGCGGCGCCGGGGCGTTGTCGGTGTCAGCGGAGAAAATCCATCAGGCGGTCGTTCAGCTGCTGAGGTGCGGTGAGTGGCAGGGAATGGTGGGTGGCTTCGGGGAGCAGGGCCACCTCGCCGTGCGGGAGCGTCCGGCGGGCCCTGTCGGCGACCTTGTCGGCGCGGTGGGCGCGGCTGTGCTCCGCGAGCAGGGTCAGTACCGGCATGGAGAGGCCGGCGATCGGTGGGCGGCCTCCGGCGACGAGCTTGCGGTCGGGAACGGTGGTGGCCAGCGCGTAGAGGCGCTGCCAGGCCTCGTCCGGGCGGACACCTGCTGTTTCCCAGGCGAGGAAGGCGCGGGCACGGTCCTGGCTCGGGCGGATCAGGGTGGGCAGTGCGCGCAGCAGGTAGCCGGGGCGGAATCCGGCGAAGACCTGGGTGGGATCGAGGAGGGCGAGGCGGTCGACGCGCTGCGGCGCCCGCAGTGCGTACTTGACGGCCAGCCAGGCGCCGTACGAGTGACCGCACAGGTGCGTGCGGGCGAGCCCGAGCCCGTCCAGCAGCGCGTCCAGCCAGGCCGTCAGATCGTCGGCGCTCTTCAGCGGTGTGCCCCGGCGTTCGGTGCGTCCGGCGTCGCCCAACAGGTCCACCGCGTGGATACGGAATCGTTCCCCGAGCGCCGGCGCGTTGGCGAACCAGACCAGGCCGGTGGCGGAGCCTCCGGGCAGTAGGACCAGCGGTGCGCCGTCCGCAGGGCCGTACACATGGACCCGGGTGCGCCCGTACGGCGTGACGACGTCGCGCTCCTCGGTGGATGCGGGCCAGCGGGCACGGAGCTCGTCGTAGGCGAGGTCGAAAGCGGACGGAGTCACGGCATATTCCTCTCGCTCAGCGATATTCTCGTTCAGCGAGATATTACGTGGTGGTCGGAGGGAATGGGCATGGACGAGCAGAGTCCGGCGATGGGGCTGGTGCACCTGCTGCGAGCGGTGACCGTGGAGTTTGACCTCCTCGGTGCCGAGTTCGCCGCGCGGCAGGGACTGCACCCCACCGATGTGCGCGCGCTGATCCACCTGCTGGACGCGGCGCGGACCGGTACCCGGGCCACGCCCGGATGGCTCGGCGGACAGCTGCGCCTGAACTCGGCCGGGACCACCGCCCTGGTCGACCGGCTGGAACGGCTCGGGCTGGTCCGGCGCGGCAAGGACACGGCCGACCGACGACGCGTACTCCTGGAAGTGGAGGAGAAGGCCACGGAACTCGGATGGACCTTCTTCGGGCCCGTGATCGGCGAGGTGGTGGCGGCCGCCGAAGGCTTCGAGGAAGGCGAGCTGGAGACGGTACGCCGCTTTCTGACCTCGGTGTTGGAGTCCACCGGGCGTGCGCGCTCGGTCTGAAGAGCGGGGTGACAACCTGGCCTGTCGAGCAGTACAGGCGATGGTGGCTGGCAGAGCAGCGTGCTCACGGCTGATGGGGAACTCGGTACGAAGGATGTCGTCCGCCTTGCCGTACCCCTCCAAGGATTGGGGCTCTGCCTGTGAGGGAGGGCTCCTGTCCCCTACCGTTTCGCCATGCAGATCGTGGTGACACTGGACTGTCTTGATACAGAGGCGCAGGCGGGGTTCTGGCTCGCCGCGCTCGCCCCGCTGGGCTATCGGCGTGGCTTCGAGGGGCCGCCCTATCTGAGCCTGGTCGGTCCCGCGCCGGCGCCGACGCTTCTCTTGCAGCAGGTCCCGGAGCCGAAGCAGGGCAAGAACCGGATGCATCTTGACCTCGACTTCGACACCGAGGACCTGGACGCCGAGGTCGATCGCCTCAAACGGCTGGGCGCCCAGAAGATCTCTGAGGAACAGAGCGAACACGGATTCCGCTGGGTCGTCGTCGCCGACCCGGAGGGCAACGAGTTCTGTGTATTCGATCCACCATCGAGTCTTGGCTCCGCATAGTGCCGGCGTCGGGATGCCGCATCGGTAGCGGCACCCCGCCGGCCCTTGGCGGACCGGACACCGGTTCCCGTCACCACCTTCCTCTGGCACCGACCGCCTGCCTTCGTCGGCGCGCCACACTTCGCCATGCCGCACTGATCCGGGAGAACGGTCGGGCTGTGGCCTCGTGGGGCTCCGTTGCTCCGTACAGCGCAGAGCAGGTCCGCGTGGTCGTCCCTCTCGGCAATCCGAAGCTGAGGATTCGGGCCCGGGTATGTAGCTTGCAGGCGTTTCATCAGGGGGGCGTATGAGTGGGATTCTTGATCAACTACCAACGCTGATCGGCGTAGTAGTGGGTGGTCTGATGTCCTACGTGGTTGGGGCACTTACCGAACGCGGTCGTTGGCGCAGGCAGCAGGAGATCCGCTGGGACGGCCAGCTCTTCCAGGCGTACAGCGAATACGGGCATGCGGTGAAGGAGTGCGCTGCCCGCTACCAACGGCTTGCCGCTCACCGAGGTCTTACCAGCCATCCGGCACCGCTTGAGCCGACCGAGGCCGAGCTGGAGCAAGCTGCAGTGATCGAAGGCCGGCGCGCAGCCCTGGTGGAAGCTCTCAGTCTCCTGACCAACGCTGAAACCGCGCGGGCAGTGCAAATCCTCAACAGGAGCATCTGGCACCTTGAGTGGCTCGCTCGGGGCCAGTTGACGGGTAACCCCTCGTCTTGGGCGCAGGCCTTCAGCGAGTACCGCGCCGCACGCGCGGAGTTCTACCAGCATGCGCGCCGCAGCTTGCGGATAGCCGATATGGGCCAGTTGCGCGAGGCACCCTGGCCCCCTCCTTGGCGACCGGTTCAAGACCCTTCTGATGCGTAGCTCTATGTGGAGTGGCCAGTGAAGGGCGGCCGTTGATCAGACAGAGGTCTTGGCCGCGACCCGGGTCAGCAACTTCTCGCGCAGGGACGGCCACTCGTCCGCGAGCACGCTGTAGTACAACGAGTCACGGCGAGTGCCGTCCTGACGCACCATGTGGCTGCGCAGTGTCCCCTCGAAGACCAGCCCCAACCGTGTCAGGGCCTGCTGGGAACGCAGGTTGAGGTTGTCGGTGCGCAGGGCGATTCTGGCCAGGCCGAGATCGTTGAAGGCGTGAGAGAACAGCAGAAGTTTGGATTCGGCGTTGTAGGGGCCGCCCCAGCACGACCTGTCGAACCAGGTGGCACCGATCTCGGCCCTGCCCTGGATGAGGTCGAGATCGTACAGACTGGTCGATCCGATCACCGCCTCGTCCGTGAGGCGTTGGACCGCGAAGCATCGCCGGGTCCGGTCCGCCAGCATCTGGCCGAGCATCGCCCGAATCTGTGTCAGCGACTCAGGACGAGGCCGGGGCATCCATTGCCAGACTTCGGGATCCGACGCAGAAGGTAAGAGAGCTTCCGCATGTTCAACGGACAGCGGGATGAGGCGGACGGCGCTTCCCAGGAGGGAGTCATTACTCATCACCGCACCATAGCTCTGCGGTTACTGCCGCAGCCGAGACGCAGAGCATGTTGCCTCCGGTCACGGGTCGACGCCAGTGTGCGCTCGTGGCTGCGTCATCTGTCCCACGGACGCGAGGTCAATGATCGCCACGCCGCGAACCTCCTCCCAGCGGTCGGAGTCGCGCCCCGCGTCGTGAGGGAGATCCTCGGGCACTCCGCTCAGGACCCGTCGCGGTCGTCAGTGACCGCCCGCGTTGATGTCAGAAGGAGATGCAAAAGGCCCCGGACCATGATCGGTCCGGGGCCTTTCGACTGGTGCCCCCGGCAGGATTCGAACCTGCGACACCCGCTTTAGGAGAGCGGTGCTCTATCCCCTGAGCTACGAAGGCGGGGCAAGGCGGCGAAGTGGTGCAGCGCCGTCGCGGACAGTGTAGCCGAGGGTGGTTCGGCGGGGTGGGGGGCTCTGGGCCGCGGTCAGGGGGTTTCCAGGGTTTCCAGGAGGGTGGTGACGCCGGTGTGGATCGAGGGGGAGTCGGCGCCCTCGGTGTAGAGGGTGGTGTAGGCCGCGGGGGAGAGGGCCGCGCGGACCGCCGCCTCGCAGGTCCGGCGGTGTTCGGTCATCTCCGGGGAGCCCAGGTGCGGGGTGCCCAGGATGTTCCAGGCGCGGTCCACCAGGCCGAAGATGCGGGCCGCCAGTTCCGGGCGGCGGTCGCCGGTGGCGGCGAGGGCGAGGGAGTCGAGGGTGACCGCCACGCCGTAGAGGTCGTCCAGGTGGCACTTGGCCTCCAGGGACGAGCACAGCGGGGCGATCGCCTCGGCCGGGCTGCCCTGGGCGATGCACTGGTTGCCCCAGACGTAGTCGGCGTAGGCGCCCGCCCACATCTCGCCGATCGGGGCCGTCAGCTCCTTGAGGCGGTCGACGCGGGCCCGCACCCCGTCGGCGTCGCCGAGCATCATGTGCGCGTAGCCCCACACCGGCAGCGAGATCAGCTCGATGATGCGCGGGCCGGTGCGGGCGGCCTGCTCGTGCGCCGCCGCGTAGAGGGGAAGGGCCTGGTCGGGGGCGCCCTGGAGGGTCAGGGCGCTGGCGTGCACGCACAGGGCGCCGGCCAGCGCGGGCTCGTCGGCGTACTTCTCGGCCAGCGCCCGCGCCTCGGTCGTCAGCCGGCTGGCGGCCTCCAGGTCGCCCTGGCCGACGGCGACCATGCCGCACGACCACAGCGCCCGCGCGGCCTCGCGCGGCCGGTCGGGGGCGAGGGCGAGGGCCGCCTCCGTGTAGTGCCGGCCCTCGCGCAGGTGCCCGCAGCAGAACCAGAAGTAGACGAGGTCGCTCGCCATCTCCAGCGCCGTGTCGGGCTCGGTGAGCAGGCAGGTGTCGAGGGCGGCCCGCAGATTGGGCAGCTCGGTGACCGTGCGGGCCTGCCACTGGGCCTGGTCGGGGCCGATCCACTCCTGGTCGCCGCGGTGCGCCAGGTGCCGGTAGTAGTCCCGGTGGCGCAGCCGCAGCCGGTCGCTCTCGCCGAGCCGGTCGAGCCATTCGGCGCCGTACTCGCGCACGGTGTCGAGGAGCCGGTAGCGGGGGTCCTGCGGCGGGCCCTCGCGCAGCAGGACGGACTTGGCGACGAGGCCGTCGACGACCTCGGTGAGGTCGCAGTCGGCGAGCGGGTCCACGCTGCACACGAAGTCGACGGCGTGGGCGTCGAAGCTGCCGGGGAAGACGGAGAGCCGGGCCCACAGCAGCCGCTCCTGCGGGGTGCACCACTCGTGGCTCCAGCCGATGGTGGTGCGCAGTCCGCTGTGCCGGACGGGCCGGTGGACCGTGGGGACGCAGTCGTCGAGACCGTCGTCGGCGACGGGCGGTTCGGTGCCGGCGTTCGACGACAGGACGTTCATGCGTTCGTCGAGGCGGTTGATCAGGTGGTCGGCCGAGGTGGCGCGCAGGAGGCCGGCGGCCAGTTCGATGGCGAGCGGGACGCCGTCCAACAGGGCGCAGAGCCGCGCCAGTTCGTCCTGGTCGGCGCTGTCGGGCGCGGGTTCGCCGTCCGGCCAGGCGCGGGTGCGCAGCAGCGCGGCGGCCTCGCCCTCCGGGCCGGTGTGCATGGGGCCGACGGCGACGCGGTACTCGTCCGGGATGTCGAGGGCTTGCCGGCTGGTGGCCAGGACGCGCAGGCCGGGCGCCGCCGCGAGCAGCGTCCTGGTCAGCTCGGCGCACTCCTTGACGAGGTGCTCGCAGGTGTCCAGGACGAGG
Source organism: Streptomyces sp. HUAS MG91 (assembly GCF_040529335.1). GTDB lineage: Bacteria > Actinomycetota > Actinomycetes > Streptomycetales > Streptomycetaceae > Streptomyces > Streptomyces tabacisoli. The sequence continues at coordinate 3,725,021 of NZ_CP159534.1, read as the reverse complement.
AGCAGTTCGCGGTCGCGCAGGTAGTCCGAGAGGACGTCGACGAGGGGGCGGTTCGTCTGGTCGGCCACCCCCAGGACGCCGGCGACGGTGTGTTCCAGCAGGTCGGGGGAGAGCACCGGGGAGAGCTCCACCAGCCAGGCGCCCTGGGCGAAGCCGGGCGCGGTCCGCGCGGCGGCCCGCAGCGCGATCCGGGTCTTGCCGATGCCCCCCGGGCCGGTGAGGGTGACGAGGCGTGCTGTGCCGAGGGCCTCCAGGACCTCGTCCGTCTGCCGGGACCGGCCGATGAACGCCGTGGTCTCCAGGGGCAGGTTGCCGTGCTTGGGGTTGTCGCTCTGCGTGGCCATGGGGGGAACTCACCTCTCCCAGCGGGACTCCGGAGGACTCCACTGGTGGACCGGTTTCCAGACACGGAGCGTTGCACACCGGGAGACCCCCTGTCACTCGAACGGGGGACCGCTGCCCGATGCAGTCAGCAGGTGGCCGAAGGGTGGTCGGTGCAGGCACCTTGACGCGGGGCGGGCACCGGGACGTACCGTCCGGTATGGCCTCGTCCCCGGAAGACCTGAGAGCCCTGGACGCCCTGCTCACCGCCCCCGGTGCGCCCTTCGCCGTCGTGGCGGACGAGGCAGGGCGCCTCTCCTACGCCGAAGGGCCGCGCACGCTGCGGGAGTTCGCCGAGACGACCTGGGCGTTCGGTGACACGCCGTTCCTGATCGCCGACAGCGGCCGGCTCACGTACGGCGAGTTCTTCGCGGGCGCGAGCGCGCTGGCCCGCCGTTTCCTGGCCGCCGAGGACGAGGGCGGTTACGGACTGCGGCCCGGCGACCGTGCCGTCATCGCCATGCGCAACCATCCCGAGTGGCAAGTCGGCTTCTGGGCCGCGCAGTTGGCGGGTCTGGTGGCGGTGCCGCTGAACTCCTGGTGGACCGCCGATGAGATCGCCTACGCGCTGGACGACTGCCGCCCGCGCGTGCTGATCGTCGACGGGGAGCGGTACGAGCGCGTCGCGCCCTGGCTGGCCGCCGCGAAGGACGGCGAACGGCCCTGGACGCTGGTCTGCCACGAGGAGGGGCGCGAGGCGGTCGGGCCGCGCGTCGAGCGGTACGGGGACCTGCCCGTCGCCGATCCGCTGCTCGGGCCGCCCGACGTCGACGTCTCCCCGGAGGCGGACGCCACGATCCTCTACACCTCCGGCACCACGGGCCGCCCCAAGGGTGCCGTCGCCACCCATCACGCGCACATGGCCGCCATCGCCAACCCCCGCTATTTCGCGGCGCTTTCCTCGCTCGGGCGGGGTGTGATGCCGGGGCAGGGGCCGCTCCTGCCCGGGCTGCTCACCTTCCCCTTCTTCCATGTCGCGGCCTTCACCGGGTTCTACGCGGCCATGGCGGCGGGCGGCACGCTCGTCCTGATGCGCAAGTGGGACACCGATGCCGCGCTCGCCCTGATCCGGGAGCACGGCATCGGGAGTTTCGGCGGGGTCCCGGCGACGGCGCTCCAACTGCTCGCCAGGGCGGATGAGTTGGACGACGATCTGCCGACCCTGACCATGTTCAACACGGGCGGGGCCGCGGCGCCGCCGGAGCTGGTGGCCCGGCTCACCGCCCGCTTCGGCGACCGCGTCGAACCCCGCAACGGCTACGGCCTCACCGAGACGCTCGGCGGCATCAGCGCCAACTTCGGCGAGCAGTACCGGCGGGTGCCCGGCAGCGTGGGGCGGCCCGCGCCGGCCGTCGAGGCGCGGGTCGTCGATCCGGGTGGCGCGGTGCTCGGGGCGGGGGAGGTGGGGGAGCTGTGGCTGCGGGGGCAGTGTCTGATCCGGGGCTACTGGGACGATCCCGGCGCGACCTCGGCCGCCTTCACCGGCGACGGGTGGTTCAGGACCGGGGACCTCGCCGAGATCTCCTCCGACGGGCTGATCAGCGTCGTCGACCGGATCAAGGACATGGTGATCCGGGGCGGGGAGAACGTGTACTGCGTCGAGGTCGAGGGGGTGCTGCACGGGCACCCCGATGTGCTGGAGGCGGCGGTGGTGGGGGTTCCGCATCCGTTGCTCGGGGAGGTCGTCGCGGCGGTGGTGCGGGTGCGGGGCGGGTCGGGGCTCGACTCCGCCGGGGTACGGGAGTTCGCCGCGCGGGGGCTGGCCGGGTTCAAGGTGCCCGAGCGGGTGGTGGTGCAGGAGGGGGCGTTGCCGCGGAACGCTACGGGGAAGGTGTTGAAGCGGGAGTTGCGGCGCGGGCTGCTTTAGGGGTCGTCGTTCGTCCGCGGGCCCGGTGGGGGCTGGTCGCGCAGTTCCCCGCGCCCCTGAGAGGCCTGCGGCCTTCAGGGAGGCTGCGCGCAGCGCATGCCTCAGGGGCGCGGGGAACTGCGCGACCGGCCACGACGAGAGCCGCAGCCGAACGACGGGCCGCTATTTCCGGGTCACCGATACCCGGTAGTCGCCGGACGCGTCCACCCCGGTGACCGCGATGCGGACCCCCGACCTGCGGTCCCGGAACACTTCCCCGGGCCGCCACGTCGCGTCGGAGAGTTCGGCGTGGACGTTGGGGCGGCGCGTGCAGCCCCCGGAGTCCGGCGTCGCGTCCTCCACGGTGACGGGCCCGTGCCCGGTGTCGACGTCGGCGTCGACGCGGTAGATCAGCACCCCGGGCCGGCACACCGCCTCGTCGTTGCCGCCGGGCGTGCGCACCTCCACCGCGTACCCGGTTCTCCCCGTCAGCGGCACGAACGCCATCTTCGTACCGCCGCCCTGCGCCCCCATCGGCGAGAGCACGTGCTGGGTGGTGCCGGGCTGGGCGGCGCAGCGGATCTGGGAGTCGTCGAGCCAGCCCAGCTTCCACTTGTGCCAGCCGAGCAGATCGTTCCCCACGCCCCAGTCCTCGCTCATGATGTCCCAGTGCCCGACGGCGCCCCCGCCGTCCTGGGTGTAGAGGTCGGGCAGCCCGAAGACGTGCCCGTTCTCGTGCGGCAGGACGCGGTAGCCGGTCTCCGCGTAGGAGCCGGAGCCGTCGTCCTGCCGGGAGTACACGAAGGACACGTTCGACAGCGGCACCCCGTCGGCGACGGGGGCGTCGTGGTTGCCGGCGAAGGTCACGGACAGCACGGTGTCCAGGGCGGACGGCCCGGCGTTCGGGGTGACGAGGATGTTCACGAGGTCGTAGTCACGGAAGTCCACGTCCGGGTCGGCGGTCGCCACGATGTCGTCGACCAGCTCGCGGTAGCCGGGGTCGAAGGGGGCGCCGCGCTCTATCCCGTACGCGCTGAACGCCTTCGGCATCCGCAGCCAGTGCTCGACCGGGGCCTCGGGGACGTAGTCGAGCTTTCCGTACGAGGCGGTGGCGAACCAGCGCTGGGTCTGCGGGAAGAACTCCGCGAGCCGGTCCGTGGCGCTGTCCTCACCGGGGGCGTCGGGGAAGTCGACCATCAGGTTGAGCGCGTGGACGGTGCCGGTGGAGCGGGCGTAGCCGGAGGCGGTCGGGACGCCCTCCGACATCTGGACGCCGAGGGTTCCGCGGATCATGCAGGAGCCGAGGGAGGTGGCCCGGGCGAGTGCCACCGGTCCCGCGGCGGTCGTGCGGCTGTCGACGGTCCGGCCGGTGCTGGCGGTCATGGTCAGCGCGAGGGCCACGGCGGTGGCCCCGGCGAGCAGCGCGCCGCGCCGGCCCCTGCGTATCTGCTGCCGCATCCGATCCGCCTCACCGTCGTGGTCCGGGGTCCGTTTCGATCACCCTGTGACGAGGTGCGGCGGGTCGCGCGCTGGGTGCGCCGATCGTGGGTTTCTGCGCTCAGAGGCATGTGAGCCAGGTCACATGGGGGGCGGGAAATAACCGGGGACGCTTTCCCCGTTTGGCTAGGTGTCCGACAAAACGGGGACGCGCTCCCCGCTTCCCGAATCCGGACCCCCATCACTGCCAGAGGAGACCGTCGTGGCCACCGCCCCCGTGACCGAGCAGCCGCAGCGCCGCGTCCCGCGCCCGCGGGCCGACGCCGTGCGCAACCGGGAGCGGATCGTGGCCGCCGCGCGCGAGCTGCTGGTCGAGCACGGGACGGAGCTCCCGCTCGACGAGGTGGCCCGGCGCGCGGGCGTCGGCAACGCCACGCTCTACCGGAACTTCAAGGACCGTTCAGAGCTGCTGCACCACGTCGTCCTGACGGTCACCGACCATGTGACGGACCACGCGGAGCGGGCACTCGCCGCCGAGGAAGCCGGCGAGGACTCCTTCGAGGTGCTGCGCGGTTTCGTGCACGCCGCGGCGGACGAGCGCATCGGCGCGCTGTGTCCGCTGCTCAACGCGACCTTCGACAAGGACCACCCCGAGGTGGTCGCCTCCCTGGACCGGCTCACCGCCGCCATCGAGGACCTCATCGGCCGCGCCCACGCGGCCGGGCGGCTGCGCCCCGACGTCGGCGTCGGGGACCTGATGGTCGCCCTCTCCCAGCTCACCAGGCCGCTGCCGGGCACGGCATGCCTGGGCTTCGACCGCTACGTCCACCGTCATCTCCAGCTGTTCCTCGACGGCCTGATGACACCCGCCCGCTCGGAACTCCCGGGTGAGGCCGCGACCTTGGAGGACCTCCGCCAGGACTAGCTCCTCGCCCGAGCCCGCATTCCCGTACACCTCTCCAGGCACGTACCGACATGGCCGCCTGGCGCTCGTACACGCCCTTACGCACCCGAATTCTCACGCTTATTCACGACTTGGAGTCCCGCTGTGGGTACGCCCTTGCCTGACACGGCACCCGACGCGCGGCGCTGGAAGGCACTCGTCTTCATCGCGCTCGCCCAGCTGATGGTGGTCCTCGACGCCACCATCGTGAACATCGCCCTGCCGGCCGCCCAGAGCGACCTCGGCATATCCGACGGCAACAAGCAGTGGGTCATCACGGCCTACGCGCTCGCCTTCGGCGGCCTGCTCCTGTTCGGCGGGCGCATCGCCGACCTGTGGGGCCGCAAGCAGACCTTCGTCACCGGCCTGATCGGCTTCGCCCTCGCCTCCGCGCTCGGCGGTGCCGCGCAGAACGAGGCCATGATGTTCGGCGCCCGAGCCCTCCAGGGCCTCTTCGGCGCGCTGCTCGCCCCGGCCGCGCTCTCCCTGCTCGCCGTGATGTTCACGGACGCCAAGGAGCGCGCCAAGGCGTTCGGCATCTACGGTGCGATCGCCGGTGGCGGTGGCGCCGTCGGCCTGATCCTCGGCGGTTTCCTCACCGAGTACCTGAACTGGCGCTGGACGTTCTTCGTGAACATCCCGTTCGCGATCATCGCCGCCGCCGGTGCCCTGCTCGTCATCCGTGAGCCGGCCGGCGGCCGCAACCGCTCGCCGCTCGACATCCCCGGCGTGCTGCTCTCCACGCTCGGCCTGGTCTCGCTCGTCTACGGCTTCACGCGCGCCGAGACCAACGGCTGGTCCGACGCCACCACCATCGGCCTGTTCGTCGCCGCGGCCGTGCTGCTGGCCGCCTTCGTCGCCGTCGAGGCCCGGGTCAAGCACCCGCTCCTGCCGCTGCGCGTCGTCGCCGACCGCAACCGCGGCGGTGTCTACGCCTCGCTCGGTCTCGCCGTGATCGGCATGTTCGGCCTGTTCCTCTTCCTGACCTACTACCTCCAGGTCGTGAAGGGCTTCTCGCCGGTCAAGACCGGCTTCGCGTTCCTGCCGATGATCGCGGGCATGATCACGGGCTCGACCCAGATCGGCGCCCGTCTGATGACCCGGGTGCCGCCGCGCCTGCTGATGGGCCCGGGCTTCCTGGTCGCCGCGCTCGGCATGGGCCTGCTGACCCAGCTGACGGTCGACGCGTCCTACCCGGCCCTGATCCTGCCGGCCCAGCTGCTGCTCGGCCTCGGCATGGGTACGGCGTTCATGCCCGCCATGTCGCTCGCCACGATCGGCGTCGAGGCTCGGGACGCGGGTGTCGCCTCCGCGATGGTCAACACCTCGCAGCAGGTCGGCGGCGCCATCGGCACCGCGCTGCTGAACACGATCGCCGCCTCGGCCACCACCGCGTACCTGGCCGACCACGCCGCGGGCGCCCGCAACGCGCAGCTGCTGCAGGCCCAGGGCCTGGTGAGCGGCTACACCCACGCCATCTGGTGGGCCGTCGGCATCCTGCTGGTCTCGGCGACGATCGCCTTCACCCTCGTCAACACCGGTGTCCCGGGCGTCGGCGCGGCCTCGGCCACGTCCGGTTCCGGCGACGAGGACGGTGTCGAGGACGAGTTCAAGGTGCCGGTGATCGCGCACTGATCCCGGCGGCGGACCTCACCTGAGCCAGGGGAGGTCCGCCCCCGCCTCCGTGGGCTGAAGTCCCTCGGCGACGATCCGCATGATCTCGCCGAGGGACTTCTGCTGTTCCGCGTCGAGCCGGTCGAACAGCGCGTGCCGGACGGCGGCCACATGGCCCGGCGCGGTCCGCTCCAGGACGCCGAGGCCCTCCTCGGTGAGCACCGCGAACTGGCCGCGCTTGTCCGAGGGGCAGTCCTCGCGGCGCACCCAGCCGTTCGCCTCCAGGCGGGAGATCGCGTGCGAGAGGCGGGAGCGGGTGATCTTCGCGTCCCGCGCCAGCTCCGTCATCCGCAGCCGCCTGCGCGGGGACTCGCTCAGCTTGACCAGGAGCCCGAAGTAGACGTGCGGCATCTTCGCGTCGCGCTGGAGTTGCCGGTCCAGGTGGTCCTCCAGGAGCGTGGTGGCATGGAGGTACGCCCGCCAGATGTGCTGTTCGTCCTCGGTGAGCCACTGGGGCTCGGTGCTCTCCGCGCTGTTCTTCGGCTCCATGGCATCCATCGTAAAGACCTCCTTCTTGAATGTTAAACAACTTGCGGGTACTTTTGTGCACAGCAGCACTTGAAACTTCAAGGAGGTCGTCGTGTCCGCCCCTACAGCTCCCGAGCGCATGCCCGCGCTCTACCTCTCCCACGGCGCCCCGCCGCTCGCCGACGACGCGCTCTGGCCCGGCCAGCTCGCCGCCTGGTCGGCCGGGCTGCCCCGCCCCAAGGCGATCCTGATGGTCTCGGCCCACTGGGAGGAGGCCCCGCTCGCCCTCGGTGCCGTCGAGACGGTTCCGCTCGTCTACGACTTCTGGGGCTTCCCCGAGCACTACTACCAGGTGACGTACGCGGCTCCGGGCGCGCCCGAACTCGCCGACTCCGTGCGCAAGCTGCTGCGGGCTCCGGGTACCCCGGTGCAGGACGTGCCCGACCGTGGCCTCGACCACGGCGCGTACGTCCCGCTCGTCGAGATGTACCCGGACGCCGACATCCCCGTCCTCCAGGTCTCCATGCCCACGCTCGACCCGCAGAAGCTGATGGAGATCGGGCGGCGGCTGGCGCCGCTGCGCGACGAGGGCGTGCTGATCGTCGGCTCCGGGTTCTTCACGCACAACCTCGCCGCGCTGCGGCAGGGCGGCGTTCCGTCGTGGTCGGCGGAGTTCGACGACTGGGGGCAGCGGGCGCTGGACGCCGGGGACGTGGACGCGCTCCTCGACTTCACGCACAAGTCGCCGGCCGGCGCGCTGGCGCATCCGCGCACCGAGCACTTCGCTCCGTTGTTCGTGACGATGGGCGCCGCGGAGGCCTCCGGCGAGCTGGGGGCGCAGCGGTCTGTGATCGACGGGTTCTGGATGGGGCTGGCTAAGCGGTCGCTGCAGTTCGGGTGACGGCGGGGGCCCCGCGCCCCTGAGAGGCCTGCGGCCTTCAGGGGCCCACGGGGCCTCGGGACGGCTGTCCTAGTCTCCGGGCATGGATGATGCGACCGAGGTGGCGGTCAGAGCTGGGCGCGAGGGCGACCTGGCGGCGCTGACCGAGATCTACAACGAGTACGTACGCGCGACCCCGATCACCTTCGACACCGAACCGTTCACGGTGGAGGCCCGCCGGCCCTGGCTGCGGGCCCACCCCGAGCACGGCCCGCACCGCCTTTTCGTCGCGGAGGATGGCGGCCGGATTCTCGGGTACGCGACCTCGAGCGCCTTCCGGCCCAAGGCGGCGTACTCCACCTCCGTGGAGGTCACCGTGTACTGCGCGCCGGACGCCGGCGGGCGCGGGATCGGCACCCGGCTGTACGAGGCGCTGTTCGAGGCGCTGAGCGCCGAGGACGTGCACCGCGCGTACGCGGGGGTGACCCAGCCCAACGAGGCGTCCGTGCGGCTGCACGCCCGCTTCGGGTTCCGCCCGGTCGGCACCTACCGGGAGGTCGGGCGGAAGTTCGGGCGGTACTACGACGTGGCGTGGTTCGAGAAGGACCTCGGCGCCGGCCGCGGGTGACGGGCACGGGTGACGAAAGGCCCTGCGACTCGTGACCTTCGCGGGCGGCGAGGCGGCCGGGAACAGGCAACCATCAGAGCGCCAGGGTCGTCTCAGGTGGCAGAGGCCCGCCGCCGACCGCGGGTGACGTCACTCGCGCATCAGGGCCTGACCTGCGTCTCTGTGGGCCCCGGCGGCATCTCGTCGGCCTTCTCGCGCAGTGTGGCGCGACAGGGTACTGCATGATCACAAAAAAGATGGGCGGCTTGGGAATTCTGTCCGGATTCCAGGCGTTGATTCCATCGGATGCAGGGCACCCGTGAAGGGCGACAAGCCGACCTACCACCGCAAGGGAGCACGCATGGCAACCCGTGCCGTAGCCCGTCGTAAGTCCGCCGCCTCCGGCGAGACTGATGCGGCACGCAGTGTTCGCGCCGTAGGCGGGGAGATCGCCGACCGCGACCTGGTCGGCATGTACCTCGACGAGATCGCGCGGACACCGCTGCTCGACGCCGCCAGGGAAGTAGAGCTCTCGCAGACCATCGAGGCGGGCGTGTACGCCCAGCAGATCCTCGACGGCGAGCTCGGCGATCTCGGAGACAGCGAAGCCGCGGGGAAGGCGTCCCGCGAGGAGCTGGAGGCCCTGGTCGCGGAGTCCGAGAAGGCCAAGGACATCTTCATCCGGTCGAACCTGCGGCTGGTGGTCGCGGTGGCCCGTCGCTACCCGCGCTCCGGCCTGCCCCTGCTCGACCTGATCCAGGAGGGGAACGCCGGCCTGGTGCGCGCCGTCGAGAAGTTCGACTACCGCAAGGGCTTCAAGTTCTCGACGTACGCGACGTGGTGGATCCGTCAGGCCATCACCCGTTCCATAGCCGACCAGTCCCGCACCATCCGCCTCCCCGTCCACCTGGTCGAGGAGCTGGGCCGCATCCGCCGGGTCCAGCGCGAGTTCAACCGCGAGCACGGGCGCGAGCCGGAGCCCGCGGAGATCGCCGCGCAGCTCGACAAGACGACGCCGGAGCGCGTCACCGACGTCCTGGACTGGGCCCGCGACCCGGTCTCGCTGAACATGTCGGTGGACGACGAGGGCGAGACCCAGTTCGGGGACCTGCTGGAGGACACCTCGGCGGTCTCCCCGGAGCAGTCGGTCCTGACCCTGCTGCGCAGCGAGGAGCTGGACGATCTGATCGGCCGGCTCGACCAGCGCACCGCGTCGATCATCAAGATGCGGTACGGCATCGAGGACGGGCGCGAGCGCACCCTCACCGAGGTGGGCAAGGAGCACGGGCTCACCCGCGAGCGCATCCGGCAGATCGAGAAGCACGCCCTGCTGGAACTGAAGAAGCTGGCCCGCGACACCGGCTTCGACGCCGCGGCCTGACATTCCGGGTGTGCCCCGTTAGGGGCGCGGGGAACGGCGCGACCAGCCACCGAAAAGCCGCGGACGCGTCTGCTCATGTACCGAGCAGACGCGTCCGCGGCTTTCGTCGTGGTCGCTCGCGCAGTTCCCCGCGCCCCTAACGGGGCGCTCCCCGGACCATGCGCTCCCCCAACTCCCGTACAGCCGAAATCAGTTCCTCGGGGCCCCGGACGCGGAAGTCGAGCCCGGTCATGCCCAGCCGCACGGCCATCCACTCGACGGCATCCGGCACGGACCCCCGCAAGCGGCACCCGGAACCGCCCGGCAGCGTCTCCAGCGGCCCCACCGCGGCGGGAATCCGTTCGGCGACGACCTCCGCCGGCGCCGAGAACTCCACGTCCAGCTCGTAGGGAACCGCCCCCCGGGACGACACCGACCGCCGCACGAACGCGGCCGCGTCCCCGTCCGGCACCTCCCGCGGAGCGAACCGCGCCCCGGTCGCGAACGGCTCCGTCAGCCGGTCGACCCGGAACGTCCGCCAGGCGGCGCGATCGATGTCGTAGGCCACGAGGTACCAGCGGCGCCCGGTGGAGACGAGCCGGCACGGTTCGACGAGGCGGCGCGTCTCGGAGCCGTCGGCCGCCCGGTAGTGGAAGCGGAGCCGCTCCGTGCCGGCCGTCGCCGAGGCGATCACCGTCAGCGTCCCGGGCGCGATCGTGGCGCCGTCCCCCGAGGTCAGCGGGAGAGTCGCCGCCTGGAGCGTGGCGACCCGGTGCCGCAGCCGGCCCGGCAGCACCTGCTCCAGCTTGGCGAGGGCGCGCACCGACGCCTCCTCCACCCCCTCGACGGCGTGCCCGGCGCCGGCGCGCAGCCCCACCGCGATGGCCACCGCCTCCTCGTCGTCGAGCACGAGCGGCGGCAGCGCCTTGCCCGCGACGAGCCGGTAGCCGCCGTCGGCGCCCAGCGTCGCCTGCACCGGATAGCCGAGGTCGCGCAGCCGGTCGATGTCGCGGCGGACGGTGCGGCGCGAGACCCCGAGCCGGTCGGCGAGCTCCCCGCCGGGCCATTCGCGCGGGGTCTGGAGGAGGGAGAGCAACTGGAGGAGCCGGGCCGGAGTGTCCGTCGGGGACGTACTTGGCGTCGTCATGCGTTCCAGGATGCCGCCCATCTAGGACACGATCTGGCCTAGATGCCCTCTAGCGTTCGGGACATGACCTCAACCGCAGCAACCGACCGCCGTCGTTGGTTCGCCCTCGCCATCGTCATGACGGCGGCGTTCATGGACCTCGTGGACGTCACGATCGTGAACGTCGCCCTGCCCACCATCCAGCACGACGAGGGCGCCACCTCGGGCCAGATCCAGTGGATAACCGCCGGGTACGCGCTCGCCTTCGCGGCCCTGCTCATCACCGGCGGCCGGCTCGGCGACGTCTTCGGCCGCAAGCGGCTCTTCCTGCTCGGCATCGGCGGCTTCACCGTCGCCTCGGCGCTGTGCGGGTTCGCGGTGAACCCGGAGATGCTGGTCGCCTCCCGGATCCTCCAGGGCGGCATGGCGGCGATGATGGTGCCGCAGGTCCTGTCGATCGTGCACGCCACCTTCCCCGCGCACGAACGCGGCAAGGTCTTCGGACTGTTCGGCGCGATCGTCGGACTCGGCGCGGTGACCGGGCCGCTGCTGGGCGCGCTGCTCACCGAGTGGAACATCGCGGGTCTGGAGTGGCGCCCGATCTTCCTGATCAACCTGCCGGTCGGCATCGCCGCCCTCGTCCTCGGCTCCCGCGTCATCACCGAGTCGAAGGCGCCCCGGGCGCTGAAGCTGGACCTGGTCGGCGTCGTCCTGGTCACCCTCGCGATGCTCGCGCTCGTCTACCCGCTGACCGAGGGCCACGAGAACGGCTGGCCGGTCTGGGGGTACGTGATGATGGCGGCCTCGGTGCTGATCGTCGGCGTCCTCGTCGCGTACGAGCGGGCCAAGACCCGGCGCGACGGCTCCCCGCTCATCGAGCTGTCCCTGTTCAAGGTGAAGAGCTTCGCGGCGGGCATCGCCGTGCAGACCGTCTTCGGCGTCACCACCGGCATCTTCTTCCTGACCTGGACGCTCTACATGCAGCTCGGCCTCGGCTGGAGCCCGCTGCGGGCGGGCCTGACCGGAGTGCCGTTCTCCATCGCGGTGTCCGTCGCCGCCGGGATCTCGGTACAGAAGCTGGTGCCGCGCTTCGGCCGCGGAGTGCTCCAGGCGGGCGCCCTGCTGATGGCCGCCGGTGTGCTGATCTACGTATGGCAGGCCGGGCACTACGGGCTCGGGATCGCCTCCTGGCAGATGGCGCTGCCGCTTGTGGTGATGGGCCTGGGCATGGGGCTGATCGTCGCGCCGCTGACCGACGCCGTCCTGTCGGAGGTGCCGCGCGAGCACGCGGGCTCGGCGTCCGGGCTGATCAACACGGTGATGCAGATGGGCAACGCGCTGGGGCTGAGCCTGGTCTCGGTCGTCTTCTTCAACGTCGTCGAGGACCACGCGGCCCAGGGCAGCGCGGCCTTCGTCGACGGGTTCCGCAGCGCGCTGCTGTGGGCCGCGGGCATCCTCGTCGGCATCTTCCTGCTGATGTTCGCCCTGCCGAGGCGGGCGGCTTCCGACGGGCCCGCCGAGACGGCGGAGCCGGACGCCGAACGGGAGCTGGTCGCGGCCCCGTAGGGGACCGACACGGGACCCCGCCCCGGACCCCGCTCCTCGATCGCCGGAGGGGCTTGAATCAGGCGCTGGATCTCAGGGCGCTGGACCCCACCTGGTCCAGCGCCTCCAGCACGTGCGAGGGGCTGTTCCCGGGCGCCACGGCCTGCCCGATCCGCTGCCGCACCGCGCCCCGGACAGTGGCCCACGACCGCAGCCCCACCGGATGGAACTCGGCGTCCGGCAACGCGTGCGCGAACGGCCACAGCGCCCGCATCGAGGGGTCCTCCTGCAGTTCGTCGGAGTCGCTCGCCGTCGCCGGCAGGGTGCCGGTGTCCGAGCCGTAGGTGCGGGCGGCCGGTGAGGTGAACAGGAAGGTCAGGAACTTCTTCGCCGCCGGCAGCCGGTCGTTCGCCTTGAACGCCATCAGCCAGTCGTTCAGCCCGACCGGCGGCGCGGCCCCGTCGCCGTCCCGCTTGGGGAAGGGCGCGGTGGCGAACTTCAGGCCCGCCTGCGTGGCCGCGGAGAGCAGCACCGGGTGGGCGAGCAGCATCCCGGCCCGGCCCTGGAGGAACTGCGCGTACGCCTGGGTGCGGGTGAGCTTCGCCGGGTCGGCGCCCGCGAGGCCCGGCACGACGAGCTTGTCGCGCAGCCAGGTCAGCGTCGCCACGTTCTCCGTGGACGCGAAGTCGTACCCGGACACCGACGCGTAGCCGCCGTCGCCCGCGAGCAGCCAGGCGAGCAGCTCGTCCTCGGCGGCCTCGGGGCCGAAGGTGAGCGCGTACGGGGTGGCGACCCCGATCCGCCGCAACGCGTCGGCGCACGAGCGCAGTTCGGCCCAGGAGGCGGGCGCCCGGGTGAGTCCGGCCTGCTGGAACAGGGCCTTGTTGTAGAACAGGCGCGGCGCGCTGGCCTGCGTCGGGAGGCCGTACTGGACGGAGTCGACCTTGCCCGCGTCGGCGAACGAGCTGATGAAGTTCGCCTGCACCGGGATGTCGAAGAGCTGGTCGGCCGAGTAGAGCATGCCCTCCTCGGCGTACGGCGCGAAGAAGTTGCCCTCGGAGATGTCGGGGGCGCGGCCGTCCTTGACCCGGCGGGCGAGCGTGGCGTCCAGCTTGAGGAAGGGGACGCGCTCCACCTTCACCGTGATCGCCGGGTGCTTCTTCTCGAAGGCGCGCACCGCGGCGTTCCACCGCTTCTCGATGGACGTGCCGACCGTGCCGTCGTAACCGGCGAGCAGTACGTCCAGCGTGTCCGCGTCGTCGTCGCCGCCCGCGCCGCAGCCGCTCAGCGCCAGGGCGCCCGCCCCGCTCAGGCCCGCCGTCCGGAGCAGGAACCGCCGTCGCCGCATGTGCCATCCCCCACTGATCGATTGATGGCACATTGTGCCACACGGGCATACTCTGACTTTGTGGCAGGTGTGGCCGCCCCGGCGGCCCGGCCGGCCCCGGAACACCGGCACATCCCCAGCGAAGTGGAGTCCCTGATGAACGACCTGACCGGCAAGACCGTCCTCGTCTCCGGCGGAGCCCGCGGCATCGGCGCCGAGATCGCTCGGCGCGCGGTGGCCGCGGGCGGTTCCGTCGTGATCGGCGACGTACTCGACGACGAGGGCCGGGCGCTCGCGGCCGAGCTGGGCGAGCGGGCGCGTTTCGTGTCCCTCGACGTGACCTCGGAGGAGGCGTGGCAGGCGGCGGTGGCGTACGCGGTCCAGGAGTTCGGCGCCGTGCACGGCCTCGTCAACAACGCCGGGGTCTCCACCGGGATGCCCCTGGACCAGGAGAGCGTCGAGCACTTCCGCAAGGTCGTCGACATCAACCTGGTCGGCGTCTTCGCGGGCATGCGGACCGCGATCCCGGCGATGAAGGAGGCGGGCGGCGGCTCGATCGTCAACATCTCCTCGGCCGCCGGACTGATGGGGCTCGCGCTCACCTCCTCGTACGGGGCCTCGAAGTGGGCCGTGCGCGGCCTCACCAAGATCGCGGCGGTGGAGCAGGGCACGGCGAGGATCCGGGTCAACTCCGTGCACCCCGGCATGACGTACACCCCGATGACCGCCCAGCTCGGCATCCCGCGCGGTGAGGGCGGCTACCCGAACACCCCGATGGGCCGGGTCGGCGAGGCCGGGGAGATAGCGTCCGCCGTGGTGTTCCTGCTGTCGGACGACGCGGCGTACGTCACCGGCGCCGAGCTGGCCGTGGACGGCGGCTGGACCACGGGCCCGACGGTCAAGTACGTCATGGGGCAGTAGGGGAGGACCGCCACGGCCGTCCACAGCTGTGGACAACCCCGTTGAACCCTGGGGCGGATACGGGGCAAAGCATGGCAAACAACCGGTACGGGTGGCGCGTTGGGTGGCTGGTGTCCCGGAGTGCGGTGCGGGCCCGAGCTGACGAGCAAGCGGAAGCGCGCCGGGGCTGCGTGGGCGGCTGAGCCGGACGACCGCCGGCCGTCCTGACGCCCTGACGCCCTGACGTCCTGATGCCCTGACGTCCTGAGGGTGGCCGAATGTCCGTTACCGCGCAGGGTGCGAACACTGTGAATACTGCGCGGACTGTGAACACTGCGAGATACGTCACGGTCCGGGACCAAAGTCCCGGACTGTGGTGTTCACTGGACCGCATGCCTGAGCACGTGTCGATCCTTCAGCAGATAGGCCTGGCGATGCTCGCGCTCGTCACTGTGGCCTGGGTGGTCGGTCTGGTCCGCCTGGTACGTGTCGTCGCCATCGCCCCGCAGAGGCCGCCCCGGCTGCCGCTGGGCGCCCTGCCCGGTCAGGCGCAGGCGCCGGCCGTGGAGTCGGTGCCGCTGACCGCCGACGAGCAGGACGCGTTCGCCGGGCTGGTGCGGCAGTTCAGCCGCCGCTGAGCGAGGGCCGGGTCACGGGCGGACCCGTGACGCGACCCGCCGGTCGATCGCGGCCCGGGCGGCCTCCTGCGTCAGGTACACCTCGCACATGTGGGAGCCGTCCGGCGTCGCCGTGTGCTCCACCTCCCACAGGCTGACCTCACAGCCGTCGCGCAGCAGGAACGCGTGCTCGTACAGCGAGAATCCCGGGCTGAGCCGGCAGCCGAACGCCTGTGTGATCTGATGCGCGCACGCTTCCCGCAGCAGTCGCGCGGTGCCGGGGCCCGGGCGCGTCTCCACCTCCGGGTTCTCCGCGCGGCGCAGCAGGCGGCGGGCGTGGTCGACGGAGCTGTCCGGATCGGCGGGCCCGAAGGCGGGGCGCTGCGGCGGGACCGGGGGCAGCTGCACGTGCGCGGCGGGGGAGTCGAGGACTTCGGGGAACTCGGCGAACGGCGAGAACTCGGCGAACTCAGCGAACTCGCCGAATCCGGCGAGCCCGGTGATTCCAGTGAGCCCGGTGAACTCGGAGATGTCCGAAAGTTCGGTGAGCTCGGTGAAGTCGGCGAAGTCGGTGAGTTCGGGAAGCTCGTGGGGGTCGGCGGCCTCCGGGCCGGTGAAGGCCGTGAAGGTCTCGGCGGCGACGGACACGTCGAGATCGAAGCCCGGCGCGGCCTCCGGCGGCATCGGCAGCCGCCCGGTCGCCAGATGCACCTCGTCCGCGGTGACGTAGACCTCGTGCTGGGTGACGCCGTCCCGGCCGGTGTTGTGCACCAGCTCCCACAGGGTCAGCGGGCTGCCGTCGACGAGCAGCCAGGTGTGCCGGTACGTCTCGCGGTGCAGGCCCGCGCTGTGGTGGGCCGAGTGCAGGGAACTGTCGTAGGCCAGTGCGCGGTCGATGCCCTCCAGCGTCTCGTCCGGCAGCTCGAAGGAGTTGATCGAGCGGCCCAGCAGGCGCGCCAGATGCTCCTCGGGTGACCTGTGGGACGGGGCGTCGTACGGGTGGCCGGACTCTTCGTCGTACGGAACGCTCAAGACACCTCCCGGCATCGCTGCATGTCACCTAGTGGGTGCATACCGTAGCGCCTCGGTCGGACATCGTGTCCGTGAAATCGCAAACAGGCAACGGGATTTGGCTGCGCTCCCGCGCTCGTTCAACGTGCGGGCCGTGCAGGGTGTTCCTGCACGGCCCCCCTGTTCCCCGGGAGGGACGGGAACCGGTCAGGCGCTGCCGCCGGCCGTCCACTGGCTCCACGGCATGTTCCACCCGTTCAGGCCGTTGTCCGCGGGGATCGTCCGGTCGTGGGAGTTCTTCACGACGACGACGTCACCGACGAGGGAGTTGTCGAAAAACCACTTCGCCGTCGTGGCGCCGCCCGCGCCCTTCGTGTCCTGCATGCCGACGCAGCCGTGGCTGGTGCCCTGGGAGCCGAAGACCGACGGCGAGCTCCAGTAGTTGCCGTGGATGAACGTGCCCGACTGCGACAGCCGCATCGCGTGCGGCACGTCCGCGATGTCGTACTCGCCGCCGAAGCCGACCGTGTCGCCGTTCATGCGCGTCTGCACGAACTTCTCGGAGATCACCATCTGGCCGTTGTAGGTCGGGTGGGCCGCGCTGCCGGTCGAGACCGGGACCGTCTTGAGCGTCCGCCCGTCGCGCACCACGGTCATCTTCTGCGTGTTCACGTCGACGGTGGAGACCTGGGCGCGGCCGACGGTGAAGGTGACCGTCTTGTCCTGCACGCCGTGGATCCCGTCCGCCCCCTCGACGCCGTCGAGGTCGATCTTCATCGTGACCTTCGAACCGGCCTTCCAGTACTGCTCGGGCCGGAAGTCGAGCCGCTGCGCGTTGAACCAGTGGCCCACGACCCGCTGCCCGCTGCTCGACGTCACCTTGATGTGCGCCTGCACATCCTTCTGCCGGCTGATCGCCTTGTCGAACGTGAACGACACCGGCATGCCCACCCCGACCGTCGTGCCGTTGTCGGGCGTGTACGTACCGATGAAGCTGTTCGCCGTCGTCACCGTCGTGAAGATCGAATTGGCGGCGGCCGTGTCCCCGTCTCCGTCCTTGGCCGTCGCCGATATGCGGTACTTGGTGCCGCGCTCCAACTGCTCCTTCGGCTTCCAGGACGCGCCGTCCGCGGCGATGGTCCCGGCGACCGCCTTGCCGCCGGCCTCCTCCGTCATCTTCACGTCGGTGAGTCTGCCGTCGGTGACCTCGACCCCGGTGGCGTTGATCGAGGCGCTGGTGGAGCCGTCCTTCGCGGAGATGGTGATCCGCGGGGCGTCCCCGCCCTCCGCGCCCTTCTTGTTGTCCGCGGTGGCGCTGCCCCCGCAGGCCGTGAGGGTCAGCGCGCCAAGGGCGAGGGCGGCGCCGATGACGGCTTTGTTCTGCCTGCTCACGGTCTGCTCCTTCTACGTACTTTTTGATGGTCCCGGCGGTTTCTCCGGTACGGGGAGAGAGTCCGAGAAGACCGGAAGAGTTCCTTCCGTTTGTTGTGAAGGCAGCCACAGGGACAGTCCTGTTACGTCTGTTACGCAACCGTCCTACGTCTCGTCCTATGTCTTGTCCTGCAACCCGTCCTGCGGCCCGTAGAGGTCGCTGTACGCCAGGTGCGTCCCGGCGGGTGTGACCACCGTCTCCGCCGCCCGCACCGCCCGTACGATCGCCCGCGTCACGAGGTCCGCGCCCGCCGCCAGGATCTCGTTCAGCGCCAGCGGGTTCGCGGCGTCGAGCGGCCGCTCCCCGGTGGCGAGGGCGAAGACCGTGTCACCGTCGTTGAGCAGGTGGACCGGGCGCACGGCCCGCGCGATCCCGTCGTGCGCGGTGCCCGCCACCTTCTGCGCCTGGGCGCGGCTCAGCTCGGCGTCCGTGGCGACGACGGCGAGGGTGGTGTTCAGCGGGGGCGGCGCGCCCTGGTCCGCCGCCCGCCGTTCGGACAGCGGCGCCGGGCCGTGCGTCGCCTCGGCCTCCGCCCGGGTCCGCGCCAGCCGCCGCCCGGCCGCCTCGTGCACGGCGGGGGAGGGGTACGTCACCGGGCCGCGCCCCGCGAAGAAGTCCCCGTACAGCGCCCCCGTCGCCGGATCGATCGCCGAGCCCGCCGCATTGGCGACGACCAGCACCCCGACCGTGATCCCCGAGTCGAGCACGGCCGACGCGGTGCCGATGCCGCCCCGCATCGGACCGACGAGCGCCCCGGTGCCCGCGCCGACGTTCCCCTCCTGAACCGGTGCGCCGAGGTCGCTCGCCGCGGCCGCCTCCACCGCGGCGCGACCCGTGTCGGCCCCGGGCCGCGCCCGCCAGTCGCCGCCCCGGCCCAGATCGAACACGCAGGCCGCCGGAACCACCGGCACCACCTGCCCGGGATCGCCCACCGGCACCCCGCGCCCCTGCTCCTCCAGCCAGGCCACGACCCCCGACGCCGCGTCGAGCCCGAACGCGCTGCCGCCCGTCAACGCGATCGCCTCGATCCGCTGCACCAGATTGCGCGGATCCAGCGCGTCGGTCTCCCGGGTGCCGGGCCCGCCGCCCCGCACGTCGACCGCGGTGACCGCACCCCCTTCGGGCGCGAGCACCACCGTGGTCCCGGTCAGCGAACCGTCCCCCGCACACGTGGCATGCCCCACGCGCAGCCCGCGCACATCGGTCAGAGCGTCATGAGAAAACGTCATGGACCATGCCTAACACGGCAGTTGGCCCACCAGCGGTCCATCAGAGGCCCGGTCGGCCCGCCATCGGGCCGCCGACGATCTACCAGCTCTCCGCCCGGACCACCGCCTCCGCCCGCCCGGCCCGTGTCGACAACGTCATCCCCGCCGCCACCGTCAGCGCCGTCACGATCCCCGCCGCGAGGACCGCCCAGTGCCCGGCGAACGTGCAGGCGAGCACCGCCAGCGCGCTGACCGGCAGTGTCAGTTGCTGCGCGATGCCCACCTTGAAGAACCGCGCGTGCAACGCCCACACCATGACCAGGAACACCGCGCACGGGATCGTCACGGCGGCGGACGCGGCCGTGCGGCTCAGGTGGGCCTCGCCGACGGCCTGCTCGACCGCGACCTCGATGCCCGCGCCGATCGCCGCCGCCGACGCGAAGATCAGGTAGTGGCCGTATCCCCAGACGAACGCCTGCCGGTTGTCGTGCAGCCGGTCGTGGATCGGCACCGCGAAGTAGATCCACCACGCGGCGAACACGATGAGCAGCCCACCGGCGGCGATCGGCAGGAGTTCGCCGAGCGCGTCGTGCTCCTCGATGCCCGACTTCACCGCGACCGTCGCCGCGGCGATCGTCTCGCCGATCACGATGATCGTGAACAAGCCGTACCGCTCGGAGATGTGGTGCGCGTGCCAGGACGTCTGCCGGTCCCGCTCCGCGAAGACGGGCACGCACATCTCCAGGACCGCCATCGCGAGGAAGATCCAGCTCTGCACGGCCCAGTCGGGGGTGAGCATCAGGGCCAGCCAGCCCACCTGGCACACCAGCACCCCGCCCGCGTACCGCAGGGCGACCTTCCGCTCCGCTCCGCTGCTCGACCGCGCGGCCCGCAGCCAGTGCGCCGCCATCGCGACCCGCATGATCAGGTAACCGAGCCAGACGACGGTGAAGTCGTCGTCCTCGAAGGCGCGGGAGACGCCCGCCGCGAGGACCAGCACCCCCGCGATCTGGACGAGCGTGACGAGCCGGTAGATCACGTCGTCGTTGTCGTAGGCGGAGGCGAACCAGGTGAAGTTCATCCACGCCCACCAGATGGCGAAGAAGATCCGCGCGTAGTTCACGACGCCGCTGCCCGCATGCCCCTCGGCGATGGCGTGCACCAGCTCCACCCCGCCCTGGGCGACCGCCACGACGAAGCAGAGGTCGAAGAACAGCTCCAGCGACGAGGCCACCCGGTGCTGCTCGTCCCGCCCCCGCTCGACCATGCGGCGGACGGGGGAGGGCCGGGACCGCTCCTGGTGCGGGCGCGAGGCGCCGGGTGCCTGCGGCGCGTGGTGCGCTTCCGGGCCGTGGTGCGGGTGCGGATCGTGCGGTGTGGACGACGTCATGCGCCAAGCACAGCAGATCAGCGGCACGATGTGCCGACACCGCGGGCGGACGGCCGCCCCCAACGCGTCGCCGCCGGCAGGACCTTGGTCGCCCCTCACCCCGTACTTTCGGGACGCCCGCCACCCGACCAATTCCCCTTACGCCCCATTTACCCCAGCGAGACGCTTGAGGAGCACGACCTGTCAGGAATCCCCTCCTCACCACCAGGAACACGTCATGAGTCCTGCCGTCAGGGACGCCGCCGCGGTCGACGACGTCACTTCGTCCTACGACCCGGGCCAGTACCGCCCGGGCCGCACCATCACCGACTGGGAACCCGAGAACGACCTCTTCTGGAAGTCCATCGGCAAGCGGGTCGCCACCCGCAACCTCTGGATCGCCGTCCCCGCACTCCTCGTGGCCTTCGTGGTGTGGCAGGTGTGGAGCGTCACCGCGACGAACCTGGCCGACGTCGGCTTCAGCTTCAGCACCTCCCAGCTGTTCTGGCTGACCGCCGTGCCCGGTCTCACCGGCGGTACGGCCCGGATCTTCTACACGTTCCTCGGCCCGCGCATCGGCCAGCGCCGCTTCACCGCGCTGTCCACCCTGGTCCTGGTGATCCCGCTGATCTGGCTCGGCATCGCCGTGCAGAACACCGGAACCCCGTACGCCGTGATGGTCGCCATCGCCGCCCTCTGCGGCTTCGGCGGCGCCAACTTCGCCTCCTCGCTCGCCAACATCGGCTTCTTCTTCCCCAAGCGCGAGAAGGGCAACGCGACCGGCATCAACGGCGGCCTCGGCAACCTCGGCGTCTCCGTCGTCCAGCTGCTCACCCCGATCGTCATCACCAGCTCGGTCATCGCGCTCGGCTCGGCCCAGCACAAGGCCGACGGCACGCCGGTCTATCTGCAGAACGCCGCGTTCCTCTGGGTTCCCGTGCTCGTGGTCCTGGCCGTGATCGCCTGGTTCGGCCAGAACGACCTCAAGGTCGCCTCCACCCCCTTCAAGCAGCAGAAGGTCATCTTCAAGCGCAAGCACAACTGGCTGATGACGTGGCTCTACGTCGGCACCTTCGGCTCCTTCATCGGCTTCGCCGCCGCCCTGCCGATGCTGATCAAGACGACCTGGACCCCGATCGACGCGGCCTACACCGCCGCCACCTACGCCTGGATCGGCCCGGCCATCGGCGCCCTCGCCCGCTGGGGCGGCGGCTGGCTCGGCGACAAGCTGGGCGGCGCGCGCGTCACGATCATCTCGTTCGTGGGCATGGCCGGCTCGATCATCGGCGTCATCAACTGCATGCCGTCGAACGGCGCGGGCGGCAACTTCGTGGGCTTCCTGCTCTGCTTCTACGCGGCCTTCCTCTTCAGCGGCATCGGCAACGGCTCCACGTTCCGCCAGATCCCCGTGATCTTCCGGGGGCAGCACCTGAAGAACCTGACGGAGGGCACCCCCGAGTACACGAAGGCGCTCAAGCAGGCGGAGATGGAGTCCGGCGCCGTCACCGGATTCACCTCGGCGATCGCCGCCTACGGCTTCTTCTTCATCCCCGCGATGTTCGCCAACTTCGCGGTCACCAGCGCCCTGTGGTGCTTCGTGGGCTTCTACGCCACCTGCGTCGCCGTCTGCTGGTGGTTCTACGCCCGCAAGGGCGCCGAGTCCCCGAGCTGACTTTTTCGGGAAATTCTTGTGAATGCGTTCACAAGCGAACTTGGGTCGAAAGTCCCGAGGGAAACCCCAGGTCAGACGGTGAATCCCCGTCCCCGCTGCCCCAAAAGTGGGTCCAATGGTCCCGAATTCAGGACCATTGCGGCCCCCGGCGGCGGCCCGGCGGGAGTCCAATGAATACGTAGCAACGAACCGGTCGAAGAGATGGGGAAGGTGCCGCAGATGACTGCCACTCCCGCGGAGCAGACGACGGAAACCACGACGCACGGCGAGGCCTGGGACGGCTTCAAGGGGGGCCTGTGGCGCGACGCCGTCGACGTCCGCGACTTCGTCCAGCAGAACTACACCCCCTACGAGGGCGACGGCTCCTTCCTCGCCGGCCCGACCGAGCGCACCACCGCCGTGTGGAACAAGCTCCTGTCGATGTTCCCGACGGAGATCGAGCGCGGCGTCTACGACGTGGACGTGAAGACCCCGTCCCGCATCGACGCCTTCAGGCCCGGCTACATCGACGGCGACGCCAAGGACCACAAGGACCTCATCGTCGGCCTCCAGACGGACGGCGCGCTCAAGCGCGCGATCATGCCGAACGGCGGCTGGCGCATGGTCGAGGGGGCCCTCAACGCCTACGGCTACGAGGCCGACCCCGAGGTCCGGGAGATCTACACCCACCTCCGCAAGACCCACAACGAGGGCGTCTTCGACGCCTACACCCCCGAGATCCGCGCCTGCCGCTCCTCCGGCATCATCACCGGCCTGCCCGACGCCTACGGCCGCGGCCGCATCATCGGCGACTACCGCCGCGTCGCCCTCTACGGCGTCGACCGGCTCATCGCCGCCAAGCAGGCCGACAAGGACCGGCTCGCCGCCGAGTGGCCCACCGAGCACGTCATCCGCGACCGCGAGGAGATCTCCGAGCAGATCAAGGCCCTGAACGAGCTCAAGGCGATGGCGATGTCGTACGGCTACGACATCTCCGGCCCGGCCCGCACCGGCCGCGAGGCCGTCCAGTGGCTGTACTTCGGCTACCTCGCCGCCGTGAAGGAGCAGAACGGCGCGGCCATGTCGATCGGCCGCATCGACAACTTCCTCGACATCTACCTCCAGCGGGACATCGACAACGGCCTCCTCACCGAGTCCGAGGCCCAGGAGTTCATCGACGACTTCGTCATCAAGCTCCGCATCGTCCGCTTCCTGCGCACCCCCGAGTACAACGACCTCTACTCCGGCGACCCGACCTGGGTCACCTGGTCGATGGCCGGCATCGGCGAGGACGGCCGGCCGCTGGTCTCGCGGACCACCTTCCGCGCCCTGCAGACCCTCTACAACCTGGGCCCGGCCCCCGAGCCGAACCTGACGGTCTTCTGGTCGCGCGACCTGCCCAAGGGCTTCAAGGACTTCGCCTCCCAGGTCGCCATCGACAGCTCGGCCATCCAGTTCGAGTCCGACGACCTGATGCGCCCCAAGTACGGCGACGACACCGCCATCGCCTGCTGCGTCTCCGCGATGGCCGTCGGCAAGCAGATGCAGTTCTTCGGCGCCCGCGTGAACGTCGCCAAGGCGCTGCTCTACGCGATCAACGGCGGGCGGGACGAGAAGTCCGGCAAGCGCGTCGTCGAGGGCTTCGAGCCCGTCGAGGGCGACTACCTGGACTACGACACCGTCGCCGAGCGCTACGACGCGATGCTGGACTGGCTGGCGAAGACGTACGTCCACGCGCTCAACGTCATCCACTACATGCACGACAAGTACGCCTACGAGCGCATCGAGATGGCCCTGCACGACCAGGAGATCCTGCGCACCATGGCGTGCGGCATCGCGGGCCTGTCGGTCGCCGCGGACTCCCTCTCGGCGATCAAGCACGCCAGGGTCAAGGTGATCCGCGACGAGACCGGCCTCGCCGTCGACTACGAGATCGAGGGCGACTACCCGGCCTACGGCAACAACGACGACCGGGCCGACCAGATCGCGAAGTCGATCGTCCACGGCTTCATGGAGAAGGTCCGCAAGCACCCCACCTACCGGGACGCGGTCCACACCCAGTCCGTGCTGACGATCACCTCGAACGTCGTCTACGGCAAGAAGACCGGCAACACCCCGGACGGCCGCCGCGCCGGCATGCCCTTCGCCCCCGGCGCCAACCCGATGAACGGGCGCGACGAGCACGGCTACATCGCCTCCGCGCTGTCGGTCGCGAAGCTGCCCTACGACGACGCCGAGGACGGCATCTCGCTGACCAACACGATCACCCCGGACGCCCTGGGCCGCACACCCACCGAGCGGATCGGCAACCTCTCCGGCGTGCTCGACGGCTTCATGGCCAGCGACGGCTTCCACATGAACGTCAACGTCCTCGACAAGGCGACCCTGGAGGACGCCATGGAACACCCGGAGAACTACCCGCAGCTGACCATCCGGGTCTCCGGCTACGCGGTGAACTTCGTCCGCCTGACGCGCGAGCAGCAGCTGGACGTCATCAACCGCACCTTCCACGGCTCCCTGTGAGCCCCCGCTGATCCGCGCTCCCGGGGCCGGGCCCTCACTCCGGCCCCGGGAAGCGCGAACACCCCACCTCCACCTCGGACTTCGAGGAGCCCTGCCATGACCGTTCTGCTCACCCGGAACCTGACCGCGAACGACGCCGCCACCCCGGCCGCCGCCGCGACGCACCGCCCCACCGAGGGCTCGGTGCACTCCTGGGACCTGTCGACCGGTGTCGACGGACCGGGCACACGGTTCGTGACGTTCCTCTCCGGCTGCCCGCTGACCTGCCTGTACTGCCACAACCCCGACACCTGGCGGATGCGCGACGGCAAGCGCACCTCGGCCGACGCGATCGTCGCGGAAGCCGCCAAGTACACCCGGTTCATCGAGGCCGCGGGCGGCGGCGCCACCATCAGCGGCGGCGAACCGCTCCTCCAGCCCGTCTTCGCCGGGGAACTGCTGCACCGCTTCAAGCACGAACTGGGCCTGCACACCGCCCTGGACACCTCGGGCTTCCTCGGCGTGCGCGCCACCGACGCCCTGCTGCGCGACGTCGACCTGGTGCTGCTCGACATCAAGTCCTGGGACCGCGCCACCTACAAGAAGGTCACCGGCCGCCCGCTGCAGCCCACCCTCGACTTCGCGCACCGTCTCGCCGACCTCGGCAAGAAGGTCTGGGTGCGCTTCGTGCTCGTCCCCGGCCTGACCGACGACCCCGCCAACATCGAGGGCGTCGCCGCCTTCGCCGGCTCCCTCGGCAACGTCGACCGGGTCGACGTGCTGCCCTTCCACAAGCTCGGCGAGGCGAAGTGGGAGGCGCTCGGCAAGACCTTCACCCTGCACGACACCCCGTCGCCCACCCCGGAGCAGGTCGCCACCGCCAAGTCGATCTTCGAGGCCCACGGCCTCCGGGCCGTCTGAGCCGGATCGCCCGGCCGCGACGTACTCTGGAGCCATGAGCAGCACCGCCCCCGACCCCAAGAAGCGCGACCCGAAGAAGCGTGATCCGAAGGCCGCGCTGATCTTCGACGATCCGCTGACGGCGCAGTCCGCGGACGACTCGGACCACGGGTGGGGCGAGAGGCCGACGGCGTCCGACAACAGCGCCGCCGACCTGGCCCGCTTCCTCGACGAGAAGCCGCCCCACCACATCTGATCCGCTACGGGGTGCTGTGCCCCGAACCGCGCTGCGAGATCAGCGCGTCGCGGATCTCCTTGAGGACCTCCAGCTCCGAGACCTCGATCGTCTCCTGGGCGCCCTCCTTCGCCGCCTTCCGGGCCGCCGCCCTGGCCAGGTACTTGGCCATCGGCAGCACCATCAGGAAGTAGACCACCGCGGCGGTGATCACGAAGCTGAGGACGGCGCTGAGCACCGAGCCCCACATGATCAGGATGCCCTGCGTGACCTCCCCGGCGTCGTTCACCGAGCACGGGCCCTTCAGGCACGACTGGTAGTGGTCGAGGTCCTGGGAGCCGAGCGCGCCCACCAGCGGATTGATCACGCCCTTGACCACGGAGTTCACGACGTTCGTGAACGCGGCGCCGATGACGACCGCGACCGCGAGGTCGATCACATTGCCACGGAGCAGGAAGGCCTTGAAGCCCTCCAGGACGCTTGTCTTTTCCTCGGTCACACTCGAGCCCTTCTCGACAGGTGGGGGAGGGGTGCGAGACCCCCGCGTCACCTAAGTCGGGCTGTTCCGAGCATGTCCAATCCTGTACTCCGGGCGGGTGACCACGGCGCAAGGCCGTCGCAATTCCGGGCCCGACCGGCGCGGATCCGCTCACCACACCGTCACCGCCAGCCGAGAGGCGGCACCCGCGCCGGCGAGCCGCGCGGCCGTCGCGCGCTCCACCGACAGCACCACCAGCGCCCCGCCGCCGTCCGCGACGTCCTCCGGCCCACCGGACCGCGCGGCCCTCGGCACCGAGACGACCCGGGCCCCGGAGGCCAGCACCCGCACCCCCGGCACCCCGTCGGCCCGCGCCGCCACCACGTCGACCCGGTCGCCGGGCCGCAACAGCCGCACAGCCCCCGCGTCCGCGATCCGCACCGGCGCCGACACCGGGGCGGGCCCGCGCTTCGCCCCCGCCCGCTCACCCGGCGGCGCCTGCGCCCGCTCGTGCCCGTGCCCCGGACCGGGCCCCGGCCCCGACGAGGGCATCGCGGCCACCAACGCCGCCGCCGTCAGGGCGAGTCCGGCACCGACCAGGGCCCGCCGCCGGCGCCCCGCACCGGACCGCCACCGCCCACCCCGAACCCGTACCGGCGCGAAGGCGGGCACCACCGACGTCGGCGGCGCGCTGGACCGGCACGGAACCGGAGCGCCGAAGGCATCAGCGGAACCACCGAGATCGGCGGAGTCGGCGAGATCAGCGAGACCGGCAGGATCAGCGGAATCGACGAGGGGACGGAAAACAGGGTCAGCGCACACGGACGTCACCGCCAGGTGAGGGGAAGGAAGGCCATGACCGGCCGAGCCGGGCACCGCGCCCGTCTCGCCGACCACGATCCGCTTCCGCGCCGCACCCCGCTGAGCCCCGTGCACTACCGAGCGGTTGTGGACAACTCCCTCACCCGAAGGGGACGTTCCACCCCCTTCGAAGGCATCACGGCATCACGGCATCAGGGCATCAAGGCATCACGGCAGCCGGAACCCCGGATCCATCCCGCCGAGCGCACTCGCGCAGAGGCAGTCCCGCTCCTCGGTCGCCGGCAGCCCCGCCACCGCGTCGAACAGCACGGTCCGCAGCCGGTCCACGTTCTGCGCGAACACCTTGAGCACGTCGTCGTGCGAGACGCCCTCGCCGCTCTCGGCGCCCGCGTCCAGGTCGGTGACGAGCGTCATCGACGTGTAGCAGAGCTCCAGTTCACGGGCGAGCATCGCCTCGGGATGTCCCGTCATGCCCACCACGGACCAGCCCATGGCGGCATGCCAGCGCGACTCGGCGCGCGTCGAGAAGCGCGGCCCCTCCACGACCACGAGGGTGCCGCCGTCCACCGGCTCCCAGTCCTTGCCGCGCGCCGCCGCCACCGCCACCTCGCGCCCCACCGGGCAGTACGGATCGGCGGGCGAGACGTGCACGACGTTCGGCACGGTCCCGTCCGGCAGCGGATGGCCGTCGAAGTAGGTCTGCGCCCGGGACTTCGTCCGGTCCACGAACTGGTCCGGCACCAGCAGCGTCCCCGGCCCGTACTCCGGCCGCAGGCCGCCCACCGCGCACGGGCCGAGCACCTGGCGCACCCCCACCGAACGCAGCGCCCACAGATTGGCGCGGTAGTTGATGCGGTGCGGCGGCAGATGGTGGCCGCGCCCGTGCCGGGGCAGGAAGGCGACGCGGCGCCCGGCCACCTCGCCCAGGAAGAGCGAGTCGCTCGGCGCGCCGTAGGGGGTGTCCACCTGGACCTCGGTCACGTCGTCCAGGAACGAGTAGAAGCCGGAGCCGCCGATCACGCCGACCTCGGCGCTGGCACTTGTGTTCGCGTTCGTCGCCATGGTCAGCACAGTAGCCAAGCCCGGGCACGCCGAAGACCCCGCCGTCGGGGACGACAGGGTCTCATAAGACGTGAGACGTCGGAGAAGTGCGCGCCTACGCGGCGGACGACGAGCTGGAAGAGCTCGACGTGCTGGAGGAGGACGACTTCGAGTCCGAGGACGACGAAGAGGAGGAAGAGGACGACGACGTCGAGGAACCCGACTTCGTGTCCGACTTCGACTCGGACTTCGACGACGACGCCGGGCTGCTGCTCGACGACGAGCCACGGCTGTCATTGCGGTAGAAACCGGAGCCCTTGAACACGATGCCGACGGCCGAGAACACCTTCTTCAGGCGGCCACCGCAGTTGGGGCACTCGGTCAGGGCATCGTCGGTGAACTTCTGCACCGCCTCGAGGCCCTCGCCGCACTCGGTGCACTGGTACTGGTAAGTCGGCACTGTGTCTTCCTCCTGGCACTCTCACTCAATGAGTGCTAACGACGCTCCATAGTGGCCTATTCCACGGGATCAGTCCACTGCCACCGGCACTCGGTGACCGACACCACGTGCCACGGTCCGCCCCGCGGACGGCGGAACGAGCCGCGAGCGCAGCAGGAACATGACCACCAGGGCCAGCACGGTGCCGCCCATCGGGACGAGGAATCCGGCCCCGTCCCAGAAGCCGTCCTCCAGCTGCCCGGCCACCGTCACGGCGGCCGCCTGGCCGAGCGCGACCGCGCCGGTGAGCCAGGTGAAGGCCTCCGTGCGGGAGGTCGCGGGCACGATCTTCTCGACGAGCGTGTAACCGGTGATCAGCGACGGCGCGATGCAGACGCCGACCAGCAGACCGAGCCCGGCGAGCACGACGACGGACTGCGCGGCCCACAGGCCGGACGCGGTGACCGCGAGCGCCGTGTAGCCGATGAGCAGGCGGCGCTGCGGGGCGATCTTCCAGGCGATGGCGCCGCAGACCAGCCCGGAGAGCATGTTGCCGGCGGCGAAGATCCCGTACAGGACACCGTTCAGACCGGGCCGGCCGATCGCCTCGCTGTAGGCGGCGAGCGAGACCTGCATGCCGCCGAAGACGGCGCCGATGCCGAGGAACGTGACGATCAGGACGCGCACGCCGGGCACCCGCAGCGCGGACACGTGCTCCACGCGCGCGTGCTCCTCGACGGTGCGCACCGGAGGCTGGGTGCCCTTCTGGGCGGCGAACAGCAGACCGCCGACCAGGGTGAGCGCCGCCTCCGTGATCAGGCCCGCCGCCGGGTCGACGCCGGTGCACAGGGCGGTGGCGAACAGCGGGCCGAGGACGAACGTGAACTCGTCGGTGACCGACTCGAAGGCCGCCGCGGTCTGCATCAGGGGCGAGCCCTGGAGCTTCACGCCCCAGCGGGCGCGCACCATCGGCCCGATCTGCGGCGTGGAGGCACCGGTCGGCACGGCCGCCAGGAACAGCGTCCAGGTGGGCGCCCCCGACAGCGCGAGCACGGTCAGTGTGAGACCGGCGGCGGAGTGCACCAGGACGCCGGGCAGCAGGACGGCGCGCTGGCCGAAGCGGTCGGCCAGTTTGCCGCTGTAGGGCGCGAACAGCGCCATGGAGACACCGGTCGTCGCGGAGACCGCGCCCGCGGTGCCGTAGGACCCGGTGGTGTGCTGGACGAGCAGCACGATCGAGATGGTCAGCATCGCGAACGGCTGGCGCGCGGCGAAGCCGGGCAGCAGGAACGTCCAGGCGCCGCGGGTGCGCAGCAGCTGTCCGTAGCCGGGACGCTCGCCGCGCCCCTTGTCGGAATCGGTGACCGTGGCCTGTGGCACGGCCCTCGCCTTTCTGCCGCCTGGTAGTGCCCGCCTCCCGATCGGGGAGGGGGCACCGAGAGCCGTCCTCATGCGCCGGGAACCGAGTGATACCTGCGGTCCGCGCCAGGAGAGGCCCTGGCCAAGCGGTTCGCGCGCGTGAGTGCGGGCGCCGCAAGGGGACCGCGGCCGCTTTGCGGTCGCGCCGGCTCTACTTCAGGCAGAGTCGGTAGTACGCGGGAATGCGTACGTGGTACTTCGTACGTCGGTCCGGAAACGCTGTACGCGGGTCTGGTCATTCCCCCATGTACACGGATCCGGTCTCCATGTTAACGGCCGGTTTCCGGTCCCGTGCCCAGCCAGCCGGCGAGCTTGCCGCCGTGGCCGATGGCGCGCAGCCGGGCCTCGGCCGCGTCCCGCACCGGATCGGTCGCGACCACGAGCAGTTCGTCGCCGAGCCGCAGCACGGTCGTCGGGCCGGGGACGAACGATTCCCCGTCGCGGACGACGAGCGTCACCGAGGCGCCCTTGGGCAGCCGCAGCTCCCCGACCTCCACGCCGTGCATCCGGGAGCCCTTGGGCACGGACACGGACAGCAGGTGCCCGCGCAGCCGCTCCAGGGGCGCCGACTCGATGCCGAGGTCGGCGGCCTCCGCGTCGTCGCCCAGGTTCAGCTTCCTGGCCAGCCAGGGCAGCGTGGGCCCCTGGATCAGGGTGTATACGACGACCAGGACGAAGACGATGTTGAAGATCCGCTGGCTGTCGGCGACGCCGGTCACCATCGGGATCGTCGCCAGGATGATGGGCACCGCGCCGCGCAGGCCGGCCCACGACATGAGGGCCTGCTCCTGCCATCGCATCCGGAACGGCAACAGGCTGATCAGCACCTCCAGCGGCCTGGCGATCATGGTGAGCACCAGTCCGATGAGGAGCGCGGGCACGATGTCGTCGGCCAGCTCGTGCGGGGTGACCAGCAGGCCGAGCAGCACGAACATGCCGATCTGCGCGATCCAGCCGAGCCCTTCGGCGAAGCCGCGGGTGGCCGGCCAGTGGGGCAGCTTGGCGTTGCCCATCACCATGGCGGCCAGGTAGACGGCGAGGAATCCGCTGCCGTGGGCCATGGCGCCCGCGGCGTAGGCGACGGTCGCGATGGCCATCACGGCGATCGGGTAGAGGCCGGAGGCGGGCAGCGCGACGTGCCGCAGCCCGTAGGAGCCGAGCCACCCGACCGCGAGGCCGATCGCGGCACCGATGGCCAGCTCCAGGGCGATCTCGCCGATCAGGACGTACCAGTGCTCCACCGGACCCGTGGCGGAGAAGGCGACCACGAGGATGACGACCGGGGCGTCGTTGAAGCCGGACTCGGCCTCCAGGACACCGGTGATGCGGGCCGGCAGCGGCACCTTGCGCAGCACGGAGAAGACGGCCGCGGCGTCCGTGGAGGACACCACCGCGCCGATGATCAGGGACGGCCGCCAGTCCAGGCCCACCAGATAGTGCGCGCCCGCCGCGGTCACGCCCACGCTCACCGCGACGCCCACGAGCGACAGGGCGACGGCCGCGGGCAGGGCGGGTTTGATCTCCTTCCACTTCGTGCCGAGGCCGCCCTCGGCCAGGATCACGACAAGAGCCGCGTATCCGATGACCTGGGTCATCTCGGCATTGCTGAAGGAGACATTGCCGATGCCGTCCTGGCCCATGGCGATGCCGATGCCGAGGTACAGGAGCAGGCTGGGCAACCCGCTGCGCGAGGAAATACGCACCGCGGCGACCGCGATGAGCAGCACCAGGGCGCTGACGAGCAGGAGCTGGTTGAGGTGGTGGACAGTCAGGGGCCGTTCCTTCCGCGAGGAGGCTTCGCACGGTCGACGTGGGGGGAGTTACTTCGTTACCTTACCTAATCTTTGACGCTTTCTTGACGCGAGGGCCGATTCTCCGACCGCTCGCGGGCGCCTCCTTCCTGACTCCGCGTCCGAGCGCGACAGGTACTGCTCGTATGGTTGCTCTCGCCCTCCCGCCCGTCGCCCACCACCACCCTTGTACGAGGGCCCTCCGGGCCCGCCCAGTCGTCTGCGAAGGACAGCAAGGATCGCGATGCCCTCCACTACGAACGCCTCTGCCGGCAGCAAGCCGCGCAAGAAGAAGGGGCGCCGAGCCCGACTGATCGTGATCGTCCTGGTGTTGGCGGTGATCGCGGGCATCGGGTACGGCGCCTACTGGAGCGTCGACAGCGTCCGGGCCTCCTTGCCGCAGACCACGGGCTCGGTCAAACTCGACGGCCTCGACGGGCCCGTTCAGGTCAAGCGGGACGGTTACGGCATCCCGCAGATCTACGCGTCCTCGGACGAGGACCTGTTCATGGCCCAGGGCTTCGTGCAGGCGCAGGACCGCTTCTACGAGATGGACGTGCGCCGCCACACCACCTCCGGCCGGCTCTCCGAGATGTTCGGCAAGGGGCAGGTCAAGACCGACGAGTTCCTGCGCACGCTCGGCTGGCACCGGGTCGCGCAGCAGGAGTACGACTCCAAGCTCTCGCCGGCGACCAAGAAGTACCTCCAGGCCTACTCCGAGGGGGTCAACGCCTACCTGTCGGGCAAGAGCGGCAAGGAGATCTCCGCCGAGTACGTCGCGCTCGGCTTCGAGAACGACTACAAGCCGCAGAAGTGGACGCCGGTCGACTCGGTGGCCTGGCTGAAGGCGATGGCCTGGGACCTGCGCGGCAACATGCAGGACGAGATCGACCGCTCCCTGATGACGAGCCGCCTCGGCCCGCAGCAGATCGCCGATCTCTACCCCGAGTACCCGTACGGCCGGAACAAGCCGATCGTCCAGGAGGGCGCCTACAACAGCGCCACCGGGGAGTACGACCAGAACGCCACCGGCACCTCCACGCAGTCCGGCACCACCGGCGGGCCGGCGGGCACCGGCCTCACGGGCGGCACGCAGGCCCCCAGCGGCCTCCAGAGCCAGCTGGGCGGCCTCGCCGACGTCCTGGACCAGATCCCCGACTCCGCGGGCCTGGGACCGAACGGCAACGGCATCGGATCCAACTCCTGGGTCGTCTCGGGACGCCACACCGTCAGCGGCAAGCCGCTGCTCGCCAACGACCCGCACCTGGCGCCGCAACTGCCGTCGGTCTGGTACCAGATGGGCCTGCACTGCACGGACATCAGCGCGAAGTGCCAGTACAACGTGACGGGCTACACCTTCGCGGGGATGCCCGGCGTGGTCATCGGCCACAACCAGGACATCTCCTGGGGCCTGACCAACTCGGGCGTGGACGTCACCGACCTGTACCTGGAGAAGTTCAGCGGCGACGGCTACCTGTACGACGACAAGACCAAGCCGTTCACCACCCGCAAGGAAGTCATCAAGGTCGCGGGCGGCGACTCCAAGACCATCACGGTCCGCGAGACCAACAACGGGCCGCTGCTGTCCGACCGCGACGACGAGCTGGTGAAGGTCGGCAAGAAGGCGACCGTCGGCTCCTCGGCGCCCGACCGCGGCGACGGCTACGGCATCGCGCTGCGCTGGACCGCGCTCGAACCCGGCAACACCATGGACGCCGTCTTCGAGATCGACAAGGCGTCGAACTGGAACGAGTTCCGCGATGCCGCCAAGAACTTCCAGGTGCCCTCGCAGAACCTCACGTATGCCGACACCCAGAACAACATCGGCTACACGCTGCCCGGCCGCATCCCGACCCGCGCGGAGGGCGATGACGGCTCGCTGCCGTCCCCCGGCTGGGACTCGAAGTACCGCTGGACCGGGTACATCAAGCCGACCGAGCTGCCCTACGAGTACAACCCCAAGCGGGGCTACATCGTCACCGCCAACCAGGCCGTCGTCGGCAAGGACTACCCGTACACGCTCACCACGGACTGGGGCTACGGCACCCGCAGCCAGCGCATCTCCGACCTGATCGCCTCGAAGATCAAGGACGGCGGCAAGGTCTCCACCGACGACATGCGCACCACGCAGATGGACAACAGCAGCGAGATCGCCAAGCTGCTGGTGCCCTACCTGCTGAAGATCGACGTCAAGGACAAGGACGTCCGCCAGGCGCAGCAGCTCCTGGAGAACTGGGACTACACCCAGAACCCGGACTCGGCCGCCGCCGCCTACTTCAACTCGGTCTGGCGCAACGTCCTGAAGCTGGCCTTCGGCAACAAGCTGCCCAAGGAGCTGCGCGTCGAGGGCCAGTGCCTGACCGTCAGCCCGGTCGACAACACCGGCCCGGCCGACGAGGACCGCAAGGTCCGCGAGTGCGGCGAGCGCGACACGGACTCGGCGCAGCCTGACGGCGGCGACCGCTGGTTCCAGGTCGTCCGCAACATCCTCAAGGACGAGAAGAACGACTGGTGGAAGGCGCCCAAGTCGCGCACCGACCAGGCCACCAGCACCCGTGACGAGCTGTTCGGCCGCGCCATGGAGGACGCCCGCTGGGACCTGACGGCCAAGCTCGGCAAGGACATCGACACCTGGAGCTGGGGCCGGCTGCACAAGCTGGAGCTGAAGAACCAGACCCTCGGCACCGAAGGCCCGGGCTGGCTGCAGTACGTGCTCAACCGCGGCCCCTGGAAGCTGGGCGGCGGCGAGGCGGCCGTCGACGCGACCGGCTGGAACGCGGCGGGCGGCTACGGCGTCGACTGGGTCCCGTCGATGCGCATGGTGGTCAACCTGGACGATCTCGACAAGTCCCAGTGGATCAACCTGACCGGCGCCTCCGGCCACACCTTCAGCTCCCACTACACGGACCAGACCGACAAGTGGGTCAAGGGCGAGCTGCTGCCGTGGGCGTTCACGAAGGACGCCGTCGACAACACCACCTCGGACACGCTGGCGCTCAAGCCCTGACGCCGGGCAGCTGAAAAGGGCCTCCACGCGCGCGTGGAGGCCCTTTTTCACGTAGGTCCAGCTAGAACCGGCGCACGCCCGACGGTGTCACCACCGCGTGCACGGCCTTGTCGTGCGCCTCGTGCGGCAGGTGTGCGACCACCTCGCTGTCGTACAGCAGCACGACGAGCGCCGGATGCGCGCCCGCGGCCTCCAGGCGGGCCAGTACGCGGTCGTAGGAACCGCCGCCGCGGCCGAGCCGCATCCCCCGCGCGTCCACCGCGAGCCCGGGCAGCAGCACGACGTCCGCCGCGAGCACCGCGTCACGGCCGAGCCGCTCGCCGCCCGGCTCGGACAGCGTCATCCGTCCCGGACGCCGTACGTCCACCAGCGAGTCGGGTCCTTCGTACGCGCCCCAGTCCAGGTCGTTGTCGGGCAGCAGCGCCGGCAGCAGGACCCGCGTCCCGCGCGCGCGGAGGGCGTCCAGCAGCGCGCCCGTGCCCGGCTCGCCGCCCACGGACACGTACGCCGCGACGGTGGACGCCGTCGCCAGCTCGGTGAGGTCGAGGGCGCGACGGGCCAGAACCGTCGCCGCCTCCTGCACGTCATCCTCTGGCAACGCGTTCCTCACCAGGAGGAACTCCCGTCGCAATGTGCGCTTGTCAGGCTCGGCGTCACGCGCGTCACGTGGGTGCGGGCTCATAGGGAACTCACAAACCTCTCCTCATCCACTCATATATGTGCCAACAAAGCGGACCCACAGATTCCGCCCATTGGCGCCGGATATGGTGACCGGCATGACTGACTCGCACACCAGGATCACCAAGGCTGTCATCCCCGCTGCGGGCCTCGGCACCCGGTTCCTGCCGGCCACCAAGGCGACTCCCAAGGAGATGCTCCCGGTCGTCGACAAGCCTGCGATCCAGTACGTGGTCGAAGAGGCCGTGTCAGCGGGTCTCGATGACGTACTCATGATCACAGGCCGCAACAAGCGGCCCCTCGAGGACCACTTCGACCGCAACTACGAGCTGGAGTCCGCCCTTCAGAAGAAGGGCGACGCCGACCGCCTCGCCAAGGTCCAGGAGTCCAGCGACCTCGCGACCATGCACTACGTCCGCCAGGGCGACCCCAGGGGCCTCGGCCACGCCGTGCTGTGCGCCGCCCCGCACGTCGGCCACGAGCCCTTCGCGGTCCTCCTCGGCGACGACCTCATCGACCCGCGCGACCCGCTGCTCGCGCGCATGGTCGAGGTCCAGGAGCAGCACGGCGGCAGCGTCGTCGCGCTCATGGAGGTGGAGCCCTCGCAGATCCACCTCTACGGCTGCGCCGCCGTCGAGACCACCGCCGACGGCGACGTCGTCAAGGTCACCGACCTCGTCGAGAAGCCGGACCCGGCGGACGCCCCCTCCAACTACGCGGTCATCGGGCGCTATGTCCTCGACCCGAACATCTTCGACATACTGCGCAAGACCGAGCCCGGTCGCGGCGGCGAGATCCAGCTCACCGACGCCCTGGAGAAGCTCGCCGCGGACGAGACGATCGGCGGCCCCGTGCACGGCGTCGTCTTCAAGGGCCGCCGCTATGACACCGGCGACCGTGGTGACTATCTGCGTGCCATTGTCAGACTCGCGTGCGAACGTGAAGACCTGGGCCCGGACTTCCGGACCTGGCTTCGCAGTTACGTCACCGAGGAGATGTAGCACCTTGAGCAGCGCGACCACACCGTCCGCCACCACGCAGCACCAGCTGTGGTCGGTGGACGAGCACCTGGACGACATCCTCACCACCGTCCACCCGCTCGACCCCATCGAGCTGCAACTCCTCGACGCCCAGGGCTGTGTGCTGGTCGAGGACGTGACGGTGCCGGTCTCGCTGCCCCCGTTCGACAACAGCTCGATGGACGGCTACGCGATCCGCGTCGCCGATGTCGCGGGCGCGAGCGAGGAGTTCCCCGCCGTGCTCACGGTGATCGGCGACGTCGCGGCGGGCGCGGCGGGACCCGACGGCCAGCCCACCGTCGGCCCCGGCCAGGCCGCCCGCATCATGACCGGCGCCCCACTGCCCCCCGGCGCCGAGGCCGTCGTCCCCGTCGAGTGGACCGACGGCGGCCTCGGCGCGGGCCCCGTCGCCTCCATGACCGCCCACAGCGCGGCCCCCGAGGGCGCCTCCGGCGAGGTCCGCGTGCACCGCCCCGCCCCGGCACGCGCGCACGTCCGCGCACAGGGCAGCGACGTCAGGGCAGGCGACAAGGCGCTCGCCGCAGGCACCCTGCTCGGCCCGCCGCAGATCGCCCTGCTCGCCGCCATCGGCCGCGGCACCGTACGCGTACGCCCGCGACCGCGCGTGGTCGTCGTCTCCACCGGCAGCGAACTCGTCCAGCCCGGCGAGCAGTTGGCCGACGGCGAGATCTACGACTCCAACAGCTTCGCGCTGACCGCCGCCGCCCGCGACGCCGGAGCCATCGCCTACCGGGTCGGCGCGGTCGCCGACGACGCCGAGACGCTCCGCTCCACCATCGAGGACCAGCTGATCCGCGCCGACCTCATCGTCACCACGGGCGGCGTCAGCGTCGGCGCCTACGACGTCGTGAAGGAGGCCCTGACCTCCATCGGCGACCCCGACGAGGAGAACGGCCTCGGCGCGGGCAGCGGCGTCGAGTTCCGCAAGCTGGCCATGCAGCCCGGCAAGCCGCAGGGCTTCGGCTCGGTCGGCCCCGACCACACCCCGCTGCTCGCCCTGCCCGGCAACCCGGTGTCCTCGTACGTCTCCTTCGAACTGTTCGTCCGCCCCGCCGTCCGCACGCTGATGGGCCTGCCCGCCGAATCCGTCCAGCGCCCGAGGGTCCGCGCCGAGCTCGCCACCGACAAGGCGCTCACCTCGCCGTCCGGCCGCCGCCAGTTCCTGCGCGGGGTGTACGACGCCGAGGCCGGCCGGGTCGCGCCCGTCGGCGGCGCCGGCTCCCACCTCGTCGCGGCGCTCGCCCAGGCCGACGCGCTGATCGTGGTCCCCGAGGACGTCACGTCGGTCGAGCCCGGCACCGAGGTCGAGGTGGTTGTCCTGGGCTGACCGGCCCCGCCGCCGCGGGCTCGCGATACCGTGTCGCGCACAACAGTCCGGCGCGCCCGCACCGCGCACGGCTCGGATCGGGAGCGCCACCACGCCATGAGCACTTCGCAAGGACACCTCACCCACCTCGACGAGGCGGGCGCGGCCCGCATGGTCGACGTGTCCGGCAAGGACGTCACCGCACGCACCGCGCGTGCCAGCGGGCGCGTGCTCGTGTCGTCGCGCGTGGTCGAACTGCTGCGCGGCGAGGGCGTACCCAAGGGCGACGCCCTCGCGACCGCGCGGATCGCCGGGATCATGGGCGCCAAGCGCACCCCCGACCTGATCCCGCTGTGCCACCCGCTGGCCGTGTCCGGGGTGAAGGTGGAGCTGTCCGTGGCGGACGACGCCGTCGAGATCCTGGCCACCGTGAAGACGACGGACCGTACGGGCGTCGAGATGGAGGCCCTGACGGCGGTCTCGGTCGCCGCCCTCACCGTCGTCGACATGGTCAAGGCCGTCGACAAGGGCGCCGTCATCTCCGATGTGCGGGTCGAGGAGAAGACGGGCGGCAAGTCGGGTTCCTGGAGCCGGTCGTGACGGTGACTCCGTCGGCTCGGCGGATTTCCGGGCGGCCCGCGCCGTCGTCGCCCGAGGGGCAGGTGCGCATGCTCTCGTCGGCGGCCGCGAGCCGGTGGTCCTGCTGCGCACAGTTCCCCGCGCCGGGAGGCAGTCGTGCCTGACACCTACCGCGCCCTCGTCGTCACCGCCTCCAACCGGGCCGCCGCCGGCGTCTACGAGGACAAGGGCGGACCCCTGATCGCCGACGGGCTGCGGGCGATGGGCTTCCAGGTCGAGGGGCCCCAGGTTGTCCCGGACGGGGACCCCGTCGAGGCCGCCCTGCGGGCCGCCGTGGACGCCGCGTACGACGTCGTCGTCACCACCGGCGGCACCGGCATCTCGCCCACCGACCGCACCCCCGAGGCCACCGCCCGCGTCATCGACCACGAGGTGCCGGGCATTCCCGAGGCGATCCGCGCGTACGGCAGGGAGAAAGTGCCCACCGCCGCGCTCTCGCGTGGCCTCGCCGGGGTCGCCGGGCGCACACTGATCGTGAACCTCCCCGGGTCGAGCGGGGGAGTGAAGGACGGCCTCGCCGTCCTGGCCCCCCTGCTCACCCACGCCGTCGACCAACTCCGCGGCGGCGACCATCCCAGACCGGACAGCAGACCGGATGCCCACGCCGGGGGTGCGCTCTGAACAGCCCGTCCTGGCCCGTCGTGCTGGCGGAGGGCGATGTCGTCCTCCGCCCGATAAGGCTGCGCGACCAGCGCGCCTGGCGCGAGGTGAACCGGCGCAACCGCGACTGGCTGCGCCCCTGGGAGGCGACGATCCCGCCGCCGACCCCGAGCGGCCCGATCACGCACCGCCCGACCTACCGCCAGATGGTCCGCCATCTGCGCTCGGAGGCGAACGCGGGCCGGATGCTGCCCTTCGTCATCGAGTACCAGGGCCGTCTGGTGGGCCAGCTGACCGTCGCCGGGATCACCTGGGGATCGATGTGCTCGGGGCACGTCGGCTACTGGGTCGACCAGTCCGTCGCCGGGCGCGGGGTGATGCCGACGGCCGTCGCGCTCGCCGTCGACCACTGCTTCCGCACCGTGGGCCTGCACCGCATCGAGGTCTGCATTCGCCCGGAGAACGGGCCGAGCCGCCGGGTCGTGGAGAAACTCGGATTCCGCGAGGAGGGGCTGCGTCCACGCTATCTCCACATCGACGGCGGCTGGCGCGATCATCTCGTCTTCGCGCTCACCGCCGAAGAGGTCCCCGAGGGCATGCTCAGGCGCTGGCGGCGCGAGCGTCCGGGCAACAACGCAGGTCCGGGGGCTCCCAACACGATGGACCCGGGGACCCCCTCGAAATAAAATAAATGTTCGAATTTGATCGTCGGCGGACCGTGAGAGCCATTAAATTCCCGCCCCGGTCGGCCAGTTGATCGCACCAGTCGCAAAAAAAGCTCGAAATATCAGCCAGATCGTGCGACACACCGGCCCAATTGGCGGATGGCCTCACGGAAACCCCTCTACGGTGTGACCGTGAGCAGCAGCGGCCTCATCTACGCAGTCATCGTCGGGGCCTGGGCCGCCTACTTGGTGCCGATGTGGCTCCGTAGGCAGGACGAGCTGAACGAAGCCCGTCCGACGGAACGCTTCAGCACCGCGATCCGACTTCTCTCCGGTCGGGCGGGCATGGAGCGCCGGTACGCCAAGGACCTCCAGGCACGCTCGCCCGAGGACGAGCGGCGCGGCGACCCGGTCGACCCGGACGCGCCCACCGATCCGGTGGACGTCCGGGCCTTCGTCACGCCCTCGGCCGGCGACCGGCCCCCCGCGGTCACCGAACGGCCCCCGGCCGACGACCGCCCCCCGGCCACCCACCGCCCCCCGGCGGCCCAGCGCCCCGCACCCGCCCAGCGCCCCCCGGCCCCCGGCCGCGACCACCCCGAACCGGTCCGCGAACCGGCGCCGGAGACCGCCAAGTCCCGCGCCGCCCGCGCCGCCTCCGCCGAGGCGCAGGCCCGCGCCCGCCGCTCCAAGGTGCTCGCCCGCCGCCGCCGTACCACCGTGATGCTCTTCCTCGCGTTCACCGTGGGCGCGGTCGTCGCCGGAGTCGGCGGCATCGCGTTCCTGTGGGCACCCGCGGCACCGGCCCTGCTCCTCAGCGCGTACATCGTCTATCTGCGCGCCCAGGAGCGCCGCCGCTTCGCCTACGTCATGGACCGCCGCCGCGCCGAGATCGCGGCCCAGCGCCTGCGCGAGCGCCAGCCCCGCAGGCGGCAGCCCGCCACGGGCCGCGCCACGGGCGAGTACGCCCAGTACGCCGAGTACGCCGACACCGCGGAGGACGGACCAGACGCCGCGGAGAGCGCGACCGACCCCGGCCTCGAAGCACTCGCCGCCGACCGGCGCGCCCTCGTCGAGCAGACCGACCACGCCGAGTGGGTCGACCAGCAGCGCGAGCGCCAGCGCCACCCCGGCTCCGGCGACAGCTGGGACCCGGTGCCGGTCCCGCTGCCCACGTACGTGACCGCGCCGGTCGCCCCGCGCGCCGGCGGCGGCATCGACTACGGCGCCCCCGAGACCTGGAGCGCCGCCCGCTCCTCGCCCGTGGAGGAGGAGCACGCCGAGGAGCAGCCCGCAGCCGACGACGGACGCAGCGACGCCCGCCGCGCCGCCTCCGCCCGCCGCTCGCGCGAGCGCGGCCGCACCCCGCTCTTCGACCAGTACGACGACGGCGCGGACGGCCGTCCGCGCGCCGCCAACGAGTGACAGGGCTGACCAGCCCGGAACGGATTTCCAAGCACCTCGATCGGGGTGCTAGAGTTTCACTCGTTGCAAGGGCCTGTGGCGCAGTCCGGTAGCGCACCTCGTTCGCATCGAGGGGGCCAGGGGTTCGAATCCCCTCAGGTCCACTGCAACACCGCTTGTGAGGCGACTCGCAGACGGTGGACAAGATCCCGTCCGATCATCACGATCGGGCGGGATCTTTGCGTTGACGGGCCCGGCGACGGTGAAATCCCCTGTTCCGCACGGCATTCGCGCGCGACAATCGCCACCATGCCTGAGACCCCTGACACCCCTGAGACCTCCGGTGGCGCCTCCGCCTTTCACGATCTGTCGACCTTCCTCGCCCTGCCCCGCGTCAACTCCCTCGCCCTGTCCGCCGACGGCGGCCGGCTGGTCGCCGCCGTGCAGAACCTCTCCGGCGACGGCACCCGCTTCGTCTCCGGGCTGTGGGAGATCGACCCGGCCGGCGCGCGCGATGCGGTCCGGCTGACCCGGTCCGACAAGGGCGAGTCCGGGCCCGCGTTCGGCCCGGACGGAACGCTCCACTTCCTGTCCGGCCGGCCCGGTG
This sequence comes from Streptomyces sp. HUAS MG91, assembly GCF_040529335.1. Classification (GTDB taxonomy): domain Bacteria; phylum Actinomycetota; class Actinomycetes; order Streptomycetales; family Streptomycetaceae; genus Streptomyces; species Streptomyces tabacisoli. The sequence goes on along the minus strand of NZ_CP159534.1, from coordinate 3,683,667 downwards.
ACATCGACGACGCCGAGGGCGAGCACGAGGGGCCCGCGCTGTGGGCACTGCCCCCGCGCGGCGAGGCCGCCGTCGTCGCCCGGCACCCGGGCGGCATCGCCGGGTACACCGTCGCCCGCGACTCCGGCGCGCTCGGCCACGTCGGCGGACTGCTGCCCGGCGCCGCCGACGCCGAGACGCACGACAGGCTCCGCAAGGAACGCAAGGACGCGAAGGTCACCGCGATCCTCTACGAGTCCGGGCCGACCCGCGCCTGGGACCACGACCTCGGCCCCGAGGACCCGCACGTCTTCGTCCGCGCCACCGCCGACGCGGCCCCGGTCGACGCCGGCGGCCAGGGCGCCGGCATCGAGGACGCCGGGGACGTGGCGCTGTCGCCGGACGGTACGCGCGTGGCGTACACCCGGTTCGTCACCGGCCGGGTCCCCGACGAGAACCGCACCGCCGTGGTGATCGCCGACGCGACCACCGGCAAGCAGTTGCACGTCCTCGGCGACCTGGAACACCTCTACGAGGCGCCCGTCTTCACCGGTGACGGCACGGCCGTCGTGTGCAGCCGGATGTTCTACCCCACGTACGACGAACCCTGGGACGGCACGCTCGTCCGCATCGACCTGGCCGACGGCGAGGTCAGCGACCTGCTCCCCGGCTTCGACAACTGGCCCGGCGGCGCCGTCTGTTCACCGGCCGACGACACCCTCTTCTTCACGGCCGACGAGAAGGGCCACCGCCCCGTCTTCCGCCGCGACCCCGACGGCACCGTCACCCGGCTCACCGCCTCCGGCGCGTACGGATCGCTGTGCGTGGCCCCCGACGGCCGCACCCTGTACGCCCTGCGCAACGCGATCGACTCCCCGCCGCGCCCGGTCCGCCTGGACGCCGCGACGGCCGACCAGACGCCCGCCGAACTGCCCGCCCCGGGCGGCGTCGGCGAACTGCCCGGCACCCTCACCGAGGTGCACGTCGAGGCGGACGACGGGTTCCGGGTGCGCGGCTGGCTCGTGCTGCCCGAGGGGGCGTCCGCCGAGCGGCCCGCGCCGCTGCTCGTCTCCGTGCACGGCGGACCGCAGGGCAGCTGGAACGCCTGGACCTGGCGGTGGAACCCGTGGCCGTTCGCCGCGCGCGGGTACGCGGTGCTGCTGCCGGACCCGGCCCTGTCGACCGGCTACGGGCAGCGCAACCACGAGCGCGGCTGGGGCCAGTGGGGCGGGCGCCCCTACGACGACGTGATGGCGCTGACCGATGCCGCCGAGGGCCGCGACGACATCGACTCCGGGCGCACGGCGCTGGCCGGCGGTTCCTACGGCGGTTACATGGCCAACCGGGTCGCCACCGGCACCGACCGGTTCAGGGCGATCGTCAGCCACGCGGGCCTGTGGGACATCCGCATGTTCCAGGGCGACACCGACGTCCCCTGGTACTTCCAGCGGATCTTCGGCGACCCGCTGACCCGCCCCGAGCGGTACGAGGCCGACTCCCCGTACGAGAACGCCGCGAAGATCCGCACGCCGATGCTGGTCATCCACGGCGCCAAGGACTACCGCGTGCCCGTCGGCCAGGGCTCGGCGCTCTTCCAGGACCTCCAGCGGTTCGAAGTCCCGGCGAAGTTCCTCTACTTCCCCGACGAGAACCACTGGATCCTCTCGCCGGGTCACATCAAGGTCTGGTACGAGACGTTCCTGAACTTCATCGACCACCACACCCTCGGCACCGAGTGGCGGCGCCCGGGACTGCTGTGACGCTCAGCCTCCGAGGGGCTTGGCGTAGCAGCGGCTGAGCTCCTCGAACCGGTAGTGCCCGAACTTGGCGCACGGCTCGTACCCGCTCGACAGGTACAGGGCTATGGCCTCGGGCTGCTTGGTCCCGGTCTCGAGCACCATGCGGGTACGGCCCGCCGCGCGGGCGTCCTCCTCCAGGGCGGCCAAGATGCGGCGGGCCAGCCCGAGACCCCGGGCCTCCGGCGTGACGTACATCCGCTTCAGCTCCGCGTCCCCGTCCGCGTACCCCTCGTCGTTCTCGTCCTGCGTGCGCCAGCCGCCGGTGGCCAGCGGGACGCCCGCCGCGTCGTAGGCGATCAGGTAGTGCCCGCGCGGGGCGTCGAACATCGTCGGGTCGAGGGGTGTGACATCGCCCTCGTCGCCGTAGCGCTCCGCGTATTCGAGCTGTACGCGGTCGTTGAGGGCGACCGCGTCGGGGTGGCCGAAGGAGACCGTGCGCAGGGTGATCCCGGCGGTGGGGACGGACGGCGCGGACTGGATACTCATACGTTCCATCGTAACTCTATGCTGATGCGGTTGCGGCTGATCCGTCCAGTGTGCCGGTACCGTGGCCGGGTGCTGACTGTGACCAGTGTGAACGTGAACGGGCTGCGGGCCGCCGCCAAGAAGGGCTTCGTGGAGTGGCTCGCCGAGACCTCCGCCGATGTCCTGTGCCTCCAGGAAGTGCGCGCCGAACCGCACCAGCTGCCCGACGAGGTCCGCGAGCCCGAGGGCTGGCACGTCGTGCACGCCCCGGCCGCCGCCAAGGGCCGGGCCGGCGTCTCCCTCTACACGCGGCGCGAGCCGGAGCGGGTGCGGATCGGGTTCGGGTCGGCCGAGTTCGACGGCAGCGGGCGGTACGTGGAAGTGGATCTGCCCGGCGTCACCGTCGCCTCCCTCTACCTGCCCTCCGGCGAGGTCGGCACCGAGCGGCAGGACGAGAAGATCCGCTTCATGGGCGAGTTCCACGCCTACCTGAAGGGCCTGCGCGAGCGCGCCGCCGCCGACGGCCGCGAGGTCGTCGTCTGCGGCGACTGGAACATCGCCCACCAGGAGGCCGACCTCAAGACCTGGAAGGCCAACAAGAAGAACTCCGGCTTCCTGCCCGAGGAGCGCGAGTGGCTGGGCCGTGTCCTCGACGCGACCGACGGCGGCTACGTCGACGTGGTCCGCGCCCTGCACCCGGATGTGGAGGGGCCGTACTCGTGGTGGTCGTACCGGGGGCGGGCCTTCGACAACGACGCGGGATGGAGAATTGATCTCGTGGTGTCGACCTCCGGCCTGGCTGCCAAGGCGCGCAAGGCATTTGTGGAGCGGGCGGCCACGCACGCCGAGCGCTGGTCGGACCACGCCCCGGTGACGGTTGTGTTCGACCGCTAGGTGTACCGGCGGGCGGAGCGCCCCGAATGCTCGCCCCGCCCGACCATTTCCGTCAGACCGCCGAAGACGGAGCCTCGTCCATCGTGAACGCCAGACGCGAGGTGTCCGGTCCTGTCGGCCGGGTCGTGTCTCCGCCGCAGCGGCCCTTGGAAACGGTGACACGCGCTCCGGCGGCCAACAGGTCCGCGCGGCTGACGGGGCCGCGAGTGCCTGTTGCGGCGCGGTAGCTCTCCACTGTGTAGCCCTCCAGCCAGTCCGACCTCATGGCGGCCGCCGCCGGACACCGCAGTCCCTTCGCCGGAGCCGCGCAGACGTAGTCGCCGTAGGGGTACGGCTTGCGGGCCCGGTAGTACATACGGCCGCCGCACCCGGCGCAATGTGCGACGCGGGTGAGAAGCGCGGAGGTCGGGCGACGCGTCCGCCGCGTTCCGTTGGACCGGATCGTCAAGAGGTCCTGAAGGGTGCGGAACGTGCCTTCGTCCAGCACAGGCGCACCGATCAGAACGGGGCGGCCGTCCCCGTCGAGGACTGTCCGTCCCTGGTGGACGCGGTGACCCATCAGCGAGGGGGACCGCAGCACTTTCGACAGCGTCCCCGATGTCCATCGGAAGCGGTCGAAAGTGAGCCCGTGCCGGGTTCCGCCGGTGCCGCGTCCTTGGAGCAGTGCGTGGCGGTCACGGGGCACGAGGGCGTCCTCTTCGTTGAGCCAGCGGGCGACGGCCGTCAGGGAATGACCGGACAGCACACGATTCACGATGGCGTGCACCAGCGAGGCGGACTCGTCGTCCGGGGTGAGGCACCATCCGGTACCGGAGGGATGCGGTGCCTTTCGGTACCCGAACGGGACGAGGCCGCCGCCGTAGCGACCCGCCGCGCGCAGTGCCTCGTGGGCGTCGGTGAGCCGAGAGGAGATCGCTCGGGATTCCTGCTCGGCGGCGTAGGCCAGGTCCATGGCGAGTCGAACGGTGGCGCCTCCGGCCTCGGGACTGACGATCAGTGGTCCGCTCTCCCCGGGAACTCCGAAGACGAGGGTGACGGCTTGCGCACACCCCCAGGCGATCAGATCGGACATGTGCCCGACCGACCGCACGGCGCGGTCCACGTGCGACCAGACGACGGCTTCGTAGCTGCCGGGGCGGCGGAGCCACGGTCCCAGAGCGGGGCGGTCGAAGGGGGACGTCGCGCGTGCGGAGACGCCGAGGTCGACGGCCTCGCCGATCAGCGTGAACCCCGCCTGTTCGGCGAGGTACTGGACTGTCGCACGCTGCCTGCCGGGTGAGGTTGTCACCTTGGTGACGTTGCTGAGCCGTACGACGCCGAGCGCGCGCCCGGGCTCGGTATGACTACGCTTGGGCATGCTGGCACTCCCAGAAGTGTCGGCCACGCCCCGGGGCTGGTAGGACAGTCGCCGGGGTCTTGTCTCTGGTCCAACTCTCGGCAGGTGAAACCGAATTCGGGCATGTTTGAGCGGCATTACCTCGATCAGGTGATGTCGCGTGCCGGCGGGCTGAGGCGGCGGTCCAGGGCCATCGAGAGTTCTGCCTCCACCACCGACTTGGCGAGTGGGCGCAGGCGTTGGACGTCCTTTTCGTCGCCGTGGGCGAGGATCAGCTCGTGGAAGAGGGTCGCCAGGGCGTCCGCGTGGTCGCGGACCGTGCGGGCCGCCGCCAGGACCTCGGCGAGCGGGATGCCCTCGCGGACCAGGGCCGCCGAGACGTCGAGCAGGCGGCGGCTGATGTGGACGATCTCCTCGCCGTCGGTGCCGAGGTAGCCGAGGTCCAGGGCCGCCTGGAGGTTCTCCGGGGTGACGTCCCCGGCGAAGTGGTCGGCGAGTTCGGTGGCGGTCAGGCGGACCGGGATCTCCTCGGTGGGTGAGCCGATGCCGAGGAGTTCGGCGACGTCGCGGCCGCGGTCGAAGGCCTCGGAGAGTTCGGCGATGCCGTTGAGGGTGTGGCCGCGCTCCAGGAGCTGGGCGATCGTGTGCAGGCGGGCCAGGTGCGTGTCGTCGTACCAGGCGATCCGGCCCTCGCGGCGCGGGGGCTTGATGAGGCCGCGCTCGCGGTAGAAGCGCACGGTGCGCACCGTGATGCCGGCCGCCCTGGCCAGTTCCTCCATGCGGTACTCGCGCTGCTCGCTGGGTTCCGTCGCTTCTGTGGGCACGGCACGAGCCTATGTTGTACCGCCGGTAACTTTCCTCGTCCCTACCCCTACCGCTCGGTAGGGCCCTGCTCTACGCTCCTGACTGTGCCAGTGTTCACTGGCAGAGTCGCACGGCCAGGGAGGCGCCGGGATGACCGAGCATGAACACGTACGGGTGGCGGTGATCGGATCCGGGTTCGGCGGGCTCGGCGCGGCGGTCAGACTGCGCCGCGAGGGCATCACCGACTTCGTGGTCCTGGAGCGGGCCGGCACGGTGGGCGGCACCTGGCGGGACAACAGTTACCCGGGCTGCGCCTGTGACGTGCCGTCGCACCTGTACTCGTTCTCGTTCGCCCCGAACCCGGACTGGCCGCGGACGTTCTCCGGGCAGGAGCGCATCCAGGAGTACCTGGAAGGGGTCGCCGACACCTTCCGGCTGCGCCCGCACATCCGCTTCGACTCCGAGGTGAAGCAGGCACGCTGGGACAGCGAGAAGCTGTGGTGGGAGCTCGACACCGCGAGCGGGACGCTCACCGCCGATGTCGTCGTCTCCGCGACCGGGCCGCTGTCCGACCCGAAGATCCCGGACATCAAGGGATTCGACACCTTCCCCGGCAAGGTCTTCCACTCCGCGCGCTGGGACCACGACTACGACCTGCGCGGCAAGCGCGTCGCGATGATCGGGACAGGCGCGTCCGCGATCCAGATCGTGCCCGCCGTCCAGAAGGAGGTCGGGAGGCTCACCCTCTTCCAGCGGACGCCGCCGTGGGTCATGCCGCGCGCCGACCGGAACATCACCAGGGCCGAGCGCTGGCTGCACCGTCAGCTGCCGTTCACCACGCAGGCGCGGCGCGGACTGCTCTGGGGCATCAGGGAGTTGCAGGTCCAGGCGTTCACCAAGCGGCCCAACGAGCTGGGCATGGTCGAGCAGCTCGCCAAACGGAACATGCACCGGGCGATCAAGGACCCGGCGCTGCGCGCCAAGCTGACCCCCGACTACCGGATCGGCTGCAAGCGCATCCTGCTCTCCAACGCCTACTATCCGGCGCTGGCCCGGCCGAACGTCGATGTCGTCGCGTCGGGTCTGAGCGAGATCCGCGGGAACACCCTGGTCGCCGCCGACGGCACCGAGGCCGAGGTCGACGCGATCGTGTTCGGCACCGGGTTCCACGTCACGGACATGCCGATCGCGGAGCGGGTCGTCGGCGCGGACGGGGTCAGCCTCGCCGAGAGCTGGAAGGGCGGGATGGCGGCGCTGCGCGGGGCCACGGCCGCCGGGTTCCCGAACTTCATGACGATCATCGGCCCGAACACCGGGCTCGGGAACTCCTCGATGATCCTGATGATCGAGGCCCAGCTGAACTATCTGGCCGACTACATGCGGCAGTTGACCGTGCTCGGCGGCCGCGTCGCGCTCACCCCGCGCGAGACCGCCGTCGCCGGCTGGAACAACCGCGTACAGGACCGGATGAAGCGCACCGTGTGGAACACCGGCGGCTGCGACAGCTGGTACCTGGACGAGAACGGCCGCAACACGACGGTGTGGCCGGGCACCACGACCGAGTTCCGGCAGGCCACGCGCCGGGTGGACGTGGGCGAGTACGAGGTGGTGCGGCCGCCCGTCGAAGCGGCGTCGAAGAAGTCCCGTACGAAGAAGAAGGCCGAGGTGAGCGCCGCATGAGCCGCCTGACGCACGTGCGGACCGGACCGTACGCCCCGCCCGTGGCCGTCGACGAGTTGACCGTCACCTCGGCGGACGGCGCCCGGCTCCACGTCGAGGTGCACGGGCCCGCCGACGCGCCCGCCGTCGTGCTCGCGCACGGCTGGACCTGCTCGACCGCCTTCTGGGCGGCGCAGACGCGGGCGCTCGCCACCGACCACCGGGTCATCGTGTACGACCAGCGCGGGCACGGCCGCAGTCCGGCTTCCCCTCAACTCCCGTACACCACCGGCATGCTGGCCGACGACCTGGAGGCGGTGCTTGCCGCGACGCTCGCGCCGGGGCAGCGGGCCGTGCTCGTCGGGCACTCCATGGGCGCGATGACGCTGATGGCCGCCGCGGGCCGGGCGAAGCTCGCCGAGCACGCGGCGGCGCTGCTGCTGTGCAGCACCGGCAGCTCGCGTCTGGTGGCGGAGTCGACCGTGGTGCCGCTGCTCGGTCCTGGCGCGCTGCGGACCCGGCTGACCCGGGCGATCCTGGGGTCGAAGGCGCCGCTCGGGCCGGTCACGCCGGTCGGCAAGAAGGTGCTGCGGTACGGGACCATGGGGCCCGGTTCGGCGCCGGACAAGGTCGAGGCGTGCGCGCGGATCGTGCACGCGTGCCCGCGCGACGTGCGGTACGGGTGGTCGCAGGTGCTCGAAGAGCTTCAGGTCGACGAGGGGGTGCGGGCGCTGACGATGCCGGTGGCCGTGCTCGCCGGGACCGCGGACCGGCTCACCCCCGTCGTGCACGCCCGGCGGATCGCGGAGGCGCTGCCGAACTGCGTGGGCCTGACCGAGCTGCCGGGGCTCGGCCACATGACGCCGATCGAGGCACCGGAGGCGGTCACCGGGAGGATCCGGGAGCTGTCCCGCACGTACATACCGACACAGGTGGAGCAGGATCAGGAAGGGGTGGACGCCGCATGAGCAAGGTCAGTCTCGAAGGTCAGGTCGCGGTCGTCACGGGCGCGGCGCGCGGGGTCGGCGAGCTGCTCGCCCGCAAGCTGTCGGCGCGGGGCGCCAAGATCGCGCTGGTCGGTCTGGAGCCGGACGAGCTGAAGCAGGTCGCGGGGCGGCTGCACTCCGACGCCGACTGGTGGCATGCCGATGTCACCGATCACGAGGCGATGGCGCGGGTCGCCCAGGAGGTGAAGGAGCGGTTCGGGAAGGTCGACATCGTCGTGGCGAACGCGGGGGTGGCGACCGGCGGTCCGTTCGTGGACTCCGACCCGGTCTCCTGGCGGCGCGTCATCGAGGTCAACCTCATCGGGTCCGCGGTCACCGCCCGCGCCTTCCTGCCCGTCCTGATGGAGTCGCGCGGTTACCTGCTCCAGATTGCCTCGCTCGCGGCGATCACTCCGGCGCCGATGATGACCGCGTACTGCGCGTCGAAGTCGGGCGTGGAGGCGTACGCGCACAGCCTGCGCGCGGAGGTCGGCTACAAGGGCGTACGGGTCGGCGTCGGCTATCTGTCGTGGACCGACACGGACATGGTGCGCGGCGCGGACCAGGACGACGTGATGCGCGAGCTGCGCCAGCGGCTGCCGTGGCCGTCGAACAAGACGTATCCGCTGGGCCCGGCGGTCGACCGGATCGTGGACGGTGTCGAGCGGCGGTCCTCGCACGTGTACGCGCAGTGGTGGCTGCGCGGCATGCAGGGGATCCGGGGGTACCTGCCCGCGCTGATCGGGACGGTCGGGCAGCGCGAGATGCGGCGGTTCGAGGGGCGGCTCGGTCATGTGCCGAAGGGTCTGGTGGGGGCTGGCGGGGCTGCCGACGAATCGGTGCGGGACCGCTGACCTGGGCTTTTCGCCGCCCTGCACAGTCCGTTATTGATCGAAATGCGGCTCCTGTCACCCCGTGTCAGTCTGGTCGAGGCCCCATCCCCCTCACCCACCACGGGAGTGAACAAGCATGGGCATCATGGACCAGTTCAAGGACAAGGCCGACCAGCTCCAGGACCAGGCCAAGGAGAAGCTCGGCGGCGCCAAGGACGAGGCGAGCGAGCGGACGCAGCAGGCCCAGGACCAGGCCGGTGAGCGCGCTCAGCAGGCCCAGGACGAGGCCGGTGAGCGCTCGCAGCAGGCTCGGGAGAAGTTCCAGCAGGACTCCTGAACGGGCTTGCCCGTCCTGAGCGCTCCTTGAGCGCGTCACGGACACGGTCGGGCCCCACCCGGAACTCCGGGTGGGGCCCGATTTCCGTTGCCCGGCGGCCGGTTCAGCGGGGCGGCAGCTTCGGGCGGCGCCGGTCCGGTACGTCCGTGTAGTCGGGCGGGGTGAGGGCGCCCTGTTCGCGCAGCAGGTCCAGGGCCAGTTCGACGGCGTCGTCGAGCTGGGCGTGCCGGCCCTCCGCCCAGTCCAGCGGGGTGCGCAGCGCCTCGATGTCGGGGTCGACGCCGCGGTTCTCGATCGACCAGCCGTACTCGGGGAACCAGGCCGCGTTCATCGGCACCGTGATCGCCGTGCCGTCGCCGAGCTTGTGCCGGCCGGTCATGCCGACGACGCCGCCCCAGGTGCGCTGGCCGACGACGGGGCCGAGCGCGAGCAGCTTGAACGCGGCGGTGATCATATCGCCGTCGGAGGAGGTGGCCTCGTCGGCGAGGGCGACCACGGGGCCGCGCGGCGCGTTGGAGGCGTAGGACACCGCCTGGGCGTTGCGGGTGAGGTCCCAGCCGAGGATCCTGCGGGACAGTTTCTCGACGACGAGTTCGCTGATGTGGCCACCCGCGTTGCCGCGTACGTCGATGATGAGGGCGGGGCGGGAGACCTCCATGCGCAGGTCGCGGTTGAACTGGGCCCAGCCCGAGCCGCCCAGGTCGGGGATGTGCAGATAGCCGCACTTGCCGTTGCTCAACTCCCGTACGACGGCGCGGCGTTTGGCGACCCAGTCCTGATAGCGCAGGGGCCGCTCGTCGATCAGCGGGACGACCGCGACCCGGCGGGCGCGGCCGCCGCCCTCGGCCGGGTCGAAGGTCAGCTCCACGGTGGTGCCGCCGGCGCCGGCGAGCAGCGGGAACGGGCCCGCGACCGGGTCGACCCGGCGGCCGTCGACGTGGGTGAGCGCGGCGCCCTCGCGGATGCCGGTGCCGGACAGCGGGGAGCGGGCCCGGGAGTCGGAGGAGTCGCCGGGCAGGATCCGGCTGATCACCCAACTACCCTCTCGGCAGACGAAGTTGGCGCCGAGCAGGCCCTGGGCGCGCTGGTAGTGCGGCGGGCCCTCGTTGCGGCGGGCGGGGGAGACGTAGGCGTGCGAGGTGCCGAGTTCGCCGAGGACCTCGCGCAGCAGGTCGGCGAACTCGTCCGGGGACGCGACCCGTTCGACCAGCGGCCGGTACTGGTCGAGGACGGCGTCCCAGTCGATGCCGCACATCCGCGGTTCCCAGAAGTAGGCGCGGATGATCCGGCCCGCCTCGTCGTAGGCCTGGCGCCACTCGGCGGCCGGGTCGACCTCGTGCAGGATGCGGCGCAGGTCGATGAAGACCGTGGAGTCGGAGTCGCCCGCCTCGGTGGCGGGGACGGCTTCGAGGTCGCCCTCGTCGGCGACGACGAGCCGGGTGCCGTCGCCGCTGACCGCGAACCAGTCCATGTGGTCGACGAGTTGGGTCTTCTTGCCCTTGCTGAGGTTGAAGTGTTCGAGGGTCGGCTGGGAGGAGGTGTCGGCCGGGTTGGCGAACGTCTCGCCGAGCGCGCCGGAGATCGGCCAGCGCAGCCAGACCAGGCCGCCGCCGGAGACCGGGTGCAGCGCCGAGTACTTGGAGGCCGCGACCGGGAACGGCACGACGCGGTTGGCCAGGCCCTCGATCTCGACGGTCGGGGTGCCGTCGCCGCCGCTGTCCTCGACCGGGTCGAGACCTCCGGCGGCGGTGCGTCCGTCGGGCGAGAGCGCGAAGGGGGACGGCGTCGCGGAGGAGAGCGGTACGAGGTAGGGGCGGCAGCCGAGCGGGAAGGACAGGTCGCCGGTGTGCACGTCGTAGACCGGGTCGAAGCCGCGCCAGGACAGGAAGGCGAGATAGCGGCCGTCGCGGGTGAAGACCGGGTTCTCGTCCTCGAAGCGGCCGTTGGTGACGTCGACGACCGTGCGCTCGCCGGGGCCGGTGATGCGGGCCATCTTGATCTGGCGCAGGGAGCGGCCGATGCCCGGGTGGGACCAGGTCAGCCAGGCGCCGTCGGGGGAGAAGGCGAGATCGCGGACCGGGCCGTTCGTGGACCGGATCAGCTCGGTGACCTCGGCGGTCTCGGTCGTCCCGGTGGCGGTGATCTCGGTGGCGCCGTCGCCGGGCACGGTGAGCAGCAGCAGGCGGCCGTCGTTGGAGGCGACGGCGAGGCGGCCGCCTTCGGGGTCGGCGACCAGTTCCTGGACCCGGCCGAGGCCGCCCGAGGCGAGCCGCCGGGGCGGACGGTCGCCGCTGGCCCGGGGCAGATAGGCGATCTCGACGGCGTCCTCGCCGGCCGCGTCGGTGACGTAGGCGACCTGTCCGCCGGAGCCCAGCATCTCGGGCAGCCGTACCCGGACGCCCGGGGTGTCGGCGATGGTGCGGGCCGGGCCGTCGCGGTGGGTGAGCCAGTACAGGGAGCCGCGCACGACGACCGCGCTGGCCCGGCCGGTCTCGTCGACGGAGAGCGAGTCGACGTGGTGGGCGGCCGGGACCTGGTAGGAGCGGCGCCCCGCGCGCGGCCCGCCGAGCCGCACCCGGAGTCTGCGCGGTACGGAGTCGGGCTCCAGCGAGTCCAGGATCCACAGCTCGCCCGCGCACTGGTAGACGACCCGGTTGCCGTCGGTGGAGGCGTGCCGGGCGTAGAAGGCGTCGTGGTCGGTGTGCCGGGTGAGGCCGGAGCCGTCGGGCCGGCAGGAGTAGACGTTGCCGATGCCCTCGTGGTCGGAGAGGAAGGCGATCCGGCCGCCCACGAACATCGGGGCGTCGAGGTGCCCGTCGAGGTCGGCGAGGACGCGCTGCCCGTGCACCCAGAGCCGGCCCTGGGCGCCGCCCCGGTACCGCTTCCAGGCGGCCGGTTCGTGCGGGGGCGTGCCCGTGAGCAGCAGGGTCTGCCGCTCACCGTCGATGTCGGCGATCTGGATGTCGGAGACCGGGCCCCAGGGCAGCTTGCCGCCGGGTGAGCCGTCGGTGGGGACGCTGTAGGCGAAGGTGAAGTAGGAGAAGGGCTCGCCGTGCGAGGCGACGGCGAGGATGTCGGCCCGGCCGTCCTTGTCGGGGGGTGTCCAGCCGCGGACCTGGGTGTCGACACTGCCCCAGTACGTGAGCCGCCGCGCCGAGCCGCCGTCGACCGGTGCCACGTGGATCTCCGGGTCGAGGCTGCGCCAGGTCGTGTACGCGATGTGGGTGCCGTCGGGCGAGAAGCGCGGGTGGCTGACCTTCGTTCGGTCGACGGTGAGGCGCCAGGCCCGGGCCGAGCCGTCGAGCGGCGCGATCCACAGATCGTCCTCCGCCGCGAAGCACAATCGCTCGCCGCTCAGGTGCGGGAATCGTAGGTAGGCCTGGGGTGCGTCGTCCTGGATCACCTCTTCATGCTTTTCCGCGACATGGCCTCCGGCAACCCGGGTACTTCGTCCGCGGCTCTCGTCGTGGCGGGTCGCGCCCACGCGGCGGAGCCGCACATCGGCACGGCCCCGCGCCCCTGGCGGGGCGCGACGGTGTGGCGCAGCACACGAACGAAACTGTTTCGTTTCGTTAGTGGGCGGGGTATGTTCAGAGCGTACGAACCCGGAGAGGTGAGGTCATGGTCGCCGAAGCGGCAGCGAGACGCAGCCGGATCACGCCCGAGCGCGAGGCCGAGCTGTACGCGGCCGTGCTCGACCTGCTCCGGGAGGTCGGTTACGACGCCCTGACGATGGACGCCGTGGCCACCAGGACCCGGGCCAGCAAGGCGACGCTCTACCGCCAGTGGGGCGGCAAGGCCGAGCTGGTCGTGAAGGTGCTGCGGCACCAGAAGCCGCACTTCGACGAGGTCGACACGGGGTCGCTGCGCGGTGATCTGCACGCGATGGTGCTCCGGGACGACGACTGTCACATGGAGCAGAACAGCGCGCTGATGCGCGGCCTGATGGTGGCCGTGCACGCCAACCCCGATCTGCTCGCCGCCTTCAAGGAATGGATCGTCGAACCGGAGATGTCCGGTGTGGACCGTGTGCTGCAGAGAGCGGTGGACCGAGGTGAGATGCGGGCCGACAACCCGGCGCGCGCCTACATCATCCACATGCTGATCGGCGGTTTCGCCACCCGGACGCTCATCGACGAGCAGCCGCCCACCCAGGCCTACCTCATCTCGTACATCGACGCAGTGGTTCTCCCCGCCCTCGTCGCCTGAGCTCTCCCGAAGCCCAGACCCGTTCACCTGACGCGCACCGCTCAACGTCGTCGGGCTGATTTTCCCTGCCCTGGGGGCCCGAGCCCCGACCCCACGACCTGACCGGAGTACGCCTTCGTGGCCACCTTCCTGTACAAACTCGGCAAGCTCGCCTTCCGCCGAAGGCATTTCGTCGCCCTGATATGGGTGGCCCTGCTGACGCTCGCGGGCGTCGGCGCCGCCTCCGCGCCGACCGCCGCCTCCAGCTCCTTCTCGATTCCCGGGACCGAGGCGCAGAAGGCCTTCGACCTGCTCGACCAGCGCTTCCCCGGCTCGGCCGCCGACGGCGCGACCGCCCGGGTCGTCTTCAAGGCGCCCGCCCACGAGAAGCTCACCGACGCCGCCAACAAGGCGGACATCCAGGACACGATCTCCGCGATCAAGTCCAGCTCGAAGCAGGTCGCGTCCGTCGCCGACCCGTTCGAGGGGAACACGGTCAGCAAGAACGGCACGATCGCCTACACCTCGGCCTCGTACAAGGTCTCCTCGATGGAGCTGACCGACGACGACCGGGACGCGCTGCAGCAGGTCATCGACGACGCCAAGAAGACCGGGCTGACCGTCGAGGTCGGCGGTGACGCGCTCCAGGCCATGCCCGAGACCGGCGCGACCGAGGTCATCGGCATCGCGGTGGCGGCCGTCGTGCTCGTGATCACCTTCGGCTCGCTGGTCGCGGCCGGGCTGCCGCTGCTCACCGCGCTGATCGGCGTCGGCATCGGCGTCTCGACCATCACGGCGCTCGCCAACGCGCTGGACCTGGGCTCCACCACCTCCACCCTCGCGATGATGATCGGCCTCGCCGTCGGCATCGACTACGCGCTGTTCATCGTCTCCCGCTTCCGGGCCGAGCTGGCCGAGGGCCGCGAGCGCGAGGAGGCCGCCGGACGGGCGGTCGGCACCGCGGGTTCGGCCGTCGTCTTCGCCGGGCTCACCGTCGTCATCGCGCTCGTCGGCCTCGCCGTCGTCAACATCCCGATGCTGACCAAGATGGGCGTCGCCGCCGCCGGCACCGTCGCCATCGCCGTGCTCATCGCGCTCACCCTCATCCCGGCGCTGCTCGGCTACGCGGGCAAGCGCGTCCACGGTCGCAAGGCCCGCAAGGCCGCCGAGTCCGGCACGCAGACCGAGGCCAAGCCCAACATGGGCACCCGCTGGGCCCGCTTCGTGCTGCGCCGCCCGGTCGCCGTCCTCGTCGTCGGCATCCTGGGCCTGGGCGCGATGGCCGTCCCGGTCGCCTCGCTCGAACTCGGCCTGCCCGACGACGGCAGCCAGCCCACAAGCACCACCCAGCGCAAGGCGTACGACCTGCTCTCGGAGGGCTTCGGGCCGGGCTTCAACGGCCCGCTGATGACGGTCGTCGACGCCCGGGGCGCGGACGACCCGAAGGCGGCCGTCGACGACGTCGTCTCGGAGATCAAGAAGACCGAGGGGGTCGCGGCCGTCGCGCCCGCGACCTTCAACAAGGCGGGCGACACCGCCATCGTCAGCGTCGTCTCGAAGTACAAGCCCTCCTCGGTGCAGACCGAGGACGTCGTGCACGACATCCGCGCGGCGGGCAAGGACATCAAGGCCGACACCGGCGCCGAGCTGAGCGTCACCGGCTCCACCGCGATGAACATCGACGTCTCGCAGAAGCTGAACGACGCGCTGGTGCCGTACCTGGCCCTGGTCGTCGGCCTGGCGTTCCTGCTCCTGATGGTCGTCTTCCGCTCGGTCCTGGTCCCGCTCAAGGCGGCGCTCGGCTTCCTGCTCTCGGTGCTCGCCGCGCTCGGCGCCGTCGTCGCCGTCTTCCAGTGGGGCTGGCTCGGCTCGCTCTTCGGCGTCGAGCAGACCGGCCCGGTCATGTCGATGATGCCGATCTTCATGGTGGGCGTGGTCTTCGGCCTCGCGATGGACTACGAGGTGTTCCTCGTGACCCGGATGCGCGAGGCGTACGTCCACGGGGAGCGCCCGGCGCAGGCGATCGTCACCGGGTTCCGGCACGGGGCGCGCGTGGTCAGCGCCGCCGCCGTCATCATGATCGCGGTGTTCGCGGGCTTCATCGGCTCGTCCGAGCAGATGGTGAAGATGATCGGCTTCGGCCTCGCGATCGCCGTCTTCTTCGACGCGTTCATCGTCCGCATGACGATCGTGCCCGCCGTCTTGGCGCTGCTCGGCAAGCGCGCCTGGTGGCTGCCGAAGTGGCTGGAGCGGGTGCTGCCCAACGTCGACGTGGAGGGCGAGGGCCTGAAGACGGCCTCCGGCGCCGCGGGCAAGGACGACGACGGCGACCGGGAGCTGGTCAGCGCCTGATCAGCCGGTAGTGGTCGCCGGGGTGGTGGCCGTGTACGTACGACGCAGGAAGCGGATCAGCGCCTTCACGTCGAACTGCACGACCGCCACCCCTTCGCGTGCGTGGAACTCGATGACCGCCTGGACCCGGCCGCACGGCCAGATCCGGACGTCGCCCCCGGCGGCGGGTGCCCGCAGACCGCGTTCGAGCAGCTCGCGCGGGAAGGTCCACTCGCCCTCCGGCGCGGGCAGCGCGACCCGGACCTGGCCGTCACCGTCGTAGCGCAGCACCACCGGTACGGGTCGGTGCCCGTCGGCGGCGCCGGTGACGAGATGGGCGCGGGCGTACTGCTCGACGTACTGCTCGTCGGCACTCATGAGTCAAATGTCCCATATGTCAGACAATCCGGGCCAGAAGTAATTGATCGGGGGGCGCTCTTGCGAAGGGTTCGCAACAAGGCACTATCATCGAACGGTTAACCAGCTGCCGAGCGCCGGAGATCTCCGCCATGCATGTCCCCGACGGATTCATCAACGCCCCCGTCTCGGCGGCCGCCGGTGTCGTCGCCGCGGGCGCCGTCGCCGTCAGCCTGCGCGGCGCGCGCCGTGAGCTGGACGAGCGCACCGCCCCGCTCGCGGGCCTCGTCGCCGCCTTCATCTTCGCCGTGCAGATGCTCAACTTCCCCGTCGCGGCCGGTACCAGCGGCCATCTCCTGGGCGGAGCGCTGGCCGCGATACTCGTGGGCCCCTACACCGGGGTCCTCTGCGTCTCGGTCGTGCTGCTCATGCAGGGCGTGCTCTTCGCGGACGGCGGCCTGACCGCGCTCGGCGTGAACATCACGGACATGGCGATCACCACGACCGTCGTCGCCTACCTGGTTTTCCGCGGCCTGGTGAAGGTGCTGCCGCGCGGCCGCCGCTCGATCACCGTGGCGTCCTTCGCCGCCGCGCTCGTGTCGGTCCCGGCCGCCGCCGTCGTCTTCACCCTCGTCTACGCCATCGGAGGGACGACCGACGTCTCCCTCGGCAAGGTCGCCACCGCCATGGTCGGCGTCCACGTCCTGATCGGCATCGGCGAGGCCGTCATCACCGCGCTCACCGTCGGCGCGGTCGTCGCCGTCCGGCCCGACCTGGTGTACGGCGCCCGCGGCCTGACCGCACCGCTGAAGCTCAAGGTCGGCGGAGAACTGGTCGACGCGCCGGCCGCCGCGCCCGCCGCCCCGGTGGCCGCCCGCTCGCACCGCAAGATCTGGATCACCGGCCTGCTCACCTCCCTCGTCCTCGCCGGGTTCGTCTCCTTTTACGCCTCCGCCAACCCCGACGGCCTGGAGAAGGTCGCCCACGACAAGGGCATCGACAGCAAGACCAAGGAGCACGCCTCCGCCGACTCCCCGCTCGCCGACTACGGCGTCAAGGACATCACCGACGCCCGGCTCTCCGGCGGCCTCGCCGGAGTCATCGGCGTCGGCGTGACGGTCGTCGCGGGCTCCGGGATCTTCTGGGCGCTGCGCAGGCGCCGTACGAGCGACGCCGCGTCCACCGAGGTCCGCGCGCAGGAGACCGTCTGACATGGGCGCGGGCCACGCACACCGGCTCTACCGGCACGGGCACTCGCCCGTGCACGGGCTGCCCCCGCACACCAAGCTCGCCGCCGTCTTCTGCTTCGTGGTCGTCGTGGTCTCCACGCCCCGCGAGGCGATGTGGGCGTTCGCCCTGTACGCGGCGCTGCTCGCGGCGGTGGCGTACGCGGCGCGGGTGCCCGCCGGCTATCTGCTCAAGCGGCTGCTCATCGAGGTCCCGTTCGTGGCCTTCGCCGTGCTGATGCCGTTCGTCGCCGAGGGCGAGCGGATCCACGTCCTCGGCCTCTCGCTCAGCGAGAGCGGCCTGTGGGGCGCGTGGAACGTGCTGGCCAAGGGCACACTCGGCGTCGCCGCCTCCGTGCTGCTCGCCTCCACGACGGAACTGCGCGAGCTGCTGCTCGGCCTCCAGCGCCTGAAGCTGCCGCCGCTCCTGGTCCAGATCGCGTCCTTCATGATCCGGTACGGGGACGTGATCACGGACGAGATGCGGCGCATGAGGATCGCGCGGGAGTCGCGCGGCTTCGAGGCGTCCGGCGTGCGCCACTGGGGCGTGCTCGCCAAATCGGCGGGCGCCCTCTTCATCCGCTCCTACGAGCGCGGCGAGCGCGTGCACCTCGCCATGGTCAGCCGCGGCTACGCGGGTTCGATGCCGGTGATCGACGAGGTGACGGCGTCGCGCGCGCAGTGGTCGTACGCGCTGACCCTGCCGAGTGCGGCGCTCGTGGTGTGTCTGCTGGGATGGATGCTGTGACTACTGCATCTCTCGACGTGTCCGGGCTCGCCTTCGCCTACCCCGACGGACACCAGGCCCTCTTCGGCGTCGACTTCTCCGTCGCCCGCGGCGAACGCGTCGCCCTGCTCGGCCCGAACGGCGCGGGCAAGACCACCCTGGTCCTGCACCTCAACGGCATCCTGACCGGCGGCGCCGGAACCGTGAAGGTCGCGGGCATGCCCGTCGACAAGCGGAACATGGCGGAGATCCGCCGCAAGGTCGGCATCGTCTTCCAGGACCCCGACGACCAGCTGTTCATGCCCACCGTCCGCGAGGACGTCGCGTTCGGCCCGGCCGCCGCCGGGATGAAGGGCGCCGAGCTGGAGGCACGGGTCCACAAGGCGCTCGGTCTGGTCGGCATGGCGGAGTACGCGGACCGGCCCCCGCACCACCTCTCCTTCGGCCAGCGCCGCCGGGTGGCCGTGGCGACCGTCCTCGCGATGGAGCCCGAGATCCTCGTCCTCGACGAGCCGTCCTCCAACCTCGACCCGGCCTCGCGCCGCGAACTCGCCGACATCCTCAGGTCGCTGGACGTGACGGTCCTGATGGTCACCCACGACCTGCCGTACGCGCTCGAACTCTGCCCGCGCGCGCTGATCCTCAGCGGCGGCGTCATCGCGGCCGACGGCCCCACCGGCGACCTCCTCATGGACGAGGACCTGATGCGCGCCCACCGCCTGGAGCTGCCCTTCGGCTTCGACCCGGCCTCCGTGGCGGGACGGCGCTGACCCCCGGCCCCGGAATCATCACGTGCCGCGCCCTGTTGCATCCATCGTGGAGACAGCAGTGAACGGCACGACGGACCCCCGATTCGAAGGCATACGCACCGCCTTCGCCGAGAATTTCACGGCCCGCGGTGAGCGCGGCGCCGCCGTCGTCGTCTACGAGCACGGGCACAAGGTCGTCGACCTGTGGGCCGGCACCCGCGACGTGGAAGGCACCGGGCCCGCCTGGGAGCCCGGCACCGCGCAGATCCTGCGCTCCGCCACCAAGGGCGTCGCCGCCGCCGCGCTGCTCCTGCTCCACCAGCGCGGCGCCCTCGACCTGGACGCGCCCGTCGGCACGTACTGGCCGCAGTTCAAGGCGCACGGCAAGGAGGACGCCCGGGTCCGCGACGTGCTCGCGCACCGCGCCGGGGTGCCCGCCCTCGACCGGCCGCTGACCCCCGCCGAGGCCCTCGACCCCGAGCGCGCCGCCGCGGCCGTCGCCGCGCAGGCCCCGTCCTGGACACCCGGCGCCGACCACGGCTACCACGCGCAGACGTACGGCTGGCTCACGGCCGAGCTGGTGCGCCGGGTCACCGGGGACGACATCGGCACCTTCGTCGCGCGGGAGATCGCCGCTCCGGCCGGCGCCGACCTGTGGATCGGGCTGCCGGACGCGCAGGCCCACCGGGCCGGCCGGGTGGGACCGGTCGAGGCGCCGGTCACCGCGGGCGGGCTGCGGGCGCGGCCCAGCCGCCGCATCGCCGAGGCGTACGGCGACCCGGACTCGCTCACCCGCCGCGCCTTCGGGTCCGTCGACCCGGCCCCGGACGAGAACGACCCGGCGTACCGGGCCGGGCAGCTCGCGGGCTCCAACGGCATCGGCACGGCGGACGGCCTCGCCCGCTTCTACGCCGCGCTCATCGGCGAAGTGGACGGCGGCAGGCGGCTGTTCACCCCGGAGACGGTCCATCTCGCCCGCACCGAGGCGTCCTCGGGTCCCGACCGGGTCCTGGCCGTCCCGTCCCGCTTCGGCCTCGGCTACATGCTGCACGGTGTCGCCTCCCCGCTGCTGTCGCCGCACTCCTTCGGCCACCCGGGCCGCGGCGGCGCCCTCGGCCTCGCCGACCCGGAGTCCGGCATCGCCCTCGGCTATGTGACGAACGGGATGCGCACGGGCGTCACCGCCGACCCGCGCGCTCAGGCGCTGGTCAGGGCCGTACGGGAGGCGCCGGACCGCCACAGCGGGGCGTAGCCGAGCAGCAGGAGCACCGCGCCGAGCGGGATCAGGTCCTTGGTGGTCAGCGGCAGCAGCGAGGCGGCGAAGACGAGGCACGGCGCCCACACCGGCAGTCTGCGCAGCGCGTACAGGCGCACGGCGAGGATCACCTGGCCGACGAAGAAGAACATCGGGCCGACGGCGTAGAAGGCGAGTTCGGCGCCCGGCAGCGAGCCGAAGGTGTCCGACAGGCGGCCCATCTCGGCGTGATCGGCGGCCATCAGGCCCGTCACGATGTCCACGCCGAACTGCACGGCGAGGGCGAACGATCCGGCGACGGCGGCCACCAGACCGGCCGTCGCCCAGCGGTCGGAGCGACCAGCCGCCGCGCGCATCGCGGCGAACGCCCGCACGAAGAAGCCGAGCCCGACGAGGAAGCAGAGGTGCCCGGTGGTCCAGGCGAGCCCGGGGCCCTTGGTGCCGTCCAGGCCGTCGAGGAGCCGGATGACGCCGTACGCGCCGAACAGGGCGGGGGCGACGACGTATGCGCTACGAGGTGAGGTCATGCGCCGAGTCTGTGCGCGCCGCCGCCCCAACTCGATCCGGGCAGGCCCTGCTTGATCCCGTAGCGGACCCTGAGGGATCTCTCGGGGATGTCCCGGGTAGCGTCCCGGCCATGACACGTTTCGAGGGACACGCGGCCCTGGTCACCGGCGCCGGACGCGGTATCGGCGCCGCCGTCGCCCAGCGGCTCGCCGCGGAGGGCGCGAGCGTCCTCGTCACCGACATCGACCTCCCCGGCGCCCGCGAGACCGCCGCAGAGATCCGCGAACAGGGCGGTGAAGCACAGGAGTTCGGCTGCGACGTGGGCGACAAGGACTCCGTCCGGGCCGCCGTCGCGCACGCCGTCGACACCTTCGGCCGGCTGGACGTCCTGGTGAACAACGCCTACGGCTGCCACGCCGACGCCCCGCTGTTCGAGGACGAGGACGACGAGGGCTGGGCCCGCGACCTCGATCTCAGCCTCACCGGCGCCTACCGGTGCAGCCGCGCCGCCCTCCCGCACCTGGTCGCCTCCGGTCGCGGCGCCATCGTCAACATCGGCTCGGTGAACGGCATCCAGGACTTCGGCAACCACGCCTACAGCGCCGCGAAGGCCGGCCTGGCGTCGCTGACCCGCACCCTCGCCGGGCACGCGGGCCCGCGCGGTGTGCGGGTCAACCTCGTGGCGCCGGGGACGGTCCGCACGCGGGCCTGGGCGGACGGCGGCCGCGACCCGGACTCCGTACGGGGTCTCTATCCCCTCGGGCGGGTGGGGGAGCCCGAGGACATCGCGGCGGCCGTGGCGTTCCTGGCGTCCCGGGACGCCGCGTGGGTGACCGGGGTGGTGCTGCCGGTCGACGGCGGCCTCACCGCCGTCCACACGGGCTTCAAGGGCACGTCGGCCTAGGGGATCATTCCCGTACGTCCACGACCGTGGCGCCCGCGTGCGCGATCAGGTCGGCGGGTGCCATCGGGAAGACGGTGTGCGGGGTGCCGGCCGCCGCCCACACGGTGTCGTGGGCGAGCAGCGAGCGGTCGGCGAGCACCCGGGTCCGGTTCGCGTGCCCGAAGGGCGGGATGCCGCCGATCGCGTACCCGGTGAACTCCCGCACCACGTCGGCCTTGGCGCGGGTCACCTTGGCGGCGTCCAGCTCGCGCCGGACCAGCTCGACGTCGACCCGGGAGGCGCCGTCCATGAGGACCAGTACGGGCACGCCGTCCGCCGCGAAGATCAGCGACTTGCAGATCTGGCTGAGCGCGCACCCGATGGCGTCCGCCGCCTCCTGCGCGGTGCGGGCGCCCTCGGGGAAGGAGCGGACGCGCGGCAGGAGGTCGGCGAGGCCCATCGAGGTCACCGCCTCGGCGAAGCGGGGGTGGGCGGTACGGGGTCCGGCGGATTCGGTGGAGGACGTCATGGGCGGCACGCTAGTAGTCCGTGCACCGCCCACGCGACCCGGTTCCGACGGCCGGTGTCAGCCGCCGGTGAGGAGCATCTGCCGGACGACCGGGCCCGCCGAGTCGCCGCCGTGGCCGCCCGCCTGCACCACGGCCGCCGACGCCAGGTCACCGCGGTACGCCGTGAACCAGCCGTTCGGCTGCTTCTGTCCGTCGACCTCCGCCGAGCCGGTCTTCGCGCCCATGTCGGAGCCGAGCCCGGACATCGGCTCGACGGCCGTGCCCGCGACCGCCGTGTAGTGCATCAGCTCCCGCAGATCCGCCAGCGTCTTGGCGGACAGCGAGCGCGAGGCCTTCGCGAGCGTGCGGTGGTCGACGTCCGGCGAGACGAGGTACGGCTGGTGGAAGGTGCCGTTCTTCACGGTCGCCGCGACCGACGCCATGTTCAGCGGGTTCATCCGCACGCCGCCCTGCCCGATCAGCGAGGCGGCCATCTGCGCGTCCGACTGCACGGGCACCGAGCCGTCGAAACTGGACACGCCCACCGCCCAGTTGTTCATGCCGAGCCCGAAGACCTGCTGCGCCTGCTTGGTCAGCGAGTCATTGTCCAGCTTCGGCGCCTGGCTGATGAAGGCCGTGTTGCAGGACCGGGCGAAGCTGGCCTTGAACGTGCCGTTCTTGATCTGGAACTTGTCGTCGTTCTGGAACTTCCAGTGCCCGTACGTGAAGTACTTCGGGCACGGGTGCTCCTTGTCCACCCCCGCCAGCCCCTTCTCCAGGAGCAGCGACGAGGTGATGACCTTCATCGTCGAGCCAGGCGCCAGGGAGCCCTGGAAGGCCGTGTTGAAGCCCGGGCTGGAGTTGGCGACGGCGAGGATCTCGCCGGTCGACGGCCGGATCACCACCACCGAGGCCCGCTTGCGCGAGGCGACCTGCTTCTCGGCCGCCGCCTGGAGCGTGGGCGAGAGCGTGGTCGTGACCTTGCCGGGCGTGCCCTCGGAGAGGGCGAGCAGGGTCTTGTCCGGCTGGGCGTTCTTCTTCGACGACGCCTTGCGCACGATGCGCAGTTCGACACCGGCCGTGCCGCCCGCGGTCTTGCCGAACTTCTCGCGCAGCCCGTCCACGACGGTGGCGAGCGACGGGTACTTCTTCACGTCCAGCTCGCCGCCGTCCCGGTCGACGGCCTTCACCGGCGGATCGCCGGCCTCGCCGGTGACGAGCCGGTCGCCGTCGTGCAACTCCGGGTGCAGGACGGACGGTTGCCAGCCGACGAGCACCTTGCCGTCGCGCTTGCGGCGCACGGCCGTGAGCGAGGAGTCGTAGGCGAGGGGCTTGCTCAGCTTCTCGCCCGTGCCGGCCTTGCCCTTGTCGGACGCGCTCGGGTCGTAGGCGACCGTCGACGTCACGTGGAACGGCACCTTCGTGCCCGTCCGCTGCCCCGGCGTCAGCTTCACCCCGGTGAGGTGGGCGTCCTTGGTGAGGCCGGTGAGCGCCTTCTCGGCGGCCGCCGCGTCGTCGGTGTACGCGGCCGCCTTCGCCGCGTCGCCCTGCTGCCAGGCGGTCAGGAAGCCGTCGGCCGCCGTGCGGATCTCCTTGGCGGAGGGCGGGCCCGTCCTGATCCTCGGCTTCTCGTCGGCCGACGCCGAGCTGCCGTCGCGGCTCCCGGAGCCCTCCATCAGGACGTAGGCGCCGACGCCGGCTCCGACGACGGCGACGACCGCGGCGCCGCCGATCACCAGGGCGTTGAAGTTACGGCGCGCCGCCGGTTCGGGGCGCTTGCCTCTGGTGCCCAACGTTTTCCTCCGGGGGTGTAGCGGACGGTAAGCCTAGCCCCGCCAGGGGCGCGGGGAACTGCGCGGCCAGCCACGAACAAGCGGTACCCGCCGTAGTAGAGAACGCCGCAGACGCGCCTGCGGTTTCGTGTGGTTGCGCGCGCAGTTCCCCGCGCCCCTTACGGGGCGCTGCTCACCCGGCGTTCTTCAGCACCGTCGCCACGATGGGACCGGCCGCGGTACCCCCGTGACCGCCGTTCTCCACCATCGCGGCGGCGGTCGCGACCCCGTCTCGGTAGCCGGTGAACCAGGAGTCGGACACCGCCTGCCCGTCGCTCTCCGCCGAGCCCGTCTTGGCGCCGATGACCCCGGGCACCCCGGCCATCGCCTGGGTGGCCGTGCCGATCGGCGAGGTCGCCGTGGCGTGCATCATCGCCCTGAGCTGGGCCACGGTCGGCGCCGGCAGGCCCTGCGCGGTGGCCAGCTTGCGGTCGCCGTACTCGCGGGCGACGAGGATCGGCTGGCGGAACGTGCCGGTGATGGCGGTCGCGGTGACGGACGCCATGTTCAGCGGGTTCATCTGCACATTGCCCTGGCCGATCATCCCGGCCGGGTCCTGCGAGTCGCCGTTGACCGGGACGTTGCCGTCGAAGGACGGGATGCCGGTCTGCCAGTCCTGGTCCTTGCCGAGCCCGAACCGCCGGGTCGCCTCGGCCGCGAACTTGTCGGCGCCCAGGTCGTCGGAGAGCTTGATGAAGGAGGTGTTGCAGGACCGCTGGAAGCTGCTGCTGAGCGTCGCGTTCGCGTCCGGCGCCATGCCCTTGAGGTTGTGGAAGGTCTGGCCCAGCGCCAGCACCGAGTCGGCGCAGGGCGCCTTCGCGTTCATCGACGGCAGGACAGCGTTGTCGAGCAGCGCCGCCGCGGTGATGATCTTCATCGTGGAGCCGGGCGCGCGGTTCGCCGAGAACGCGGCGTTGAACTCCCCGTACCCGTGGTTGGCGACCGCGAGGACCCCGCCGGTCGTCGGGCTCACCGCCACCACGGCGGCCTTGGGGAACTTCGTCACGGCCTGCTCGGCCGCGGCCTGCGCGCTCGCGCTGATCGTCGTACGGAGCCTGCCGGGCCTGCCCTTGGCGAGCGTCACCAGCGTCTTGGCGGTCGTCGTCGTGCCGTCGGCGGCCGTCCGCTCGATGGACGTCTCCACGCCCGGCGAACCCCCGGTCTCGTCCCCGTACTTGGCGCGCAGCTGGTCGAGGACCGGGCCGAGGGAGGGGTACTTCCCGGCGGTCAGCACCGCCCCGTTGCGGTCCACGGCCTCGATGGGGGGCGCCGCCGCCTCACCGGTGACGAGCTTGTCGCCCTTGCGCAGGTCCGGGTGGAGCACGGACGGCTCCCAGTCGACCAGCGCGCGGCCCGTGGTCTCGCCGCGTACGACCGTCAGCGACGACGCGTACTCCAGCGTCCGGCTCTTCTTGTCGTAGGTGACCGTGGCCCTCACCTTGAACGGCACCTTGGCGCCGACCGCCTTGCCCGGCGTCAGCACGGTGCGCGTGATGAACGCCTCGTCGTGCCAGCCCTCGATCGCCGCCAGGGCGCCGTCGGCGTTGTTCGTGTAGTGCGCCGCCTCGTCCGGGTCGTTCTTCGACCACGCCGACAGGAACTTGTGCGACGTCTCCTTGATCTCGTCGCCCGTCGGCGGCCCGGTCCGCTTGGCCTGCGACCCGCCCAGCGACGACGAACCGCCGTCCCCCGTGACGGCCGACACGATGTTGTAGGCCCCGTACCCGGCGCCGCCCACCATCACGGTGAACACCCCGCCGACGATGGCGACCTTGACCCCCTTGCGCATGAGCGCCCCCTCCCCAGGTTTACGTACGGGACTCTAGGCACGGCGGTGCCGGTCGGGGCGGGGTGTTTTCCAGTTGGTGTCCGAAGGTGTCCGAAGAGTGATCACAAATACGGCCGAATGTGGTCTGGACCTGAGTGTCCGGTCATATCCGTGAACGTGTGGCGGCGGTTAATCCCGTTGTCCTGCGCAGGCCCCCCTGACAGGATCACCGCCGATCGCCTTCCGTGATCGACTCCTCGCGCCCGAAAGGCGCTCCTCGCGCCCGAAAGGCGACTGAATGACCTTGCCGAGCACCTCTGCTCCTCGTTTTTCCTCCGTGCCGGGACCCGGTACGGAACTGGACGACGTCCTCGCCCTGGCCTCGTCCGAGCCCGTGTGGCGGCTGTCCGCCGACGCGTACCGGGAGGAGGCCGCCCAGCGGCAGTACCGTCCGGAGTGGACCTGGGCCGCCCGGGACCGGGACGGCAGGGTGCTGGCCCGCGCCCTGTGGTGGGGGCAGAGCGACAGCGCGCACCCGCTCGCGCTGGACTGTCTCGCGACCGCCGACGAGGTGCCGCTCGCCGAGCGCGCCGCGCTGGCCGCGGCGCTCCTCGAAGCGGGACACCGGGCCTTCGCCGAGGCGGGCGCACAGGCCCCGCCGCTGTACAACCTCCTCCGCCTGCCCGGCGCGTGGCGCGACGACCCCGGGTGTGCCGCCGCCGTGGCCTGGCGCCGGGAGGCCGCCCGCCGCGCGGGGCTGAGCGTCGAGGTGGAGCGGCTCCAGTTCGAGTGGACGCCCGCGGAGCCGCTGCCCGCGGAGCCCGAACGGCTGGTGTTCTCCCCGGAGCCGGACGACGAGGTCTTCCTCGACGCGATGACGCGGGTCGCCGAGGGCACGCTCGACGCTCAGACCGTGGAGAGCGAGGCGGCGAGCGGCCGGGAGGCCGCCGCCCGCGAAAGCCTGCGGTTCTACCTCGACCGGCCCGGAAGGCGCGAGTGGTGGCGCCTCGCGCACACCCCGGACGGCGCCCTGGCCGGCCTGGCGATCCCCTCGGCCACCCCGTACCACCGCAACGTCGGCTACCTCGGCGTGGTCCCGGAACTGCGCGGCCGCGGCTACGTGTCGGAGATCCTCGCCGCCATCACCCGCTTCCAGGCCGCGGAGGGCGCGGACCGCGTCACGGCCACGACCGATCTCGGCAACCGCCCGATGGCGCAGGCGTTCGCCCGCGCCGGCTACCGGAACACGGAAACCCGGATCAACTTCTCCGCTCCGGTGTAGCGGCGAGGGCCACTACACCCACGTGTCGAGCCACATCCGCGACCGCCACGAGTCGATCGGGATCGCGGTGCCCGTGTAGATCGGCCAGAAGTACACGAAGTTCCACACGATCAGCAGGACGAGCACGCCGGCGCTCGCCGCCCCGACCATGCGGCGGCGTTCGCTCGAACCCGGCCTGCCGATGATCCCGCCCAGCATCATCGCCAGCGCCAGGCAGAGGAACGGCGCGAAGACGACCGCGTAGAAGTAGAAGATCGTCCGCTCCTGGTAGTTGAACCAGGGGAGGTAGCCCGCGGCGATGGCGCACGCGATCGCGCCCGCCCGCCAGTCGCGCCTGAACAGCCAGCGCCACAGCAGGAAGAGCACGGCGAAGCAGGCCGCCCACCACAGCAGCGGGGTGCCGAGGGCGAGGACCTCGCGGGCGCACTTCTCCGTCGCGTCCGCCGGATAGCCGTCCTGGCCCGCCGCCGGTGACTCGTAGAAGTACGAGACCGGGCGGCCGTCGACCATCCAGCTCCACGGGTTGGACTGGTAGGTGTGCGCGGAGGTCAGGTGGGTGTTGAAGTTCCAGACCTCGTGCTCGTAGTGCCACAGGCTGCGCACCCAGTCGGGCAGCCAGGTGAAGTGGCCGCCCTTGCCCGCGGTCACCGCCCAGTCGCGGAAGTAGCCGCCGGTGCCGTCGTCGGGGGAGAGGATCCAGCCGAGCCAGGACAGCAGATACGTGGCGACCGCGACCGGAACCGTGACGAGGAACGCCGGGAACACATCGTGCTTGAGCACGGCGAGATACGGGCGTTCGGCGCCCGCCACCCGGCGCGTACCGACGTCCCACAGCACCGTCAGCACGGCGAAGAAGGCCACGTAGATGAAGCCGTTCCACTTCGTGCCGGCGGCCAGGCCCAGGCAGAGCCCGGCGAGCAGCCGCCACGGGCGCCGGCCCAGGCGCAGCGTCTCCGCGATGTGCGCGTCGGGGCGGACCAGGCCGTACTCGTCCACCGGCAGCGCCGCCGCCATCCGTTCCCGGGTCCGGTCCCGGTCGACGACCAGGCAGCCGAAGGCCGCCACCACGAAGAACACCAGCACCGAGTCGAGCAGCGCGGTGCGGCTCATCACGAACGCCAGCCCGTCCACCGTGAGCAGCACCCCGGCGAGGCAGCCGAGGAACGTCGAGCGGAAGATGCGGCGGCCGATCCGGCACACCATCAGCACGCACAGGGTGCCGAGCAGCGCCGTCATGAACCGCCAGCCGAACGGATCGAATCCGAACAGCCATTCGCCGATCCCGATGACGTACTTGCCGACCGGCGGATGCACGACGTACGAGGCATCGGTCGGCAGCGGGATATCGCCATTGTTCTTCAGGATCAGGTCATTGGCGTCCTTGGGCCAATTCACCTCGAATCCGCGGTGGATGAGCGCCCACGCGTCCTTGGCGTAATACGTCTCGTCGAATATCACGGCTTTCGGGCTGCCGAGATTCCAGAAACGCAGCAGCCCCGCGACGAGCGTGACGAGCAGCGGGCCGCCCCAGCCCACGAGCCGGGACAGCTGACCGGCGGTGAACCGGCTGAGCCCGAACGACGCCCACAGCCGCGACGACGGCGCGGGGTACGACGGCACGAGGCGCTCGCTGACGGCGCCGTCTCTGGCCTCCGCGCCCCCTTCCGCCTCCGGGCCCCGGTAGCCGAACCTGCGCAGACCACGCAGCCACGCCGAGGCCTGCGGGGCCGCCAGGGAGGCCTGGTCCGGCGGGGGACTGGTCGCGTTCGCCTTGGCCGACGACGAGGTACTGGTCACCGCGCCATCGTAGGGAACCGCGCTGTGCGAGTCCCGTGGGCGTGGAGGAACAGCGCTGTGCGAGTCACGTCCGCCGTCCCTGCGAGGATGGAACCGTGACAGGAACCGCAGATTCAACCGGAACGCCCACGGGGCCGGACGCCGGGGCGCAGGCCGGGACGCTCGTGCTGGCCGGGACGCCCATCGGGGCCGTCTCGGACGCCCCGCCGCGGCTCGCCCAGGAGCTGGCCGTCGCCGATGTCGTCGCCGCCGAGGACACCCGCCGCATGAAGCGGCTCGCACAGGCGCTCGGGGCACAGGTCGGCGGGCGCGTCGTGTCGTACTTCGAGGGCAACGAGAGCGCGCGCACGCCCGAGCTGGTCGAGGCGCTGGCGGGCGGCGCCCGGGTGCTGCTCGTGACCGACGCCGGGATGCCGTCGGTGTCCGACCCGGGCTACCGCCTGGTCGCGGCGGCCGTGGAGCGCGGCATCCGGGTCACTGCGGTCCCCGGCCCGTCCGCCGTGCTCACCGCCCTGGCCCTGTCCGGGCTGCCCGTCGACCGGTTCTGCTTCGAGGGCTTCCTGCCGCGCAAGGCCGGAGAGCGCCTTTCGCGCCTCAAAGAAGTGGCCGAAGAACGACGCACCCTCGTGTACTTCGAGGCCCCGCACCGCCTCGACGACACCCTCGCCGCGATGGTCGAGGCGTTCGGCGGCGAGCGCAGGGCCGCCGTCTGCCGCGAGCTGACCAAGACCTACGAGGAGATCAAGCGCGGCCCCCTGAAGGACCTCGCGGAGTGGGCCGCCGACGGCGTGCGCGGCGAGATCACGGTCGTCGTGGAGGGCGCCCCGGAGAAGTCCGCCGCCGATCTCACCCCCGATGAGCTGGTACGCAGGGTGCGGGTGCGCGAGGAGGCGGGGGAGCGGCGCAAGGAGGCCATCGCGGCGGTCGCGACCGATGCGGGGCTACCCAAGCGGGTCGTCTTCGATGCCGTGGTCGCGGCAAAGAATGCCAATCGGAGCACCCCATAGGGGCGTAAAGGACGGACCCGGAAAGCAAAGCGAAGACCGGGTCACAGGGCCGGTACGGCAGGGAAGTGCCAAATCGGCTCCAACAGTCGACAGGTCTTTTGCGCTCTGCCCGGCGCGGGCGTCCACTGGTTGAAGGGACGCACCCGTCCCCACGCTGCCCCCGGGCAGCGCTTGTCCAGCGGACAAGAGGAGCTGGCATGAGCGAGTTCGCGGCCTCCAAGACGGCCACCAGTACACCCGCGCACCCGGTGACGAGCCGTGACGCGGCGATATCCGTCGTCCACGAGGCGTATGCGTTCGCCTGCATGCGCTGCGGGCACGGCTGGGAGCAGTCTTACGAGATAGAGCACCACATCGACGGCGAGGGTGCGGAGTTCGTGATGTACGTGGCGAACGGTGAGCGGGTGCCGTCGCCACTGAGCAGCCCCACCTGCCTGAACTGCGGCGGTCACGTCGTACGGATCATGCGGTCCGGCCGTGTGTCGTCCGTGCGGGACGTGATGCAGCGCCGGAACACCCCGCCGCCCGCCGGACCCGTCGAGGTCCCCGAGCAGGGCACCGAGCCCGACGCCCACCACCACTGGCACCTGTCCGACCTCCTGCACCCCTTCAGCCACCACCGCAAGGACGGCCCGAAGGCTTCCTAGCCGGGGCTTCGTAGGATCGGGGGCATGAGCCCCGATCGTGCCAAGGACGTCACCCCGCCACCGCTGCCCGCACCGCTCGCGGTCGAGGTCGCCGACTCCCACACCCACCTGGACATGCAGGCGGGCACCGTGGAGGAGGCCCTCGCCAAGGCGGCCTCGGTGGGGGTGACGACCGCGGTGCAGGTCGGCTGCGACCTGGCGGGCTCCCGCTGGGCGGCCGAGACGGCGGCGGCCCACGCCGCCGTGCACGCCACCGTCGCCCTGCACCCCAACGAGGCGCCCCGCATCGTCCACGGCGATCCCGACGGCTGGTCCCGGCAGGGCGCCCGCGCGCCGCTCGGCGACGCCGGGCTCGACGAGGCGCTCGCCGAGATCGACCGGCTCGCCGCGCTGCCGCAGGTCAAGGGCGTCGGCGAGACGGGCCTCGACTACTTCCGTACGGGACCGGAGGGCAAGGCCGCCCAGGAGAGGTCCTTCCGCGCCCACATCGAGATCGCCAAGCGGCACGGCAAGGCCCTCGTCATCCACGATCGCGAGGCGCACGACGACGTGCTGCGCGTCCTGAAGGAGGAGGGCGCCCCCGAGCGCACCGTCTTCCACTGCTACTCCGGCGACGCCGACATGGCGCAAGTCTGCGCGCGCAACGGCTACTTCATGTCGTTCGCGGGCAACATGACGTTCAAGAACGCGCAGCCGCTGCGCGACGCGCTCGCCGTGGCGCCGGCGGAACTGGTCCTCGTGGAGACCGACGCGCCGTTCCTGACCCCGGCCCCGTACCGCGGTCGGCCTAACGCCCCTTATCTCATTCCGGTCACGCTGCGGGCGATGGCCGAGGTCAAGGGCGTCACCGAGGAAGCCCTCGCGACGTCGGTCTCCGCCAACACGGCCCGCGCCTTCGGTTACTGACCCATAACGACCGGACCCGCTCACCTTCGGGCATGATCGCGACACTGCGTAGTCGCGCTGCTTTGGAGAGTGAGGAATGCTCCGCTAGGTTCTGCTCGCCCGATCCGCCCTCACCGGGCCGGACCCTTGGAGCGCCTGGAGCCTCGTTGAGCACATCGCCGTACGAGACGACGTATCAGCCGTCGTACGAGCCGCAGGACTCGTACCAGCCCTACGAGCCCTACGAGCCCTACGCGCCGGGTCACGGCGACACGTACCGGCCCGCCTACGAGTACGCGGCCCCGGCCGCCGAGCCGGAGCCGCCGGCCGCTCCCGCCGACGAGCCGCGGCTGCCGCGCCAGTCGGCGCGCGACGGCGGACGCGACGGCGGGCGGGCCGCCGCGCGCCGGGCCGCCCGCCGCAAGAAGAGCGACCCGCGCCCCGACGGGCTGCGCCGGCTGCTGCCGCAGGCCCTCGTCGTCGCGTTCCTCGCGGGCGGCACCTCGGCGTTCGTCGCCAACGACAAGGCCATCGAGCTCACCGTCGACGGCAAGGAACGCACCCTGCACACCTTCGCCGACGACGTCACCGAACTCCTCGCCGACGAGGGCGTCGCGGTCGGCGCGCACGATCTCGTCGCCCCCGCCGAGGGCACCGCCCTGGCCAGCGGCGACCAGGTCACCGTGCACTACGGGCGCCCCGTGCAGCTCACCCTCGACGGGCAGCGCCGCAAGGTGTGGACGACCGCCCACACCGTCGACGGGGCGCTGCGGCAGCTCGGGGTGCGGGCCGAGGGCGCGTACGTCTCCACGTCCCGCTCCCAGAGCATCGGGCGGCACGGGCTCGACCTCGCCGTACGCACCGAGCGCAGCGTCACCGTCATGGCCGACGGGCGGCGCCGCACCATCCGCACCAACGCGGCCACCGTGGGCGAGGCCGTCGGCGAGGCCGGGATCACGCTGCACGGCCAGGACACCACCTCGGTACCGGCGAGCAGCTTCCCGCGCGACGGGATGACGGTCACCGTGATGCGGGTGACCGGCACCAGGGAGACCCGCGAGGAGTCGATCCCGTTCGCCGTCGAGCGGACCCGGGACCCGTCGCTGTTCCTCGGCACCGAGGTCGTCGAGCAGGCCGGGGAGGCGGGGGTGAAGCGGGTGACGTACGAGCTGCGCACCGTCAACGGGGTCAAGCAGAAGCCGCGGCGCACGAAGTCCGAGGTGGTGCGGGAGCCGCGGTCCCGGGTGGTCAAGGTCGGCACCAAGCCGTTGCCGTCGTCCGTGGGCGGGGCCGACGGGCTGAACTGGTCCGGGCTCGCCGCCTGTGAGTCGGGCGGGCGGCCCGGGGCGCTGGACTCGACCGGTACCTACGGGGGCCTGTACCAGTTCGACACCCAGACCTGGCAGAGCCTCGGCGGCTCCGGCCGGCCGCAGGACGCGCCTGCCGCCGAGCAGACGTACCGCGCGAAGAAGCTCTATGTCCGGCGCGGGGCCAGCCCCTGGCCGCACTGCGGGCCCAGGCTGCACGGGTAGCCCTCCGGGCGCGGCCCCGGGTCGTCCGTTCGCCTGCGGCCGTCAGCCGAACGGCAACCGGGAGAACCCCCGGCGGGCCCACGGCTACCCTTGAGCCGTGAGCACCACAGAGCCTCAAGACCCCCTGCTCGGCGCGGCCGACATCCGCGAACTGGCGGCGGCACTCAACGTCCGGCCCACCAAACAGCGCGGCCAGAACTTCGTGATCGACGCGAACACGGTCCGCCGCATCGTCCGCACCGCGGAGGTCACCGGGGACGACAACGTCGTAGAGGTCGGACCGGGCCTCGGCTCGCTCACCCTCGCCCTGCTCGACGCGGCCCGCCACGTCACGGCGGTCGAGATCGACGACGTCCTCGCGGCGGCGCTCCCGGCGACCATCGCGGCCCGCCTCCCGGCGAAGAAGGACGCCTTCGACCTGGTCAACATCGACGCGATGCAGGTCACCGAACTCCCCGGCCCGCCCCCGACGGCCCTGGTCGCGAACCTGCCGTACAACGTCGCGGTGCCGGTGCTGCTGCACATGCTCGACACGTTCCCGACCATCGAGCGCACCCTCGTCATGGTCCAGGCCGAGGTCGCCGACCGCCTCGCGGCCCGCCCCGGCAACAAGGTCTACGGCGTCCCCTCCGTGAAGGCCAACTGGTACGCCGACGTCAAGCGCGCCGGCAGCATCGGCCGCAACGTCTTCTGGCCCGCGCCGAACGTCGACAGCGGCCTCGTCTCGCTGGTGCGCCGTACTGAGCCGGTCGCCACCACGGCCACCAAGGCGGAGGTCTTCGCCGTCGTCGACGCCGCGTTCGCCCAGCGCCGCAAGACGCTGCGCGCCGCGCTCGCCGGCTGGGCCGGATCGGCGCAGGCCGCCGAGGAGGCGCTGGTCGCGGCCGGAGTCTCCCCGCAGGCGCGCGGCGAGGCACTGACGGTGGAGGAGTTCGCCCGGATCGCGGAGGCCAGGCAGCAGTGAGTGTGACGGTACGCGTCCCCGCCAAGGTCAACGTCCAGCTCGCCGTCGGCGGCGCCCGCCCCGACGGCTTCCACGACCTGGCCAACGTCTTCCTCGCCGTCGGCCTCTACGACGAGGTGACCGTCGAGCCGGCCGACGAGCTGACCCTGACCTGCACGGGACCGGGCAGCGATCAGGTCCCCCTGGACCGGACGAACCTCGCCGCCCGCGCCGCGATCGCGCTGGCCGAGCGGCACGGGCTCGGCGACCCGAAGGTCCGTATCCACATCGCCAAGGACATCCCCGTCGCGGGCGGCATGGCGGGCGGCTCGGCCGACGCGGCCGGCGCCCTCGTGGCGTGCGACGCGCTGTGGGGCACCGGGGCGTCCCGCGCCGAACTCCTCGACATCTGCGCCGAGCTGGGCAGCGACGTGCCGTTCAGCCTGGTCGGCGGGGCGGCGCTGGGCACCGGCCGCGGCGAGAAGCTCCAGCCGCTCGACGTGGGCGGGGAGTTCTGGTGGGTGTTCGCCGCCGCCGACGGGGGGCTCTCCACCCCGGCCGTGTACCGCGAGTTCGACCGGCTCAGCCCCGAGGCGCCCGAGCCCGTCGCCGCTCCCGCGCTGCTCGACGCGCTGCTCACCGGCGACGTGGAGCGGCTCGCGGCCACCGTCACCAACGACCTCCAGCCCGCCGCGCTCTCCCTCTTCCCGTCCCTGAAGGAGACCCTCGACGCCGGTACGGCCGCCGGGGCCGTGGCCGCGCTGGTCTCCGGCTCCGGCCCGACGACGGCGTTCCTCGCGGCCGACGAGGCGGCGGCGCGGGGTGTCGCCGACGGTCTGGCCGCGTCGGGGACGTGCCGGTCGGTGCGGGTGGCGTGCTCGCCGGCGCCCGGGGCGACGGTACTCAGCGGTAACTGAGTACGCGCACGGTGCCGCTCCGCGGGGGCGGCGCGGGACGCTGTTCCGCATGCAGAGACCACGAGGTCGTCGACGTCGCCGGTTGCGCCGGGCCGCCGTGCCGCTCGGGGCGGTCGCCCTGTTCGGTCTGAACGCGGCGTTGGCCGCCCGCGGGCATCCGTTGCCGCCGCCCGGGCTCGGCGGCGGCGCCGGGCGCCTGGCCCGCCCCCGTGAGATGGCCCCGCTGGTCAGGACCCGCCTCCACCGGCCCCGCCCGACCGCCTCGCGCCCTTCCCACCGTCGTGGCTGGTCGCGCAGTTCCCCGCGCCCCTGAAGGCATGCGCTTCGCGCGCCTTCCCTGGGCGAGCGGAGCTCGCTTCAGGGGCGCGGGGAACTGCGCGGGAAGCGGCCACCGGGCCGCGCGTGACGAACCGCCCAGGGGCGCGGGGAACTGCGCGACCAGCCCCCACCGGAGCCGCACACGACGGACGGCAGGACGAGGCGGACGTGCTCCCGACTACGCTGGACAGCCGGGCCCACCCCGCCAGGGCCCGGCGAAACCCCCGCGGCAGGAGCGAAATGGCAGTCAATCTGGTCAATGTCGAGGCAGTCACCAAGGTGTACGGCACCCGTGCCCTCCTCGACGGCGTCTCCCTCGGCGTGCAGGAGGGCGACCGGATCGGCGTCGTGGGCCGCAACGGCGACGGCAAGACCACCCTCATCCGCATGCTGGCCAAGCTGGAGGAGGCCGACACCGGCCGGGTCACCCACAGCGGCGGCCTGACCCTCGGCGTGCTCACCCAGCACGACTCCCTCGACCCCGAGGCCACCGTCCGCCACGAGGTGATCGGCGACCTCGCAGACCACGAGTGGGCGGGCAACGCCAAGATCCGCGACGTGCTCACCGGCCTCTTCGGCGGGCTCGACCTGCCGGGCTTCCCGCAGGGCCTCGACACCGTCATCGGCCCGCTCTCCGGCGGCGAGCGCCGCCGCATCGCGCTGGCCAAGCTGCTCATCGCCGAGCAGGACCTGATCGTCCTCGACGAGCCCACGAACCACCTGGACGTCGAGGGCATCTCCTGGCTGGCCCGTCACCTCCAGGCCCGCCGCTCCGCCCTCGTCTGCGTCACCCACGACCGCTGGTTCCTCGACCAGGTCTGCACCCGCATGTGGGACGTGCAGAAGGGCGACGTCTACGAGTACGAGGGCGGCTACTCGGACTACGTGTTCGCCCGCGCCGAGCGCGAGCGGATCGCCGCGACCGAGGAGGCCAAGCGGCAGAACCTGATGCGCAAGGAGCTGGCCTGGCTGCGCCGCGGCGCACCGGCCCGCACCTCCAAGCCCCGCTACCGCATCGAGGCGGCCAACGAGCTGATCGCCGACGTGCCGCCGCCCCGCGACAAGAGCGAGCTGATGAAGTTCGCCAACGCCCGGCTCGGCAAGACCGTCTTCGACCTGGAGGACGTGACCGTCCAGGCCGGGCCCAAGGTGCTCCTGAAGCACCTGACCTGGCAGCTCGGCCCCGGCGACCGCGTCGGCCTGGTCGGGGTGAACGGCGCGGGCAAGACGTCCCTGCTGCGCGCGCTGGCCGACGCCGCCACCAGCCACGGCGACGACCAGCCCGCCGCCGGGAAGGTCGTCGTCGGCAAGACGGTCCGGCTCGCCTACCTCTCGCAGGACGTGACCGAACTCCCGGCCACCCTGCGGGTCCTTGAAGCCGTGCAGCAGATCCGCGACCGCGTCGACCTAGGCAAGGGCCGCGAGATGACCGCGGGCCAGCTGTGCGAGCAGTTCGGGTTCAGCAAGGAGAAGCAGTGGACGCCGGTGGGCGACCTCTCCGGCGGTGAGCGCCGCCGGCTGCAACTGCTGCGCCTGCTCATGGACGAGCCGAACGTCCTGTTCCTCGACGAGCCGACGAACGACCTGGACATCGAGACCCTCACGCAGTTGGAGGACCTGCTCGACGGCTGGCCGGGCTCCATGGTCGTCATCTCCCACG
The DNA here is from genome assembly GCF_040529335.1 of Streptomyces sp. HUAS MG91. GTDB lineage: Bacteria > Actinomycetota > Actinomycetes > Streptomycetales > Streptomycetaceae > Streptomyces > Streptomyces tabacisoli. Next base: position 3,647,255 of record NZ_CP159534.1, on the reverse strand, counting down.
ACCGGTTCTTCATCGAGCGCACCACCGACAACACCTTCGCGCTGCTCGGCGACGGCACGCTGCGGATGCTGCCGCGCGGCATCGACGAGTACCTGGAGCGCAGGCAGCGGATGATCGAGGCCGCCGCCCCGGCCCCGGCCGCCGCCGCGCCCGCCGCCAGGTCCGGCCCGTCCGCGGCCGATACCCGCGCCGCGAAGAAGGAACTCCAGAAGATCGAGCGGCAGATGGACAAGATCTCCCAGAAGGAGTCCAAGCTGCACACGCAGATCGCGGACAACGCGACGGACTTCGCCAAGGTGGCCACGCTCGACGCGGAGCTGCGGGAACTCGTCGCCGAGCGCGAGGAGCTGGAGATGCGCTGGCTGGAGCTGGCCGAGGACGCCTGACCCGGGGTCGCGAGACGGGTGGTAGAAAGAGGCGTCCGGAGCCCTGGGGAGGCGCGCGTCCGGACTCTCGTCGCCGGGGGGCCGTCAGCGTAGAAAGGGGAGGGCTGATGACTCAGCCGCCCGACCCGCGGCCGTCCGGCAGCACCCCCACCCCCCAGGGCGACCTGTTCCAAAAGCAGCCGCCACCCGTCGGCGGGTTCGGCCCGCCGCCCCCGCCGCGGACGCCCCCGCACCCGTACGCGTACGGGTATCCGCAGCCGCCGAGCACCCCGCCGAGCACCCCCGCCGGACGGCCCGGCGCGCCGGTCGTCCGGATCATCGCGGCCGCCGTCGCCGCCATCGCCCTGATCATCGGCGTGGGCGTCCTGTACGCCACATCCGACGACGGCGGCGGCGACAGCCCGGCCGGCACCGCGGCCGACGGCAAGCGCGGCGGGAGCGACGCCAGCGGCTCGGTATCCGGGTCCGGCTTCGGCGCCCCGGGCGAGGAGAAGGTCCCCGCCGACCCCGCCGCCCGGCTCGCTTTCGCGCTGCCCGCGCCCAAGGTCGCCCCCGGTCACGTGGACAGCGTCGTGGGCTCCTGGCTGACCGACCGTACGTACGCCAGGGCGGGCGTCGGCGAGATCGTCGGCCACGACCCCGCGACCGGCAGGAGGACCTGGACGCTGCGGCTGCCCGGCCAGACCTGCGGCGCCACGAAGGACGTCACCAAGGACGCGCTGGCCGCCGTCGTCAGCGAGAACGGCGCACGCGCCGCGGACGGCCGGCACCGGGCCTGCTCGCAGATCACGCTGTTCGACGTGAACACCGGCAAGAAGGTGTGGACGAAGAGCATCGGCACGGGCACCGCGGTCGTCCCGTTCGAGGAACCGGTCCTCTCCGGCGACACCCTGGCGCTCGGCGGCGGTCTGCACGGCGGCGCCGCCCTCGACATCAAGACCGGCCGGATCCTGTGGCAGCCGCAGAGCGGCACCTGCGAGGACGTCGGCTACGCGGGCGGCGCCCAGCTGGCCACCGTCCGCAAGTGTGGGGGCCGCGGCCAGGAGCAGTACGAGGTCCAGCTCCTCGATCCCAGGACCGGTCGCCCCCAGTGGACGTACCAGCTCGCCGACGGCGTCCGCAGCGCCCGGGTGCTCTCCACCGACCCGGTCGTGGTCGGCGTCGGCACGGGGGAGGGCGCCGCGGGCACCGTCACCGGCATCATCCCGATGAGCGCCACCGGCCGGCCCCTGTCCACTGTCTCGCTCGACCCCGACGCGTACGACCTCGGCTGCGACGTCGGCCGGACCGACGGCTGCCGGAAGATCGTCGTCGGCAACGGGCGGGTCTATCTGGCCACCCGCCGGCACGACGGCGGCCCCACCGGCACGACCAACGAGATCGTCTCCTACGGCCTCGCCTCCGGGCGGCTCACCGGCGACCGGGCCGCGGGCGGCGCCTACCAGGTCTTCCCCCTCCGGATGGACGGCGGGAACGTCCTCGCCTACGAGGACGGCTCGTTCGACAAGGGCGTGCGCGTCGTCTCGATCGATCCCCGGTCCATGAAACAGACGGAGCTGCTGCGGACCCCGGCCGACGACAGGGCCGCGTACGCGGTGAGCGGTATGGTCGTCGGGCTCACCGGCTCCGAAGTCCGTTACTCGGGCGGCCGGTTGTTCCTCGGCAAGGCGCTGATCAGCGGGCCCGCCTCGAAGGACCACAAGGAGTACACGGCCGTCGCCTTCACCGCGGGCTCACGCGCGCACTGATCACAACCGGGCGTCAGGTGACCTGCTTTTACGCTCCCGCACCCCCAATCACCCCCGAAAAGCTGCGATTTCAGCATTCAGGGCCGCTTCTGACCGGTAGGGGGCGCGCAACGTCGAACAAGCGTGTAGCTTCCGGTGGATGAAGGAGGACGGGGAGTCGGGGGGCTCGCCTGTCCGTGGGGGGCCCAGGGGACATGTGCTGCTTCTGGGTCGAACTGGGGGGTTGGCCCGATGGGAGTGCGGCTCATGGTGGTCGACGACCACCGACTGCTGGCCGAGGCGCTCGCCTCGGCCCTGAAACTGCGCGGACACCGTGTCCTCGCCGCGGCCGCGCCCGCCGCGGGCGCCGCCGAACTGGTCATCTCCCGCGCCCCGGAGGTCTGCCTCCTGGGCACCTCGGTCCCGGCGGAGCCGGGCACCTTCGACCCGGTCGTCCGGATCAAGAAGGAGCGCCCCCAGGTGGCGGTGGTGGTCCTCGGCCCGGTGCCGTCCCCGCGCGGCATCGCGGCGGCGTTCGCCGCGGGCGCCTCCGGCTACGTACGGCACGACGAGCGCATAGAGGGGGTGGAGCGGGCCCTGATGAAGGCGCGCGCGGGCGAGGCGGCCGTGGCGCCGGCGCTGCTCCAGGGCGCGTTCAGCGAACTGCTCAACCCGGCGGCCCAGCCGGACGACGAGGGGCAGCGGCTGCTCCAGATGCTGACCCCGCGCGAGGTCGAGGTCCTGGTCCGGGTCGCGGACGGTGAGGACACCCGGCTGATCGCGGCGGGCATGGGCATCGCCCCGTCCACGGCCCGCACCCACGTCCAGCGCGTCCTGATGAAGCTGGGCGTCGGCTCCCGCCTGGAGGCCGCCGCCCTCGCGGCCCGCACGGGCCTGCTCGACCGGGCGGGCCCGGTGGGTGGCGAGCAGCCTTCCGCTTCCCATGAGCAGGAGTCGTGAGCTATAGTCGATCTTGCGTTCGGCGCTGCAACTGGCAGAGCGGAACAGTGCGTTGGTGGTCCAAGGAAAGACGCCCCGCTTCCTGCGGGGAAATGCAGGTGCAAGGCCTGCCCGGCGCTCCACAGGCAGAAGGCCCACCCCGTTCCGACGGGGTGGGCCTTCTGCGTGGTGCGGAAGCGGCACACGGGAACGGGCCGGAGGCACCGCACTTCGGCGGCGCCTCCGGCCCGTTCCGGTTACGCGTCCTCGTCCGGCGTCGGCGGTGCCGTCGGGCGGAGTTTCAGCCAGACCAGGAAGAAGATGCCGAGGGCCAGCATGCCGATGCCGGTCCACAGGTTGATGTTGATGTCCTGGGCCTTCTTCAGGTCGGCGTCGGACGCGGTGATGCCCGCGATGGTGACGATGACGCCGTACACCACGAACAGGCCGCCGATGATGCGGCGGATGTCGAAGAGCCGGGCGGCCGTCGCGGACTTGGCCTCCAGCTCCTTCACCTCGTCCACGTGCGGGTTCTTGTTCTCACTCATGTCGTGTTACCTCGGGCCTCAGAAGGAGAACGGGATGTAGCAGATGACGGCGAGGGCGATCGCGCCCCAGCCCAGCAGGGCCGGCTTGCGGTACCAGGCGTCGTCACCCTCGGCCGGCGGCTCTTCCATGCCCGGCGACTTGGTCCCGTAGACGAGACCGGCCAGTTCCTCGGCGGACTTGGACTTGGTGCAGAGCGTGACCACGAACATCACGACCGCGCCGACCACGAAGGCGACGATCGACGAGACGAAGTTGGCGCCCTGGTCCGAGGGGATGTCGATGACGCCCTGCTTGTAGAGCCAGAAGTAGTTCACCATCGCGGCGACCGTGCCGGACAGCAGGCCCCAGAAGCCGGCCGCGGCCGTGGTGCGCTTCCAGAACATGCCGATGATGAAGACCACGAACAGCGGGACGTTGAAGAAGGAGAACAGCGTCTGCAGGTAGTTCATGATGTTGCTGAAGCTGCCCGCGATGAACGCCGTGCCCATGCCGATGACGACGCCCACGGCGGTCACCACACGGCCGGTCTTCAGGTAGTACGTGTCGCTCTGGTTCTTCTTGAGGTACGCGCCCCAGATGTCGTTCGTGAACACGGTGTTGAACGACGAGATGTTGGCCGCCATACCGGCCATGAAGGCCGCGAGCAGACCGGTCACCGCGATGCCGAGGACACCGTTGGGCAGCAGGTCGCGCATGAGGACCGGGATCGCGTCGTTGTACTGGAGCCCGTCCTTGCCGCCCTTGCCGAGCGAGGGCTCCATGACCAGGGCGATCAGGCCCGGGATCACGACGACCATCGGAATGAGGATCTTGGGGAACGCGGCGATCAGCGGCGTGCGCTTGGCGGCGGAGAGGTTCTTCGCGGACAGGGCGCGCTGCACCTCGGCGAAGTTCGTCGTCCAGTAGCCGAAGCTCATCACGAAGCCGAGGCCGAGCACGATGGTCAGCCAGTTCGCGCCGAGCGGGTTGGACGAGCCGATGCCGGTGCCCTGCCACGCCGTCATGAACGAGTCGCCGTGCGACGACGACAGGGAGTCGGATATGCCGTCCCAGCCGCCGACGCGCTTGAGGCCGACGATGGTCAGCGGGATCAGCGCGGCGAGGATCACGAAGAACTGCAGGACCTCGTTGTAGATCGCCGAGGACAGGCCGCCGATCGTGATGTACGCGAGGACGAACAGGCCGGCGACGACGATCGCGAGCCACTGCGGCCAGCCGAGCAGCGCCTTGAGCACCAGCGCCATCGCGTACAGGTTGACGCCCGCGATCAGCACCGACGAGACGGCGAAGATGATCGAGGAGAGCAGGTGGGAGGAGGGCCCGAAGCGGTGCAGCAGGAACTCGGGGACCGAGCGCACCTTCGACGAGTAGTAGAACGGCATCATCACCAGGCCGAGGAAGACCATGGCCGGGATGGCGCCGATCCAGTACCAGTGGACGGTGTAGACGCCGTACTGGGCGCCGTTGGCCGCCATGCCGAGGATCTCGGTCGCGCCCAGGTTGGCCGCGACGAAGGCGAGGCCGGTCACCCATGCGGGCAGGGAGCGGCCGGAGAGGAAGAAGTCGAGGCTGGTCTTCACCGAGCGGCGGGCCATGAAGCCGATGCCGAGGACGACGACGAAGTAGATCGCGAGGATCGCGTAGTCGAGGCCGTTGGTGGGCAGCCGTAGCCCTGCCGCGAGCGTGGTTGTGGGGGACAGCATGAGTACTCGCTTCGTTGCGCGAACTGAAACAGTCCGGAACCTACGCCTCCGTCTTCAATAAGTGAACACTTATTTTGATGTTCTTTGTTTGATTGTGATCGAAGCCTCGGGGGCGTGCGGGATCGAGCAGGGTCCGGCCGTGCCGTATCCCTTGACGCACTTGTTGCCTTATGCTTTGTTGTGTTTGGTTCTGTTTGTTTGTTGGTGCGATGAGGAGCATCGGACGTGAAGAAGACGTCGACCCGGCTCGCCGACGGTCGTGAACTGATCTATTACGACTCGCGGGACGACGTCGTGCGCGACGCCGTGGACCGGCGCCCCCTCGATCCCACGGTCACCACCTCCGAGATCCGCCGCGACCCGCTGCTCGGCGACGCGGTCGCCGTCGCCTCGCACCGGCAGGGCCGCACCTACCACCCACCGGCCGACGAATGCCCCCTGTGCCCCTCGGAAAACGGCAGGCTCTCCGAGATCCCGGATTCCTCCTACGACGTCGTCGTCTTCGAGAACCGGTTCCCCTCGCTCGCCGGTGACGCCGGTCGCTGCGAGGTGGTCTGCTTCACCTCCGACCACGACAAGTCCTTCGCCGATCTGAGCGAGGAGCAGGCCGGGCTCGTCCTGGAGGCGTGGACCGACCGCACGGCGGAGCTGTCCCATCTCGACTCCGTCGAACAGGTCTTCTGTTTCGAGAACCGCGGCGCCGAGATCGGCGTCACCCTCGGCCACCCGCACGGGCAGATCTACGGCTACCCCTTCACCACCCCGCGCACCGCGCTGATGCTGCGCTCGGCGGCCCAGCACAAGGAGCAGACCGGCGGGCGGAACCTGTTCGCCGACGTCGTCGAGAAGGAGATCGAGGACGGCAGCCGGATCGTCCTGGAGGGCGAGCACTGGGTGGCCTTCGTGCCCTACGCCGCCCACTGGCCCTACGAGGTCCACCTCTACCCCAAGCGCCAGGTCCCGGACCTGCTCGCGCTGGACGACGACGCCCGCACAGAATTCCCCAAGATCTATCTGGAACTGTTGAGGCGCTTCGACCGGATCTTCGGGGAGGACCAGCCGGCGACGCCGTACATCGCCGCCTGGCACCAGGCCCCGTTCGGCCCGCTGGACGAGTTCGAGGGCGTCACCCGTGACGACTTCGCGCTGCATCTGGAGCTTTTCACCATCCGCCGGACTTCCGGCAAGCTGAAGTTCCTCGCGGGCTCCGAGTCCGGCATGAGCGTGTTCATCAACGACGTGCCGCCGGAGACCGCGGCCGAGCGACTGCGAGAGGTAGCGAGCAAGTAATGGGCAAGGCCGAATCTCGGAAGTACATGGTCACGGGCGGCGCCGGATACGTCGGCAGCGTCGTCGCGCGGCACCTGCTGGAGGCGGGCCACGAGGTCACCGTCCTGGACAACCTCTCCACCGGCTTCCGCGAGGGCGTCCCCGCCGGGGCCGACTTCGTCGAGGGCGACATCCGCGACGCCGCCAAGTGGCTCGACGCCTCCTTCGACGCCGTGCTGCACTTCGCCGCCTTCTCGCAGGTCGGCGAGTCCGTCGTGAAGCCCGAGAAGTACTGGGACAACAACGTCGGCGGCACCATGGCGCTGCTCGCCGCGATGCGCGCGGCCGGAGTGCGGAAGCTCGTCTTCTCCTCCACCGCCGCCACCTACGGCGAGCCGGTCAGCACCCCGATCACCGAGACCGACCCGACGGCGCCCACCTCGCCCTACGGCGCCTCCAAGCTGGCCGTCGACCACATGATCACCGGCGAGGCGAAGGCCCACGGACTGGCGGCCGTCTCGCTGCGCTACTTCAACGTGGCGGGCGCGTACGGCGACTGCGGCGAGCGGCACGACCCCGAGTCGCACCTCATCCCGCTCGTCCTCCAGGTCGCCCAGGGCCGCCGCGAGGCCATCTCGGTCTACGGCGACGACTACCCCACCCCCGACGGCACCTGCGTGCGCGACTACATCCACGTCGCCGACCTCGCCGAGGCCCACCTCCTGGCCGTCGAGGCCGCCCGCCCCGCCGAGCACCTGATCTGCAACCTCGGCAACGGCAACGGCTTCTCGGTCCGCGAGGTCATCGAGACCGTCCGCAAGGTCACCGGCCACCCGATCCCCGAGGTCGTCGCCCCGCGCCGCGGCGGCGACCCGGCGGTCCTGGTCGCCTCCGCCGCCACCGCGCGCGAGCGCCTCGGCTGGAACCCGTCCCGCGCGGACCTCGCGGGAATCGTCGCCGACGCCTGGGAGTTCGCCCAGGCGCGCCAGCAGGAGAAGTAGGGGGCCCCGAGCCATGTCCATCGCCGCGCAGTTCAGTGATCTGTACGGGTACGAGCCCGCCGGGGTGTGGGCGGCCCCGGGCCGCGTGAACCTCATCGGTGAGTACACCGACTTCAACGAGGGCTTCGTGCTGCCCCTCGCGCTGCCGCACACCGCCGTGGCGGCCGTGGCCAGGCGGGACGACGGGGTGCTGCGGCTGCACTCGGCCGACATCGACGCCCCCGTCGCCGAACTGCGCGTCGACGAGCTGACCCCGCTCAGCAAGTACGGGCAGGGCGGCTGGGCCGCGTACCCGGCCGGAGTGGTCTGGGCGCTGCGCGAGGCGGGCCACACGGTCACCGGCGCGGACCTACACCTCGCCTCCACCGTGCCGACCGGGGCGGGCCTGTCCTCCTCGGCGGCCCTGGAGGTCGTGACGGCGTACGCGCTCAACGACCTGTTCGGCTTCGGCCTCACCGCGCCGGAGCTGGCCGTCCTCGCCCAGCGCGCCGAGAACGTGTTCGTCGGCGTCCCGTGCGGGGTCATGGACCAGATGGCGTCCGCGTGCGGCGAGGAGGGGCACGCGCTGCACCTCGACTGCCGCGACCTGTCGATCCGACAGGTCCCGTTCGACCTGTCTGACGAGGGGCTCCAGCTCCTCGTGGTCGACACCCGTGTCAAGCACGAGCTGGGCGACGGGGCGTACGCGGAGCGGCGGGCCGGCTGCGAGGAGGGCGCCCGGGTGCTCGGCGTCTCGCACCTGCGCGACGTCCCGTACGAGGGACTCGACGAGGCCCTCGCCACGCTGGAGCGGGCCGAGGTCGACGAGAAGGTCGTCCGCTACGTCCGGCACATCGTCTCCGACGACCACCGGGTGGAGCGGGTCATCGAGCTGCTCGACGCCGGTGACGTGCGCGCGATAGGGCCCGTCCTCAACGAGGGGCACGTCTCGCTCCGCGACGACCTGCGGATCTCCTGCCCGGAGCTGGACCTGGTCGTCTCCACCGCCGTCGCGTCCGGCGCGGTCGGGGCGCGGATGACCGGGGGCGGGTTCGGCGGGTCGGCCGTGGTGCTGGTCGAGGACGGGGACGCGGAGGCGGTGACGAAGTCGGTGCTGGCCGCCTTCGAGGGGGCCGGGTATACGGCTCCCCGGGTTTTTGCCGCCGTGCCTTCTGCCGGGGCCCGGCGACTGGGCTGAGGTTTCGCCTTCGCCGTGGGGGCTGTGGGGAGTGTGCGGCTTTCGCGCCGTCGTGGCTGGTCGCGCAGTTCCCCGCGCCCCTTCGGGGGCGCTCCCTAGCCCAGCCGTTTTGTCAACGTGAACTCTTTGACCCCCGGGGGATAGTCGGGGATCACCGACACCACCTCGTAGCCGTGCTGGCGGTAGAAGCCCGGGGCCTGGAAGTCCCAGGTCTCCAGGCGGGAGTTGGCGCATCCGTGGTGTTCGACGGCGAGGTTTTCGGCCTCGGTCAGCAGGCGGGAGCCGAGGCCCGCGCCGCGGTGACGGTCCGCGACCCAGAGCAGGTCAACGTGGAGCCAGGTCGCCCAGACATGGGCGTCGAGCCCGCCGGCGAGCGAGCCGTCCGCCGGATCGAACGCCCATACCTGCAACGGCAGTTCGCGCTCGTCAGGGGTGCCGCGCAGGGCGCGGATCGCGGGTGATGCCGCCGTGTTGGTGTCCCTCAGCAGCGAGCGGAGCAGAAGACCGCGCTCTTTGTCGACTTCTGTCTCAAAGCGAAACATGTGTCCCACGATAAACGCGCTGGACAGTCGCCGGTCAGTCAACTGGGAACCAGTTCTGCGAATTGCCTTCCCCTCGGGGCGCGCAGCCCTAGTCTGATGGACAGCACCGGTGGGGGCCGGTGTTGATCAGGGGGCGAGACAGCCGGGTACGACGCCCGGAGTGGGGGTAGCGGTCTCAGCGCGGCGGCGGCCGTGCGGCTGCGGTGACCTGAAGCTCCGGGCGCCGTACCTGCGTTGGTCATTCTCCCGACCAGTGGGGGTATCAGTGGTACGAATTCGGGTTCTGGTCGTCGACGACCATCGCATCTTCGCCGAGTCCCTCGCCGCGGCGCTCGCCGCCGAGCCGGACGTCGACGTGTCGGCCGCGGGCAGCGGCCCCGCCGCCCTGCGCTCCTTGGAGCGGGCGGCCGCCGAGGGGCGCAGATTCGATGTGCTGCTCGTCGACGCCGACCTGGGCGCGGCGTCCTTGCAGGGCATGCGCCCGCCGACCGTGGTGCCCGAGGGCGGTGCGCAGGACGGGCTCGTGGACGGCATCTCCCTTGTCGCCGGGGTCCGTTCGGGGCAGCCCGCGGTGCGGACGGTGGTGCTCGCCGAGCGGGACGATCCGCGCCGGGCCGCGCTCGCGCTGCAGGCCGGTGCCTCGGGGTGGGTCGCCAAGGACTGCTCCCTGTCGCGGCTGCTCAATGTCATACGGGGTGTGCTGCGCGACGAGACGCATCTGCCTCCGGCGCTGTTGACCGGGGTGTTGCGGGAGCTGACCGCGGCCCGTAAGCACCGCACCGAGTCGGAGCGGCTGGTGGAGTCGCTCACGCCCCGGGAGCGGGAGGTTCTGCGGTGCATGGTCGCCGGGCTCGGCCGCAAGGCCGTCGCCGAGCGGCTGTTCCTGTCGCCGCACACCGTCCGGACGCATATGCAGAATGTGCTGGGGAAGCTGGGGGTGCACTCGACGCTCGCCGCGGTGGCGCTCGCGCGCAGGGCCGGGGTCGGGCCTGTGGACCTGGAGGCCGCCAGCTGAGTCACCGGGTGGCGCGTCGCCCGCGGGTGCCGGTCCGTCGTGGCCGGCCGCGCAGTTCCCCGCGCCCCTGGGTTGTTCTTCGTGTGCGGCTCGGTGGCCGCTTCTCGCGCAGTTCCCCGCGCCCCTGAGGCATGCGCTGACGCGCAGCCTCCCCTTGAGCCGCGCCTCGTCGGGGCGCGGGGAACTGCGCGACCAGCCCCCGCCGGCCGTCAGCCGGGCGACTACCCCGGGATGTTGTCGAACGGGGCCGTCAGCTGGCGGAGCAGGGAGGCCAGTTCGGCCCGGTCGCCTCGGGAGAGCTCGGCCAGGATGGCGCGCTCCTGAGCGAGAAGCCCCGCCAGGGCCTGATCGGCCCGGTCCTGCCCCTCGGCGGTGAGCCGGACCAGTACACCCCGACGGTCACTGGGATCGGGCAGCCGCTCGACGAGCCCCTTCTTCGTGAGCCGGTCGATGCGATTGGTCATCGTGCCCGACGTGACCAGCGTCTGCGTGAGCAACTGCCCGGGCGAGAGCTGATACGGCGCCCCGGCCCGCCGCAGCGAGGTCAGCACGTCGAACTCCCACGGCTCCAGCTGATGCTCGGCGAACGCCAGCCGGCGGGCCCGGTCGAGATGGCGCGCAAGCCTGCTGACCCGACTGAGCACCTCCAGGGGCTCCACGTCGAGGTCGGGGCGCTCCCGGCGCCACGCTGCGACCAGACGGTCGACCTCGTCCTCCATGACGATCAGTGTAGGGGGTGTGTCGACATGAAGTCTCTTGATGTCGAGTGTCTTGACATCGAGATATCAGGAGAGCGAGCCTTGTCGCATGACGACGAGCTCACCCACCTGGGACCCGCAGCAGTACCTCCGCCACGCGGACCACCGCGGCCGCCCCTTCGCGGACCTCATCGCGCGGATCCCGGAGCCGCCCCGCACCCCGCCCCGCATCGCCGACCTGGGCTGCGGTCCCGGCCATGTCACCACCCTGCTCGCCGACCGCTGGCCCGACGCGCACATCACGGGCTTCGACAACTCCCCGGACATGCTCGCCCGCGCCGAGGAGCACGCCGGACCCACGGCGGGCGGCGGCCGCATCGAATTCGCACACGCCGACGCCGCGCACTGGGCGCCCACGGACACGTACGACCTGATCGCCTCGAACGCGACCCTGCAATGGGTCCCCGGCCACGTCGACGCCTTCCCGCGCTGGCTCGGCGCGCTCGCCCCCGGCGGCACCCTCGCCTTCCAGGTGCCCGGCAACTTCGACGCCCCCAGCCACGCCCTGATGCGGGAGCTCGCCGGATCCGCGCCCTGGAAGGACCGGCTCGACGGAGTGCTGCGGCACGGCGACGCGGTGCTCGACCCCGCCGCGTACCTGGAGCGGCTCGCCGGGCTCGGCTGCGCCGTGGACGCCTGGGAGACCACGTATCTGCACCTGCTGGAGGGCGAGGACCCGGTCCTGGACTGGGTGAAGGGGACCGGGCTGCGGCCCGTCCTCACCGCGCTCGCCGACGACCCCGAGGCGCGGGACGCGTTCGTCGCGGCGTACCGGGACCTGCTGCGGGAGGCCTACCCGGCGACCTCGTACGGCACCGTGCTGCCGTTCCGCCGGATCTTCGTGGTGGCGGTGAAGAGCGCGTGATCGTCGCCCTCGACCATGTGCAGCTCGCCGCGCCCGAGGGCAGCGAGGCGCGGCTGCGGTCCTTCTACGTCGATGTCCTCGGGATGACCGAGATCCCCAAGCCGCCGGTGCTCGCCGCCCGCGGGGGATGCTGGTTCGCCGCCGGGGGCGTCCAGCTCCACCTGGGGATCGAGCGCGATTTCCGCCCGGCCCGCAAGGCGCACCCGGGGCTGCGGGTGGACGCCATCGAGGCGTACGCCCGCCGGCTGACGGACGCCGGCGCCGAGGTGGTCTGGGACGACAACCTCCCCGGTCACCTGCGCTTCTACGCCACCGATCCGGTCGGCAACCGGCTGGAGTTCCTGGAGCCGTCCCCGGACGCCGCCACCCGGAAGCCCGTGTGACCCGTGGAGGCGTCCGGGGTGTTGGACGTCCGCGCCGAGCAGCGGTAGCGGTTGCAGTACGAGGCGTGGCACAGGTGCGAGCCGCCGCGCAGGGCCCGCGCGGGGGAGCCGGGTGAGAAGCGGTCGGCGGTCCACTCCCAGACGTTGCCGACGGCGTGGTGCAGCCCGAAGCCGTTGGGGGCGAGGGAGCGCACGGGGGCGGTGCCGACGGGGGCCGTCGGAGCGTCCGGGAACGTCCCGCGGAAGATCACCGCGCGGTCCGGGGCGGGCGGTTCGTCGCCCCAGGGGTGGCGGGCCTGGTCGAGGCCGCCGCGGGCGGCGTACTCCCACTCGGCCTCGGTGGGCAGCCGAGTGCCGGACCAGGCGCAGTACGCCCGCGCGTCGTGCCAGGAGACGTGGGTGACGGGGTGGTCGAGGCGGTCGTCCGAGCGGGATCCGGGGCCCTCCGGCTCGCGGTGCCAGGCGCCCGGCACCGCGAGCCACCAGTCGGCGCCGGGCACGGACTCGGCCCGCTCCCGGGCCTCGGCGGTGACGCAGCCGCGGAAGACGAAGGAGTAGCCGAAGCGTTCGGCCTCGGTGCGGTAGCCGGTGGCGTCGGCGAAGGCGCGGAACTCGGCGTGGCTGACGGCCGTGGCGGAGATCCGGAACGGCTCCACGGACACCTCGCGCACCGGCCCCTCGCCGTCGTCGGGGAACGCGTCGGCGTCCCGCGTGCCCATCCGGAAGACGCCGCCGGGGAGGGACAGCAGCGGCGCGAACGCACCGCCCGGCCGCTCCCCGGAGGCGTGGCCGCCGTGCTGCTCCCCGGCGTCGCGGACGGGCGGCGACAGGAGGGTCGGGCCCGGCGTGGCGGAGCGGTCGGGGGCGCAGCAGCGGCGGCTCATCAGGGGTTCCTCCCGGTGGCGAGGGGGTGGCGGGGGCGTCGTCAGGCGGTGCGGTCCGCCGCCAGGGCGGCCGCGAGACCCGGGATCCCGAGGGCCCGCTCGTCCGCGGGCGTGGCCTGGTAGAGGCTGTTGCTCAGCTGGTAGGGGTCCGCCTGAAGGTCGTAGTACTCGCGGAAGCCCACCTGTCCGGTGCCGGTCACCGTGCCGGAGGCGTCGGTGTGCAGGTCGTAGTACTCGGTGTACTGGCGGTCCTTGGAGACGTACGACGACCAGGTCTTCTGGCCGGCCCCCGTGCCCTGCTTCCACCACTCGATGAGCAGGTGGTCGCGGGAGTAGCCGCTGAGCAGGGAGCGGCCGTCGTGCGGGGTGTCCGGGCTGATGCCGGCCGCGTCGAGGACGGTCGGGGCGATGTCGATGTTCGCGACGATGCGGTTGTCGGTGGTGCCGCCGCCGAGCCCGCCGCCGGGCCAGGAGAGGTAGAACGGCACCTCGTGGGCGGGGCGGTAGGGGACGCCCTTGCCGGTCAGGCCGTGGTCGGCCCAGTTGAAGCCGTTGTCGCCGATGTAGATGACGAGGGTGTTGTCCAGCTGTCCGAGCGCCGCGAGCTTGTCGTGGAACGCCTGTACCGCGTCGTCCACCGAGCGCAGGGTGCGCAGCTGCTCGGCGCGCACCCGGCGGCCGTCGGCCAGGGTCTGGGTGGCGTTGCGGACGTACGGCGGCTTGTCGCTGCGGTCGTCCTCGGGGACGGAGGGGCGGCCGTCCCAGGCGGGCACGTCGGTCCCGGCGTACTTGGCCTCCGGGGTGCGGGGGCCGTGCGAGGCGTAGGGGGTGACGTAGGCGAACCAGGGGCGGTCGTCGGTGCGGGCCTTCTCCAGGAAGGCGAGGGTGCGGTTCCTGACCACGGTGGTGGTGTAGCCGTCGATCGTCTGCACGGTCCCGTTCACGTTGAACGTGCCGTCCACGTACGAGGGTCTGAGCAGGGCGAAGTCCTCGAAGTGCGGCGGGTTGTCGGCGACGTTCCAGGAGTTGAGGTACTTGCCGAACAGGCCCGTGCGGTAGCCGGCCTCCTTCAGGTACCGCTGGAGGGTGGTGTGCTGGTCGAGGGCGTGCGAGGCGCCGTTGTTGCGGACGCCGTGGTTGTGGGCGAAGCGGCCGGAGAAGACCGAGGACCGCGACGGGGCGCACAGCGGGGTCGTGACGTGCCCGTTGGTGAAGCGCACGCCCTGGCCGGCCAGCCAGGAGACGGTTTTCGGGGTGGCCCACTCGGTCTGCTTGGGCTGGTCGTCGGTGACGATCAGCAGGATGTTGGGCCGGGCGGCGGCGCGGGCGGGGGAGGCGGCGAGCGCGGGCAGGGTGGCGCCGGCGGCGACGGCTGCCGCGGTGCCGAGGATGCCGCGGCGGGTGGGGCCCGATGTGCTGCCGGACGTGCTAGACGTGCTCATGACAATCTAACCCTCTCGTCTGCGTACGGGACGGCGATGGCGGTGCTGTCGGTACGAGAACGCTATGTGCGGGTCCACCGGGGGTCCATGCACGGAGCACGAAGGGTTTGTTGCCGGTTCATTGCCGTTTCGTCGTGGCCGGTCGCGCGGTTCCCCGCGCCCGGGCTCTAGGCCTTCCGGTGCCCTATCAGGCGGGGCTTCGGCTCCAGGCCGTCCAGGCCGTGCCAGGCCAGATTGACCAGGTGGGCGGCGACCTCGGCCTTCTTCGGCTTGCGGGCGTCCAGCCACCACTGGCCGGTCAGCGCCACCATGCCGACCAGCGCCTGCGCGTACATCGGCGCCAGCTTCGGATCGAAGCCCCGGGCCTTGAACTCCCGGCCCAGGATGTCCTCCACCTGCGTGGCGATGTCCGAGATGAGGGAGGCGAAGGAACCGGTGGACTGCGGGATGGGGGAGTCACGGACCAGGATGCGGAAACCGTCCGTGTACTCCTCGATGTAGTCGAGGAGCGCGAACGCCGCCTGCTCGCACAGCTCGCGCGGATGCCCGGCCGTCAGCGACCCGGTCACCATGTCGAGGAGCTGGCGCATCTCCCGGTCCACGACGACCGCGTACAGGCCCTCCTTGCCGCCGAAGTGCTCGTACACCACCGGCTTGGAGACCCCGGCCTTCGCCGCGATCTCCTCCACCGAGGTGCCCTCGAACCCCTTCGCGGCGAAGACGGTGCGGCCGATCTCCAGCAACTGCTGCCGGCGCTCCGCCCCCGTCATCCGCGTACGGCGCGCGCGCCGTGGCTTCTCGGGCCTGTCAGTGCTCGGGGTGCTTGAGTCGGTCGCCACGTCACCCATCATGCCGTGCCGGGGTCACGCGGCGTCGGCGGCATCAGCCTTGCGGCGCGACGCGATGCGGTCCTTCGACGGCCAGCGCACGTCGTACGCCCAGCCCGCCCGCTCGAACCAGCGGATCAGCCGCGCCGAGGAGTCGACCTGGCCGCGCATCACGCCGTGCCGCGCCGAGGTGGGGTCCGCGTGGTGCAGGTTGTGCCAGGACTCGCCGCAGGACAGCACGGCCAGCCACCACACGTTCCCGGAGCGGTCGCGGGACTTGAAGGGGCGCTTGCCGACCGCGTGACAGATCGAGTTGATCGACCAGGTCACGTGGTGCAGCAGCGCGACCCGCACCAGCGAGCCCCAGAAGAACGCCGTGAACGCGCCCCACCAGGACATCGTCACCAGACCGCCGATCAGCGCGGGCAGGAACAGCGAGACGAGCGTCCACATGACGAACTGACGCGAGATCGCCCGGATCGCCGGATCCTTGATCAGGTCCGGCGCGTACTTCTCCTGCGACGTCTGCTCCTCGTCGAACATCCAGCCGATGTGCGCCCACCACAGGCCCTTCATCAGCGCCGGGACCGTCTCCCCGAACCGCCACGGCGAGTGCGGGTCGCCCTCCGCGTCGGAGAACCTGTGGTGCTTGCGATGGTCGGCGACCCAGCGGACCAGCGGGCCCTCCACCGCGAGCGACCCCATGACCGCCAGCGCGATCCGCAGCGGACGCTTCGCCTTGAAGGAACCATGCGTGAAGTAGCGGTGGAAACCGATCGTGATGCCGTGGCAGCCGATGTAGTAGAAGAGCACCAGCAGGCCGATGTCCAGCCAGCTGACACCCCAGCCCCAGGTCAGCGGCACCGCCGCGACCAGGGCCAGGAACGGCACGATGATGAACAGGAGCAGCGTGATCTGCTCCAGCGAGCGCTTCTGCTCACCGCCCAGCGTCGCCGACGGCAGCGCGGCGGCGGCATCGGCGGACGGCTGACTCTGACGGGGGGCGTCGTCGATCACATCGGGGCTTGTGGCCATGGGGGCGTCCCTGTATGTCGAGGGGTGAGATGAATCGTCGAGGGGTGAGATAAATCAAGGATTGAGGAGGGCCTGGACGGGTCAGGAGATCCTCCGGGATCCCACGGGGTCCGCGGGAGCCACCGAGACCACCGACAGCGCGTCACCGTCATTCCTACGGTTCCGTAACCTACGGCGTCGTAAGTATGGCAGCGCGCTGACAGGCGGCAAGAGGCCCCGGCCCGCGCCAAGAGCACGGGCACATATCCTGGGGAACGGTCGGACAGCGCGGTCCGCTTCGAATCTCCACCCCGGACTAGTACCCGGTTCAGGGGATCCTTCCCTCCAGACGTGCTTCACCACTGCAAGGAGCCGCACCTGTGAGCAGTGCCGACGATCAGACGACTGCGACGAGCACCAGTGCCGAGCTGCGCGCCGACATCCGCCGCCTCGGAGATCTGCTGGGCGAGACGCTCGTCCGCCAGGAGGGGCCCGAGCTCCTCGATCTCGTCGAAAAGGTCCGCCGCCTGACGCGAGAGGACGGCGAGGCCGCCGCCGAGCTGCTGCGCGGGACCGAACTGGAGACCGCGGCCAAGCTGGTCCGCGCCTTCTCCACGTACTTCCACCTGGCCAACGTAACGGAGCAGGTGCACCGCGGCCGTGAGCTGCGCGCCAAGCGCGCCGTGGAGGGCGGACTCCTCGCCCGCACCGCGGACCGCCTCAAGGACGCCGACCCGGACCACCTGCGCGCCACCGTGCAGAACCTGAACGTCCGCCCGGTCTTCACCGCGCACCCCACCGAGGCCGCCCGGCGCAGCGTCCTCAACAAGCTCCGCCGCATCGCCGAGCTCCTGGAGACGCCGGTCCTGGAGACCGACCGCCGCCGCTACGACACCCGCCTCGCCGAGAACATCGACCTGGTGTGGCAGACCGACGAACTGCGCGTGGTGCGCCCCGAGGTCACCGACGAGTCGCGCAACGCGATCTACTACCTCGACGAGCTGCACGCCGGCGCCGTCGGCGACGTCCTCGAAGACCTCACCGCCGAGCTGGAGCGCGTCGGCTTCAAGCTCCCCGAGGACAGCCGCCCGCTCACCTTCGGCACCTGGATCGGCGGCGACCGCGACGGCAACCCCAACGTCACCCCCGCGGTGACCTGGGACGTCCTGATCCTCCAGCACGAGCACGGCATCAACGACGCGCTCGACATGATCGACGAGCTGCGCGGCTTCCTCTCCAACTCCATCCGCTACACGGGCGCGACCGAGGAGCTGCTCACCTCCCTCCAGGCCGACCTGGAGCGGCTGCCGGAGATCAGCCCCCGCTACAAGCGGCTCAACGCCGAGGAGCCCTACCGGCTCAAGGCCACCGCGATCCGGCAGAAGCTGGAGAACACCAAGGACCGGCTGGCGAAGAACACCCCGCACGTCGACGGCCGCGACTACCTCGGCACCGCCGAGCTGCTGCACGACCTCACCCTCATCCAGACCTCGCTGCGCGAGCACCGCGGCGGCCTCTTCGCCGAGGGCCGGATGAACCGCACGATCCGCACGCTCGCCGCGTTCGGCCTCCAGCTCGCCACGATGGACGTCCGCGAGCACGCCGACGCCCACCACCACGCGCTCGGCCAGCTCTTCGACCGGCTCGGCGAGGAGTCCTGGCGCTACGCGGACATGCCCCGCGACTACCGCGGCAAGCTGCTCGCCAAGGAACTGCGCTCCCGGCGTCCGCTCGCGCCGACCCCGGCGCCGCTCGACGCGGCCGGAGAGAAGACCCTCGGCGTCTTCCACACGGTCAAGAAGGCCCTCGACGTCTTCGGCCCCGAGGTCATCGAGTCGTACATCATCTCGATGTGCCAGGGCGCCGACGACGTCTTCGCCGCCGCCGTCCTCGCCCGCGAGGCCGGTCTCATCGACCTGCACGCCGGCTGGACGAAGATCGGCATCGTGCCGCTCCTGGAGACCACGGTCGAGCTCAAGTCCGCCGACACGATCCTGGAGGACATGCTCTCCGACCCGTCCTACCGGCGCCTCGTCGCGCTCAACGGGGACGTGCAGGAGGTCATGCTCGGCTACTCCGACTCCTCCAAGTTCGGCGGCATCACCACCTCGCAGTGGGAGATCCACCGCGCCCAGCGCCGCCTGCGCGACGTCGCCCACCGCTACGGCGTGCGCCTGCGCCTCTTCCACGGCCGCGGCGGCACCGTCGGCCGCGGCGGCGGCCCCTCGCACGACGCGATCCTCGCCCAGCCCTGGGGCACCCTGGAGGGCGCCATCAAGGTCACCGAGCAGGGCGAGGTCATCTCCGACAAGTACCTCGTGCCGTCGCTGGCCCGCGAGAACCTCGAACTGACCGTCGCCGCCACCCTCCAGGCCTCCGCGCTGCACACCGCGCCGCGCCAGTCCGACGAGGCCCTGGCCCGCTGGGACGCCGCCATGGACGTGGTCAGCGACGCGGCCCACGCCGCCTACCGCGGGCTCGTCGAGGACCCCGACCTGCCGACGTACTTCGTCGCCTCCACGCCGGTCGACCAGCTCGCCGACCTGCACCTGGGCTCGCGGCCGTCCCGCCGCCCCGGCTCGGGCGTCTCGCTCGACGGCCTGCGCGCCATCCCGTGGGTGTTCGGCTGGACCCAGTCGCGGCAGATCGTGCCCGGCTGGTTCGGTGTCGGCTCCGGCCTCAAGGCGCTGCGCGAGGCGGGCCTCGACAGCATGCTCGACGAGATGCACGAGCAGTGGCACTTCTTCCGCAACTTCATCTCCAACGTCGAGATGACGCTCGCGAAGACCGACCTGCGCATCGCCCGCCACTACGTCGACACGCTCGTCCCGGACAACCTCAAGCACGTCTTCGACGTCATCGAGGCCGAGCACGCGCTCACCGTCGCCGAGGTCCTGCGGATCACCGGAGGCGCCGAACTCCTCGACACCCAGCCGGTCCTGAAGCAGACGTTCTCCATCCGCGACGCCTACCTCGACCCGATCTCCTACCTCCAGGTCGCCCTGCTCAAGCGGCAGCGCGACGCCGCCGAGGCGGGCGAGGAGCCGGACCCGACGCTGGCCCGCGCCCTGCTCCTCACCGTCAACGGAGTCGCGGCCGGCCTGCGCAACACCGGCTGACCTAGAGACTCAGGGTGGCCCAGGCCGCCGACAGCAGAACCGCCCCGGCGCCTCCCGTGATCCACGCGAGGCGCCGGTGGCGCATCCCGCCCGCGATCACCACCGACGCCAGCAGCAGCGCCCCGCCCAGCGGGATCCACGCCTTGAAGAACCCGGCCGGACCGACCCGCACGGCCTGCGCCGTGTCCGGCTTGATCACCACGGGCAGCCGGGCGCCCTTCTTCTCGCCGACCGAGCGGTCCATCGTCACCTTCGGGGTGCGCACCGGCCCCTCGGCGGACGGCTCGAACGCCCCGCCGCACGTCCCGCCGTCACACCGGTCCAGCAGCACGTGACCGTGCTCCCGACCCGTCTGGAAGATCACGTGCTGAGCCGTCCCCCAGGACGCCCAGAACCCCGCGACCAGCAGAAGCAGGGCAAGAGCCGCCGACACGACCTGCCGCGAGACCGACACCGCTGAAGCCATGGCCGGGATCCTTGGCCATGAACCCGTCAACGGTCAACTGTCGTACACGATCAACTGTTGTACGAGGACTGGGCGCGCTCCAGCCCTTCCGTGACCAGCGCCTCGACCGCGTCGGCCGCCCGGTCCACGAAGTAGTCCAGCTCCTTGCGCTCCGCCGACGAGAAGTCCTTCAGCACGAAGTCCGCGACCTGCATGCGGCCCGGCGGCCGCCCGATCCCGAACCGCACCCGGTGATAGCCGGGGCCCATCGCCTTGGTCATCGACTTCAGCCCGTTGTGCCCGTTGTCGCCGCCGCCCAGCTTCAGCCGCAGCACCCCGTAGTCGATGTCCAGCTCGTCGTGGACGGCCACGATGCGGTCCGTCGGCACCTTGTAGAAGTCGCGCAGCGCCGTCACCGGCCCGCCCGAGACGTTCATGTACGACATCGGCTTGGCGAGGATCACCCGGCGGTTGGCGGGCCCGGGCGGGCCGATCCGCCCCTCCACGACCTGCGCCTGCCCCTTGGTCGCCCGCTTGAACTTGGCGCCCATCCGCCGGGCCAGCAGATCGGCCACCATGAAACCGACGTTGTGCCGGTTCATCGCGTACTCGGGACCGGGGTTGCCCAGCCCGGCGATGAGCCAGGGAGCGTTCTCGTCGGACATGAGCCTTCTTTCGGGATCAGGGGAGCGGGGGAAGAGAGCCGAACGGGGTGGTGGGCTCGGCCCACCACCCCGTACAGAGCGTCGAAAAAACTAGACGGCTCAGGCCTCCGCGGCGGCCTCGTCGCCCTCGGCACCCTCGGCCGGGGCCTCCTCGGCCTGCGCGGCCAGGACCTGGAGGACGACGGCGTCCTCGTCGACGGCCAGCGTGGTGCCCTTGGGCAGCTCGACGTCCTTGGCGATCACCGAGTCACCGGCGTCCAGGCCGGCCACGGAGATGGTGACCGACTCGGGGATGTGCGTGGCCTCGGTCTCGACGGCCAGCGTGTTCAGGACGTGCTCCAGCAGGTTCGCACCCGGGGCCAGCTCGCCCTCGACGACGATGGGGAGCTCGACGGTGACCTTCTCGCCGCGCTTCACGAGGAGCAGGTCGACGTGCTCCAGGAAGCCCTTCAGCGGGTCACGCTGCACGGCCTTCGGGATCGCCAGCTCGTTCTTGCCGTCGATGTCCAGGGACAGCAGGACGTTCGGGGTGCGCAGGGCGAGCAGCAGCTCGTGGCCCGGCAGCGTGATGTGGACCGGGTCGGCACCGTGGCCGTAGACCACACCGGGAACCTTGTTCTCACGGCGGATGCGGCGGGCGGCACCCTTGCCGAACTCGGAACGGGTCTCAGCGGCGAGCTTGACCTCGGACATGTGCTCTCAACTCCTCGTAGATCTCTCGGGGGAAAGGTCACCCGGCCACGAACGGCCTGCTACGAAGAGCGCGTCGATAACGGACCGCCGCATCCTCTGAGAACAGAAGAGCGGCCTCCCTCGCCGAGCAACTTCAACAGATTACCCGGAGAGGAAGGCCGCACCCAAATGGATCTTCTACGGCGTGATCAGGCTTCGCCCTCGAAGAGGCTGGTGACCGAGCCGTCCTCGAAGACCTCGCGCACCGCGGAGGCGATCGTCGGAGCGATCGACAGGACCGTGATCTTGTCGAGCTCCAGCTCGTTCGGCGTCGGCAGCGTGTTCGTGAAGACGAACTCGCTCACCTTCGAGTTCTTCAGACGGTCCGCCGCCGGACCCGACAGCACACCGTGCGTCGCCGTCACGATGACGTCCTCGGCGCCGTGCGCGAACAGGGCGTCCGCGGCGGCGCAGATCGTGCCACCGGTGTCGATCATGTCGTCCACCAGGACGCAGACCCGGCCCTTCACGTCACCGACGACCTCGTGCACGGTCACCTGGTTCGCGACGTCCTTGTCACGGCGCTTGTGGACGATCGCCAGCGGCGCGCCCAGACGGTCGCACCAGCGGTCGGCGACGCGCACGCGGCCGGCGTCCGGCGAGACCACCGTCAGCTTGTCGCGGTCGACCTTCGCACCCACGTAGTCCGCCAGGATCGGCAGCGCGAACAGGTGGTCCACCGGGCCGTCGAAGAAGCCCTGGATCTGGTCCGTGTGCAGGTCGATCGTCAGGATCCGGTCGGCACCCGCCGTCTTCAGCAGGTCCGCGATCAGACGCGCCGAGATCGGTTCACGTCCGCGGTGCTTCTTGTCCTGCCGCGCGTAACCGTAGAACGGCACGATGACGGTGATGGAGCGGGCCGACGCGCGCTTCAGCGCGTCGATCATGATGAGCTGCTCCATGATCCACTTGTTGATCGGAGCCGTGTGGCTCTGGATCAGGAAGCAGTCGGCGCCACGAGCGGACTCCTGGTAGCGGACGTAGATCTCACCGTTGGCGAAGTCGAAAGCCTTGGTCGGAACGATCCCGACACCGAGCTGGTGCGCGACCTCCTCGGCAAGCTCGGGGTGGGCGCGGCCGGAGAAGAGCATCAGCTTCTTCTCGCCGGTCGTCTTGATCCCGGTCACAGCACTAGTCTCCTCAGACGAGTTCGTCCGCCGCAGCTGCCCGCGCGTCCCTATAGCAGCGAGCCAGGCGAATCGTGTGCACCTATCACGGTACGCCGTGTCGGACGCACCTGTTTCCGGTCAGCCCTCGCTGCCGGGCTCCCGAGCAGCGGCTTCGGCCGCCTTCGCGGCCGCGCTCCCGGGACGCTTACGGGCCACCCAACCCTCGATATTCCTTTGCTGGCCCCGGGCCACGGCCAGCGAACCGGCCGGTACGTCCTTCGTGATCACCGAGCCCGCGGCGGTGTACGCACCGTCCCCGACCGTGACAGGCGCCACAAACATGTTGTCCGATCCGGTCTTGCAGTGCGACCCCACCGTCGTGTGGTGCTTGCTCTCGCCGTCGTAGTTCACGAAGACGCTGGCGGCACCGATGTTGGTGAAGTCACCGATCGTCGCGTCACCCACGTAGGACAGGTGCGGGACCTTCGTGCCGTCGCCGATCGTCGCGTTCTTGGTCTCGACGTACGTACCGATCTTGGACTTGAGGCCGAGGCGTGTGCCGGGGCGCAGGTACGCGAACGGGCCGACCGACGCCTGCGCGCCGATCTCCGAGTCGTACGCCACCGTGTTGTCGACCCGGGCGCCCGCGCCCACCACCGTGTTCGTCAGCCGGGTGTTCGGGCCGACGACCGCGCCCTCGGCGAGGTGCGTCGTGCCGTGCAGCTGCGTGCCGGGCAGGACCGTGGCGTCCCGCTCGAAGGTGACCTGGACGTCGACGAAGGTGCTCGCGGGGTCGACGACCGTGACGCCGTCGAGCATCGCGCGCTCCAGCAGCCGGTCGTTCAGGATGCGGCCGGCCTCGGACAGCTGGACGCGGTTGTTGATCCCGGCGATCTCACGGTGGTCGCGGGCGACCGACGCCCCGACCCGGTGACCGGCCTCGCGCAGGATGCCGAGGACGTCGGTCAGGTACTCCTCGCCCTGGCTGTTGTCCGTACGGACCTTCTTCAGGGCGTCCGCCAGGAGACGGCCGTCGAAGGCGAAGACGCCCGAGTTGATCTCGCTGATCGCGCGCTGCGCCTCGGTGGCGTCCTTGTGCTCGACGATCGCGGTCACCGCGCCGGTGCCCTCCTCGCGCACGATGCGGCCGTAGCCGGTCGCGTCGGGGACCTCGGCGGTCAGCACCGTCACGGCGTTGCCGTCCGCGGCGTGGGTGGCGGCCAGGTCGGTCAGGGTGCCGCCGGTGAGCAGCGGCGTGTCGCCGCAGACCACGATCACGGTGCCGTCGAGGGAGCCGGCCGGGTCGATGTCCTCCAGGCCGGTGCGGACGGCGTGGCCCGTGCCGTTCTGCTCGAGCTGCACCGCGGTGCGGGCGTCGGCGTCGATCGTGTTCAGGTGCGCGGTGACCTTCTCGCGCTCGTGCCCGACGACCACGACGAGCCGCTCCGGGCTCAACTCCCGTGCGGCGGCCAGTACGTGGCCGACGAGCGAGCGGCCACAGAGCTCGTGGAGGACTTTGGGGGTGGCCGATTTCATGCGGGTGCCCTCACCCGCGGCGAGAACGACTACGGCGGCCGGGTTCGAGGCGCTGCTCACGGGGGTGCCCTTCGGCTCTGGATGCGATGTGGGGTGGACATTCGCAGGATACCGGGGGGTTTGAGCGTGGAAATAAGGGCGGGTCCCGACCGATGCGGTCAGGACCCGAACCGAGCAGCGCTCCCCCGCCAGGACTCGAACCCGGACAGATGGCACCAAAAGCCACAGTGCTGCCAATTACACCACAGGGGATTATTTCGACCGAGATCGGACATTACGTCAGTTCCTCGGCCGGGCTCCCAACACTATGCCGCACCAAGAGCCTTCGATGCGACGGTACAGGTCGGCTCCTTGTCGCACCCGGATGGTGAGGCATCCCCGATAGGTGTCCCCTACGTTCTTGCGGACGGTCGCGGGGTTGTTCTTCTTGAGCACCGATTTACCGAAACGGTGAGGGGGGACGCCGGCGATGTCGGCCCAGTAGCGTTCGGCGGCGTCCACGTCGGCGGTCTCGTGGATCATGACCCGGCAGCGCAGCCGGTCGCGGTCGACTTTCAGGAGGTCGAGCCAGGCGACGTATAGCGTGATCACGTCGGGGTCGCTGTTCACGAACTCGACGATCTCGCGGCGCACGTGAGGCTTGTCCTTGGTGCCCTCGGCCCAGTACAGGCCGACTCCCAGGAGGAACAGTTCGCGGTCCGAGAGTTCGCCGACGGCGGCTGCGGCGGTGCGCTTGGTCGCCTGCCGCTCGCGGTCCTGGGCCGCCCGCAGCTCGGCGAGGCCCGCGTTCATGGCCGCTCGCTGCTCCTCCGGTGTCCGCTCGGGGACCGGGTGCGGCAGATCCCGTACCCAGAGCGACACCGAACTCTTCGAGCAGCCCAGCTCGGCCTGGATCCGGCGGTACGTCCAGCCCTGGCGGCGGAGCTCCCGTGCGCGCTCTTTGAGGTCGTCCTTGGCTCTCGGGCGCTTCGTCCACTCCGGAGCGGGCTCGCCCCGCAGGAGCCGACTGAGTAGTTCCTTGTTGCGAACACCGAGTTCGTCGCGGATCTGACGGACGCTGAGCCCCCGGCGCCGCAGCTCCACCGCCCGGCCGCGCAGTTCCTCGATGTCCCCGTACTTGCCTGTGGCATACGTCATACCGAGAGACTCGGACGGAAGGCGGTGT